>NZ_JAUCMM010000002.1:0-454517 GCF_030362975.1 Curtobacterium subtropicum
TGTTCCGGTGGTCATAGCGAGAGGGAAACGCCCGGTCACATTCCGAACCCGGAAGCTAAGCCTCTCAGCGCCGATGGTACTGCAAGGGGGACCTTGTGGGAGAGTAGGACGCCGCCGGACTCAACGTAAGTGATGTGGCCATCGGCCCTCCATCGAGAACTCGTAGGGGAGACCCTCGTTCTCGAGGAGGCCGGTGGCCACATCTGTTTCCGCCCGCGGTCGCTCGACTCGCGGTCCGGTTCGTGATGGACTGGACCTGCAGCGAGCACGGACGGCCGTGCGGCACCCACACAACGACACAGCGGACGACAGCCCGGCGCACATCGGCGCGGGTACGCGATGAGGAGCAACGGTGGCGAACGACGACGAGCAGCAGCGCAACGACCGGGATCGCGGAGCGCGGCGCGAAGGCGGCCGCTGGTCGTCCGGACCGCGTGACTTCGAGCGTCGCGAGGGTGATCGTGCGCGGCGCGACGGTGACCGCGGTGGCCGTGACGGCGGGCGTGGAGGTCGTGACGACCGTCGGTCCTTCCGTGACGGTGACCGGTCGTTCGCCGACGGTGGCCGTCGCCCGGCCCGGCAGGGCGACCGTGACGGTGCCGGTCGTCCGCCGCGGGGCGATGGTCCTCGTGGCAGTGATCGTCCCTTCCGTGGTGGTGACGACCGTCGTCCGCAGCGTGAGGGCGGCGACCGTCGCCCCTCCCGCGACGGCGGCGATCGTCGTCCGCAGCGTGACGGGGGCGAGCGTCGTCCGTTCCGTGGTGGCGACGACCGCCGTCCGCAGCGTGACGGGGGTGAGCGTCGTCCGTACCGCGGCGGTGACGACCGCCGTCCGCAGCGTGATGGTGAGGAGCGTCGTCCGTACCGTGGGGGCGATGTCCGTCGTCCGCAGCGCGACGGTGACGAGCGCCGTCCCTACCGCGATCGCGGTGAGCGCGCTCCGTTCCGCGGGGGCGACGACCGTCGTCCGCAGCGTGATGGTGACGAGCGTCGTCCGTACCGTGGGGGCGATGTCCGTCGTCCGCAGCGCGACGGTGACGAGCGCCGTCCGTTCCGCGATCGCGGTGAGCGCGCTCCGTTCCGCGGGGGCGACGACCGTCGTCCACAGCGCGAGGGCGGCGACCGCCGTCCGCAGCGCGACGGCGACCGTCGATCGTTCGGCCGTGGTGACGACCGCGGTGACCGCCCTCGCTTCGGTGACGGCTCCCGGCACGCCGGTGCCCGCTTCGGCGAGGCCGCGCGCGACGACTGGGAGGACCGGGACCCGTACGGCACCCGCTCCGTCCGCCCGCGCCACGACGACCCCGAGATCGACGAGAGCGTCTCGGCGCGCGACCTCGACCCGGCCGCCCGCGCGGAGCTCAAGACGCTCAGCAAGGACAACGCGGACTGGGTGGCGAAGCACCTCGTCATGGCGGCGCTGCTCGTCGACGAGGACCCGGAGACGGCGAACCTCCACGCTCTGAGCGCCGCTCGTCGTGCTGGCCGTGTCGCCGTCGTCCGAGAGACGGCGGCCATCACCGCGTACCGCACGGGCGACTTCGCCACCGCGCTCCGCGAGCTCCGCACCTACCGTCGGATCTCCGGCAAGAACGACCAGCTGCCGATGATGGTGGACTGCGAGCGGGGCCTCGGTCGGCCCGAGCGTGCACTCGAGCTCGGCCGGTCGATCGACCGCGCCGCGCTGGACACGGCGGTGCAGGTCGAACTGGCGATCGCGATGTCGGGCGCCCGGCTCGACCTGGGCAACCCGACGGCTGCCCTCGGCGAGCTCGAGATCCCGCAGCTCGACCCGACCACGGCCTACAGCTGGTCACCGGCCCTCTACAGTGCTTACGCGGCCACGCTCGAGGAGCTCGGCCGTCAGGACGAGGCCGACGAGTGGTGGGCGCGGGTCGACCGGGCCGCCGCCGCCCTGGCTGAGATCGCCGACGAGAACGCATGGGAGACTGTCGATGTGGTCGAGGAAGAAGTCGAAGGACACGACGAGCCCGTCGTCGGTGACGAGTCCGTCGCCGGGGACGAGCACGGAGCCGGAGCGCTCGACGACACCGACCAGCTCGGCGACGACGTCGACCCCGACGACGACCTCGGCGAGATCGACGACGACGACCCCCGCGACGTCGACGGGTCCGCAGCCGACTGAGGTCCCGAGGCCCCCGACGGACGGTGTGGACGTCGTCCTCACGGACCTCGACGGCGTCGTGTACCGCGGGCGGAACGCGATCCCGCACGCGGTCGAGGCGCTCACCCGGGCGTCGGTGACGGCGCGTGTCGGGTACATCACGAACAATGCCTCGCGCCGGCCGTCCGACGTGGCCGAGCACCTGCAGGGCTACGGGCTCGAGGTCTCGGCCGACGACGTCGTGACCTCGTCGCAGGCGGGCGTCCGGCTGCTCGAGACGCTCGTGCCAGCCGGGTCCACCGTGCTGGTGACGGGCGGTGTCGGGCTGACGAGCATCGTCGAGCAGGCGGGCTTCACCGTGACGACGAGCGCCGACGACGCGCCGGCAGCGGTCATCCAGGGGTTCTCACCGGACCTCGGGTGGACGCACCTGGCCGAGGCGTCGTTCGCCCTCGCCGACCCGGACGTGCCGTGGGTCGCGACGAACATGGACTGGTCGATCCCGGTGGAGCGGGGCATCGCGCCCGGCAACGGAACGCTCGTGTCCGCCGTGCACCAGGCCGTCGGCCGGATGCCGGTCGTCGCGGGCAAGCCGGAACGGCCGATCTTCGATGCCGCGATCGCGCGGTTCGGCGGTGAGCACCCGCTGTTCATCGGTGACCGTCTCGACACGGACATCAAGGGCGCGAACGAGGCGGGGATCCCCAGCGTGCTCGTGCTGACGGGCATCGACCAGGCGAAGCAGGTGCTCGCGGCCGACCAGCGCTCGCGTCCGACCTACGTGCTGCAGGACCTGCGCGAGCTGTCCGCGCCCTACCCGGTGACGGTGCGGCGGCAGGACCCGGACGGCACGCGCTACGTCACGGTCGGCGACGCCACCGTCGCGATGCACGGCCACGTCGTGCGGGTGCTGGACGCCGGCTCCCCGATCGACCTGCTCCGGGCGGGCGCGGCGCTCATCTGGGAGTCGGGCCTGGCGATCTACGGCCTCGACGTCGACCCGAAGCTGTACGGCGGCGAGTAGGTTGACCGACGTGCACGACCCGCACCAGCCGCAGACACCAGCGCCGCAGCAGCCCGAGCAGCCGCAGCCGCAGCCGCAGCCGCAGCCGCAGCAGCCGCAGCCGCCCGAGCAGCCGCAGCCGCAGCCGCAGCCGCAGCAGCCCGACGACTTCGCGGCCCGCACCGCCGCTGCCGAGGCCCTGCCCCTGCCCGAGCGCGCCGACGCCTTCTCCGCGCTGCACGACGATCTGCGCACCCGGCTCGAGAGCGGTCAGGCGCCGCACGGTCACAGCTCCGGCCGTGCCGCCGGCGCGTCCCAGGTGTGGGGGAGCGGACGAGGCGACGGCGGCACGGGTGCCTGAGCACGACGACCGCCGACCGGTCCGGCTGGACGCACTGCTCGCCACCCGCGGACTCGTGCGCTCACGGACCGCGGCGGCGAAGCTGGTCCAGGCCGGCCGGGTGACCGTCGACGGGACGGCCGTCGTGAAGCCCTCGGCCCCGGTCGCCCCGGACGCCGAACTCGTCGTGGACACCGAGGACGAGTGGGTGTCCCGCGCGGCGCGGAAGCTCGTCCGCGCGCTCGAGGTCTTCGACGTCGACCCGGGCGGGCGCGTGGTGCTCGACGTGGGTGCCAGCACCGGCGGGTTCACCCAGGTGCTGCTCCACCACGGCGCGGCCCGCGTGGTCGCCCTCGACGTCGGGCACGGCCAGCTCGACCCGGTGATCGCGATCGACGAGCGCGTCCGGGTGGTCGAGGGCTGCAACGCCCGCGACCTCACCGCCGACGACTACGCGGCACTCGACCCCGAGGCGCCCCGCACCAGCCTGGTGGTCGGCGACCTGTCCTTCATCTCCCTGCGCATCGTCCTGCCCGTGCTGGCCGAGGCCGTGCCCGCCGACGAGTTCGTGCTGCTCGTGAAGCCGCAGTTCGAGGTCGGCCGCGGCGGTGTGCGCGAGGGCATCGTGCGCGATCCCGGGCTGCGGAACGACGCGCTGATGAACGTGCTGTGGTCGGCGTGGGATACCGGCCTCGGGACGGTCGGACTCGCCGCGTCGCCGATCGTCGGCACGCACGGCAACCACGAGTACCTCGCGCACTTCCAGCGCCGTGTCGGGGGTGATCCGGCAGGATGGGGGAACCCGACAGCGTGGATCGATCGGGCCACCGAACTCACCGAAGGGGCTGCATGAGCGACGACGACCGGCACATCCTGCTCGTCTCCCACACGGGCCGACAGGACTCCATCGACGCCGCCGTCGAGGTCTGCGACCTGCTCCACGCCGCGGGACTCACCCCGGTGATGCCGTTCGACGAGTACGCCGACGTCCGGCGGGCCGAGGCCTCGGTCGGTCAGGTCGACATCCTGGGCGTCGACGTGCAGGCCGACCAGCTCGAGATCGTCATCGTCCTCGGCGGCGACGGCACGATCCTCCGGGCGGCCGAGCTGGCGCGCGGCACGGGTGCGCCGATCGTCGGCGTGAACCTGGGACACGTCGGGTTCCTCGCCGAGAGCGAGCGCGACGGGCTGCGCGCCACGGTCGAACGCGCCCTGAGCGGCGACTACAAGGTCGAGGAGCGCGTGACGCTCCAGGTCGACGTGGTCGTCGGGCACGAGGTCGTCTACTCGTCGTGGGCGTTGAACGAGGCGACGATCGAGAAGGCCTCCCGTGAGCGCATGCTCGAGGTCGTGACCGAGGTCGACGGTCGTCCGCTGTCGTCCTTCGGCTGCGACGGCGTCGTCGTCGCGACCCCGACGGGGTCCACCGCGTACTCGTTCTCGGGCGGCGGCCCGATCGTCTGGCCGGACGTCGACGCCCTGCTGATGGTGCCGCTCAGCGCGCACGCCCTGTTCGCCCGACCGATCGTCGTCGGTCCCGACTGCACGCTGGCGATCGAGGTCCTGCGGCGGACGAGCGGCGTCGGGGTCCTCTGGTGCGACGGCCGGCGGACGCACGACCTGCCGCCGGGCGCCCGGGTGGAGGTCCGTCGTTCACCCGATCCGGTCCGGGTCGCACGCCTGAAGGACGCCCCGTTCACCGACCGGCTGGTCGCGAAGTTCCAGCTGCCCGTCGCCGGGTGGCGCGGCCCGGCGACCGAGGACGACGCATGATCGAGGAGATCGTCATCTCCGACCTCGGCGTCATCGGCGAGACCACGCTCGAGCTCGGGCCCGGCTTCACCGTCGTCACCGGGGAGACCGGTGCGGGCAAGACCATGATCGTGACGGCGCTCGGGCTGCTGCTCGGTGCGCGCGCGGACGCCGGCTCGGTGCGCCGCGGTGCCTCGAGCGCGGTGGTCGAGGGACGCTGGCACGTACCGGACCACGCCGCCGTCGCGGAGCGTGTCGAGGACGCCGGCGGCACGGTCGAGGACGGCGAGCTCATCCTCACCCGCACGGTCTCCGCCGAGGGCCGCAGCCGCGCGACCGTCGGCGGCCGCAGCGCCCCGGTCGCGGTGCTCGGTGAACTCGCCGACCAGCTGGTGACCGTGCACGGGCAGTCGGACCAGATCCGCCTGACCTCGGCGTCGGCGCAGCGCGCAGCCCTCGACGGGTTCGGTGGCAGGGCCGTGCAGCGGGCGCTGGACGCCTACGTCGCCGCCTACGACACCTGGCAGGCCCACGCCGGCGAGCTGGAGGCGCTCGTGCGGGACCGCGACGACCGCGTCGCCGAGGCCGAGCGGATCCGTGCCGCGTCCGACGAGATCGAGTCGGTGGACCCGCAACCCGGCGAGGACGTCGAGCTCGCGGAGCGTGCCGAACGCCTCGGCAACCTCGAGGAGCTCCGCCTGGCGGCCGGCACCGCCCACGAGGCCCTCTCGAGCGAGTCGCTCGACGGCGTCGCGGACGTGGTCGGCCTGGTCGAGGCAGCGCGCCGCGCCGTCGAGCGCGTCGCCGGGTCGGACCCGGCCCTGCAACCCGTGCTCGAGCAACTGACCGAACTCGGGATCCAGGCGTCGGACGCCTCCGCCGGGCTGTCCAGCTACCTCGGTTCGCTGGAGCCGGACGCCGGCCACGACCTCGAGCTCGTCAACGAGCGCCGGGCGCTCCTGGCGAACCTGACCCGCAAGTACGGCGAGACCGTCGACGACGTCATCGCGTACGGCCAGCGGGCGAGCGATCGGCTCCTGGAGCTCGACGGCGACGACGACCGCATCGTCGCGCTGCAGCAGGCCGTCGAACAGGACGAGCAGGCCCTCGAGCAGACGGCCGCCGCGCTCACGACGGCCCGGACGAAGGCGGCCGGCGACCTGGCGAAGCGGGTCACCGCGGAGCTGCGGACGCTGGCGATGGCCGGCGCGACGCTCGTCGTCGAGGTCACCGACGGTGGCGAGTACCGCCGGCACGGGCGCGACCAGGTCGCGATCCTGCTCCAGCCGCACTCCGGTACCGACCCGCGCCCGATCGGCAAGGGTGCGTCCGGCGGCGAGCTCTCGCGCGTCATGCTCGCGATCGAGGTCGTCATGGCCGGCAGCACGACCGTCCCGACCTTCGTCTTCGACGAGGTGGACGCCGGTGTCGGCGGTGCCGCGGCGATCGAGATCGGTCGGCGGCTCGCGAAGCTCGCGGAGCGCACGCAGGTCATCGTCGTCACGCACCTCGCACAGGTCGCCGCCTTCGCGAACAACCACCTCAACGTCGTCAAGGACGCCAGCGGCGCCGTGACCTCGTCGAGCGTGCGGCGGCTCGAGGGCGAGGAACGGCTCCAGGAGATGGCGCGCCTGCTCTCCGGTCTGGGCGACAGCGCGAGCGGCATCGAGCACGCGCGCGAGCTCCTCGACGTCGCCGGTCAGCGCGCGTAGGCGTCGGTCGGCCTGGAGGCTCGCCCCACCTCCGCCTCTCGGCTCACGCCCGCCCCGTGGTCATCGCGAGACGCCGGCGTCAGCGCGAGACGCCAGCCGTGCGGCGAGACGCCGCCGGAACCTGCCGCGTCTCGCGCGGGCCGTGGCGTCTCGGCGGGGGTGACCGACCGGCGGGCGCAACGCCCGCGGCGAACGCGGGTCGCGCCTCCCGGCAGTTCTGACGTACGATGGAACCCCGTGGCGGACACTCTCAGCGGCGGAACCAATTCTTCGACCTCGACCCCGAAGGTCACGAAGCAGATCTTCGTGACCGGCGGGGTCGTCTCGTCCCTCGGCAAGGGCCTGACGGCGGCCAGCCTCGGCAACCTGCTCACGGCGCGCGGCCTCAAGGTCGTCATGCAGAAGCTCGACCCGTACCTCAACGTGGACCCGGGCACCATGAACCCGTTCCAGCACGGCGAGGTCTTCGTGACCGACGACGGCGCCGAGACGGACCTCGACATCGGGCACTACGAGCGCTTCCTCGACATCGACCTGTCGCAGGCCGCGAACGTCACGACCGGCCAGGTCTACTCGAGCGTCATCGCCAAGGAGCGTCGCGGCGAGTACCTCGGCGACACGGTGCAGGTCATCCCGCACATCACCGACGAGATCAAGCGTCGGATGCGCGAGCAGGCCGAGAACGACCCGCAGCCCGACGTCATCATCACCGAGGTCGGCGGCACGGTCGGTGACATCGAGTCTCAGCCCTTCATCGAGTCCGCGCGCCAGGTCCGTCACGAGCTCGGCCGCAACAACGTGTTCTTCGTGCACGTGTCGCTCGTGCCGTTCATGAGCGCCTCGGGCGAGCAGAAGACCAAGCCGACGCAGCACTCGGTCGCCGCGCTCCGCTCCATCGGCATCCAGCCGGACGCCCTCGTGCTCCGCTCGGACCGCCCGGTGTCGGACGCGAACAAGCGCAAGATCGCCCTGATGTGCGACGTCGACGAGGACGCCGTGGTGAACGCGGTGGACGTGCCGTCGATCTACGACCTCCCGACGCTGCTGCACGACCAGGGCCTCGACCAGGTCATCATCGACGCGCTGAAGCTCGACGCGCACGACGTCGACTGGTCCGCGTGGAACCCCGTCCTCGACGCGGTGCACGAGCCGAAGAAGCACGTGACGATCGCCCTGGTCGGCAAGTACATCGACCTGCCGGACGCCTACCTGTCCGTCACCGAGGCCCTGCGTGCGGGCGGCTTCGCCCACAACGCCAAGGTCACGCTGAAGTGGGTCGTGTCCGACGACTGCACGACGCCCGAGGGTGCCGCGAAGCAGCTCGGCGACGTCGACGGCATCTGCGTCCCCGGCGGCTTCGGCGTGCGCGGCATCGAGGGCAAGCTCGGTGCGCTCCGCTTCGCCCGCGAGCAGGGCATCCCCACGCTCGGCCTGTGCCTCGGCCTGCAGTGCATGGTCATCGAGTACGCCCGGCACGAGGCCGGCCTGACCGACGCGTCGAGCACCGAGTTCGACCCGGAGACCTCGACGCCGGTGATCGCGACGATGGCCGAGCAGGTCGACATCATCGCCGGTGGCGACCTGGGCGGCACGATGCGCCTCGGCCTCTACCCCGCGAAGTTCGCGGACGGGTCGCTCGCCGCGTCGCTGTACGGTGCGCCGGAGGCCTCCGAGCGCCACCGTCACCGCTACGAGGTGAACAACGCCTACCGTCAGCAGATCGCGGACGCCGGCCTGGTGTTCTCGGGCACCTCGCCCGACGGCACCCTCGTCGAGTACGTCGAGCTGCCGCGCGACGTGCACCCGTTCTACATCGCCACGCAGGCGCACCCGGAGCTGCGGTCGCGGCCGACGAAGGCCCACCCGCTGTTCGCCGGGCTGGTCGACGCGGCGATCGCGCGGCACGAGGCGTCCAGCCTGTTCGACCCGGCCGAGGAGTCGGCAGAGGTCGTCGCCTGACGCGACCACCTCACGGACGGGCGCGCCCCGCTCGGCGGCGACGCGAAGCGTTGCGCGGGGCGCGCCGACCGAGCCTGCGAGGGAGGACGGTGCCGGCCGGCACCGCGCCTCCCGTCCGTCGTGGGGTCGCGTTCGGAACCAGGTTCCGCACACGGAACCAAGGAAAAGCGCGGTGCGGTGTCCGGAACCTGGTTCGGCGGGACGTGCGTGCTTGGATGGGTGGGTGACTGCCGCTGACGCCCCCATCGCTGACGAGACCGCCTCCTACGAGGTCACCGAGTCCACCGTCGTGTACGAGGGCGCGGTCTGGGACGTGCGCCGCGACCACGTCGACTACGACGGGCACGACATGGTCCGCGAGTACATCGACCACACCGGCGCCGTGGCCGTCTTCGCGGAGGACGACGAGGGCCGCGTGCTCGTCATCCAGCAGTACCGGCACCCCGTGCAGCTGCGCGACTGGGAGCTGCCGGCCGGACTTCTCGACCACGAGGGCGAGGACCACCTGACCGCCGCGCAGCGGGAGCTCGGTGAAGAGGCGGACCTCGAGGCGGACCACTGGGAGCCCCTGGTCCGCTACAACACGTCGTCCGGCGGCAGCGACGAGTTCATCCAGGTCTACCGGGCCCGCGGGGTCCGTGCGACGGCCTCGGCCTTCGAGCGCGAGGCAGAGGAGGCCGACATCGTGACACGGTGGGTGCCGCGCGCCGAGCTGGTCGAGGGCATCCTCGCCGGCCGGCTGCAGAACTCCGCGCTCGTCGTGGCGACCCTGGCGGTCGACGCGATCGAGCGGGGCGCGGGCAAGCAGGGCACGACGGCGTGACTGCCGACAGCGGGCTCGGTGCCCTCCTGCGGGACGGGTACTGGACGCACGAGCCCGTCGCCGTCGAGCCCGTCATCGACCGCGCCGCACTGCTCGTGACCGCGGAGGAGGGCAGCGACGCCTGGCGGACGACCTCGTACGGATTCGTCCACGACTCGGAGCACGCGCTCCTCCGACCCACCGACCGCGCGTTCGCCGTGGAGGTCTCCTTCGTCCTCGACTTCGCGGAGCAGTTCGATCAGGCCGGGGTGTTCCTGCGGGTCGACGAGCACGAGTGGGTGAAGGCGGGCGTGGAGTTCTCCGACGGGCTGCCGCAGGTCGGGGCCGTCGTGACGCACGGGACCTCCGACTGGTCCGTCGCGCCCGTGCCGTCCTGGACCGGGCGGGTCGTGACGGTGCGCGCGAGCCGCTCCGGTGACGCCGTGACGATCCGGGCCTGGGCCGACGGTGAGGAGCCTCGGCTGGTGCGGGTCGCGCACCTCGACCCGGACGCCGTCATGTCGGCCGGGCTGTTCTGCGCCGCCCCCACCCGGGCCGGACTCACGGTGACCTTCACCGCCTGCCGTTTCGGAGAGCCGGACGCCGGTCTGCACTGACGGCCTCGGCAGTGCGGTCCGGCACTAGCTTTGTGGGGTGATCCCGCTCGACCGTGCCACCGACGCCTACCTGCGGCACGTCGCCGTCGAGCGAGGGCTGTCGCAGCACACGGTCGCGGCCTACCGTCGGGACCTCGCGGTCTTCGCGGAGTGGCTCGCCTCGACGCCGACGATCGACTCCGCGGGCACGGACCGGGCCGGGGGAGCGGCGGCCCTGACGGACGTCGCGCGTCTGACCCGTGCGGACGTCGCCGGGTTCGTCACGCACCTGACCTCGCGCCCGGAGCAGCCGCTCGCGCCCCGGTCGGTGGCGCGGATGCTCAGTTCGGTGCGGTCCTTCACCGCCTTCGCCGCCGCCGAGGGCTGGGTGCCGCTCGACCCGGGCACGGCCGTCCGCCCGCCGAAGGCGCCGTCGCGGCTGCCGAAGGCGATCTCGGTGCACGACATGGAGCGGCTGCTCGGCGCCGCGAGCGCGGTGGACGACGACCCGGTGCAGCTCCGGGACCGGGCACTGCTGGAACTGCTCTACGCCACGGGCGCGCGCATCTCCGAGGCGGTGGGGCTGTCCGTGGACGACGTCGCGACGCTGTCCGACCCCGAGGACGACGAGGGCGACGGGCTGGCGGTCGTGAAGGTCACCGGCAAGGGGAACAAGCAGCGCATCGTGCCGCTCGGCAGCTTCGCGCGGGCGGCGGTCGACGCCTACCTCGTTCGCGCGCGGCCGGTGTTCGCGGCCCGCGGCCCGTCGACCCCGGCGCTCTTCCTCGGTGCCCGCGGTGCTCGGTTGTCGCGGCAGAGCGCGTGGCTCGTGATCCAGGCGGCGGCGGAGCGGGCCGGACTGTCGGCGCACGTGTCGCCGCACACGTTCCGGCACTCGTTCGCGACGCACCTGCTCGAGGGCGGTGCCGACGTCCGTGTCGTGCAGGAGCTGCTCGGGCACGCGAGCGTCGCGACGACGCAGATCTACACGCTCGTCACGGCGGACATGCTGCGCGACGTGTACCAGACGGCGCACCCGCGGGCGCGGCGGTAGCGGCCGCCGGGCTCGGTGGCCCGGGTGAGGGCCGGGGTGACGTGCGGCGCGACGTGCTCGGGCACAAACGGAAGCACGTCGCGCCGTGGAGAACCGTGGCGCGATCTGCTCCCGGTTGTGCGGGGCGCCGAGCGCCGGGCGCGCGGCAGGAGCGGCCGGCGGGCTCAGAACAGGTGGAACTGCGCCGACGCGGCGACCACGCCCGTGGCGACGGCGACCACGAGGGCGCTCGCCGCAGCGCTCCGCCACAGCACGCGCCAGCCGCCGGTCGCGCCGGGACGCACGATCGCGAGGACGCCCGTGACGACGGCCAGCGTGCTCGCGATGCCGACGGGGTTCCACACGACCGACACGGCTGCGAGCAGGACCGCGACGAGCGCCGCCGCCCCGACCCGCTGCACGGAACCGCCGGACGCCCAGGATCCGGTGCGGACCGACGCGCCCTCGACGGAGAACGATGGCCCGGCCGATGCGACGATGACCGGTGCGACGGGCTCCTGCCGTGCCGGGAGCACCCGCGTCGCCCCGCCCCACGCGTGGCCGTCCCACCACCGGAGGCGGTAGGCGTCCTGGGGGTCCGGGAACCAGCCGGCGGCCGGCAGCGTCACGGGGTGCTCCTCGAGGGTGCGGTGGATGGTGCACGTCGACGCTACGCAGCCGGGAGGCACGCCCACAGTCCCACAGCGGGTGTCGGCAACAAGGGGGACCGGCCCACTTGCGCTACGGTCGGTCGGTGACCACCGCCGACGCCGAGACCCTGTCCGCCTTCTGGGCCGCCCGCCGCAACGAGGCACCGGAGCTGTCCGAGACCGTGCCGGAGGCGTGGGCGTTCGGCGCGACGCCCGACCACGCGGACGGCCTGCTCGACCTGGTGCTCCGCGGCATCAAGGACGGCACGGCGTCGTCGATGTGGGACTACGAGGCAACGGGCGACCCGCTGCCCGAGGTCGGCGAGCTCAGCGTCATCCTCGACGGGCGGGGCGAGCCCCGGGCCGTGATCGAGACGACGGACCTGCGGGTCGTCCCGTTCGACCAGGTCGGCGAGGAGCACGCCCGCGCCGAGGGGGAGGGCGACCGCACCCTCGCGCACTGGCGCGCGGTGCACGAGCGCTACTGGCGTGAGCACTCCGAGAACCCGCGCGGGTTCGAACCGGACATGCCGGTGCTGTGCGAGCGCTTCCGCCTGCTGTGGCCGAGACCCTCGGCGAGCTAGTTCCATGCCCTCGAGCGGCTCCTGTGTCGGCGCTTGTGCGGACACCCGTCTTGGGGTCGCCACGCTGCAATTATGAAGCCATGCTGTAGGGCATGGAGCCGACGACGATCTACCGAACTGAACCGATGGCTACAAGAGCGCTCGGCGCGGAAATTCGGCACGATCACGGTCGTTTCGTTGCTCTCTTGGAGCGGGTGAGCGGCCTGCAACTCGATGCATTCAGCTCGGTCGACTGCGAGGTTCGAAGGCTGGTCGAGAGCGACGAGAAGAAGCGGAAGTCTGTCCGTATCGATGTCGAGCTCCAGTTCGGGACCCAAGGTGCGGGAAATACGCGTCTGGTGGGAATCGAGGCGAAGCTCGACCACGAGTTGACCCCGACCCAGGTCGACGAGCAACTGTCGGCCCTAGGCAAGGAGGGGGCGTTGTTCGTCCTCGTCCCACGGAAGAGCCTTGCTCCCGCATGGCTCGAGCAGCGCGAGCGTGTGTGGCGGATCGACTGGGAAGAAACGATTGCCTGCTTCGCGGAACCGCGTTTGCGTTTGGAGGACATCAACGGCGAGGGTCGGCTCCTCAAGACCACTGCGGAGGCTTGGCTGACAGCGTTGCATCTTGACGAACGGCTTGAGGACTGGGACGTAGAGGTACGACGCGGAGGCAGTGGGATGCCATCGGTCGTGTTCGAATCGAAGGCCCTGCCGGATGGCAAGTGCATCCGGGGCCAAATTCAGGTCGTTGGCCGCAGAATGCCTGATCACGAGGATGCCATCAGGTTCGAGGGTTTCCTTGGAATCTCCGTGAACGGAACGGACAAAACGGACTTCCCGTACTTCAGACGGGCGGCCACGCCTCCCGCGTGGATCGGGCATCTCGAACGGCTCCATACATCTGTACTCGAGGGTAGCCACGACATCGCCCAGTTCAGTCAGCGCGCCCCGGGGCGTAGCAAGAAGGACCGAGGCAAGTGGAAAGCGGGACTTATCGAGCGGTTCATGAAGAAGCGATCGTGGCTGGCGAAGGGCTACACGGACTGGTCGCTCGGCCCGAAGACTGTCGACCACACGAAGGAACAACTTCCGGGACTTGCCGACCTGATCGTGCGAGTTGCACGCGGTTGGGAATCGGCCGATCGGGCCGCTTGATCAGAACGCGGGGACGGCCGCCGCGTCGACCTCGTCCATCACGGCCCTCGTCGCAGCGAGCAGCCGGGCGTTGAAGTCGACGCCGAGCTGGTTCGGCACCGTGACGAGCACGGTGTCCGCGGCCCGCACGGCGGCGTCGGCGGCGAGCTCGGCCACGAGCTGCTCCGGCTCCCCGATGTACGAGCGGCCGAACCGGGCGAGACCGCCGTCGAGGTGCCCGACCTGGTCCTGCCCCTCGACCTGCGCACGGACCCCGAAGTAGTGCCGCGACTCGTCGTCGGTGATCGGGATGATGCTGCGCGACACCGAGACGCGCGGTGTCCGCTCCCAGCCCATCTCGGCCCAGGTGGTCCGGAAGCGTTCGATCTGCTCGGCCTGCAGCTGGTCGAAGGGCACGCCGGTGTCCTCGGTGAGCAGGGTCGACGACATGAGGTTCATCCCCTGCTCGGCCGTCCACTCGGCGGTCGCGCGGGTGCCGGCGCCCCACCAGATCCGGTCGGGCAGCGTGTCGGACAATGGGGACACCGCCAGCGACCCGGTGGACCCGGTCATCTGCGGGTTCGCGTGCGCCATCGGCTCCCCGGCGATCGCGCGGCGGAAGACGTCGGTGTGGGAGCGTGCCATGTCGCCGCCGTTGGCGTCGTGCGCCTCGGGGACGTAGCCGAACTGCTGGTACCCGGCGAGGGCGGTCTCGGGTGACCCCCGCGAGACGCCGAGCTGCAGTCGGCCGCCGGAGATGAGGTCGGTGGCCGCGGCCTCCTCGGCCATGTACAGCGGGTTCTCGTAGCGCATGTCGATCACGCCGGTGCCGATCTCGATCCGACTGGTCCGGGCGGCGATCGCCGAGAGCAGCGGGAACGGTGCCGCCTGCTGCGGGGCGAAGTGGTGCACGCGGAAGTACGCGCCGTCGACGCCCGACTCCTCGGCTGCGACGGCGAGGTCGATCGCCTGCACGAGGGCCTCGCGGCCGCTGCGGACACGCGAGCCCGGCACGTCGCGCCAGTGCCCGAAGGACAGGAACCCGATCTTCGTCATGCCGATGCGAACGCATGCTGCTGCCGCCGCATTCCGACGCGACTACGGTCGTCGGCATGGACGACCCACGCACGGCGCTGACGGACGAACGGCGGCGCAACGAGCGGCTGCTCGCCGACGTCGAGCGCAGCATGCGGGACGTCAGCGACGCGCGCCAGGACGCCAACTCGGACGACGAGCACGACCCCGAGGGTGCGACCCTCGCCTGGGAGCGCGGCTCGCTCGGTGCGGTGCGCGACGACGCGCGGAACCGGATCCGCCTGGTCGACGCGGCGCTCGCGCGGCTCGAGGCCGGCACCTACGGGCGGTGCACCGTCGACGGTGAACCGATCCCGGCGGCCCGTCTGGACGCGGTCCCGTGGGCCGCGACGTGCGTCGCACACGCGTGACGAGCCTCCCGGCCGGTGGGGCACGCTGCCGACGGTCTGGCGGCCGGACCGGGACGGGCACGTCTGCACGGGACGCCGCGCAGTGCGTGGGACGCCGCCGCATCTGGGTCCGCCTCGGTGAGACCGTGGCGTCTCGACGGAACGGTGGACGGGAGGCGCGGTGCACCCCCGCCCCGCTCCCCACGTCGCGTGGACCGGTTGCGCCGCCGTTTCCCAGCCGCGCGCCCTAGGTTGCCGCCATGGACGACACCCACGAGCGACCCGACGCGGTCGTGCGTGCCGACACCACGGCCCCCGAGACCGACGCCGACGACCGTCACCGCCGCTTCCGGTGGTTCCGTCGGATGCGCGCGTGGATCCACGCACGGCCGGGCGTGCACCTGTTCTACAAGGTGCTCGTCGGGATCGTCGGCGGGCTCGTCGTGGTCATCGGGCTGATCCTCGTGCCGCTGCCCGGTCCGGGGTGGCTCGTGGTGTTCATCGGCCTGACCATCCTGGCCAGCGAGTTCCACTTCTTCCACCGCATCATCACGTGGCTGCGCGCACAGCTGCACCGCTTCTGGGACTGGGCGAAGGCGCACGGGCCGCAGTGGCTGCGGAAGGCGGCCGACCGGGGCAAGGCCGACGTCGACGCGGCCCACGCCGATGCACACCGCAGCACCGGGGTGCGGGCGCAGCGGCCGAACCGGGCGCGACCGGGGCACTGACCGCCGGCTGCGTCGGTCGGGCCGGGGCTACTCGGCGACGGTCCGGACGGAGCCCGTCGCCGTGCGCTCGACGGTCTCGGCGGCGCGCTCCTCGACACCGGCCGCGCTGCGCGACGCGACCTGCAGCACGAGCGCGGTCGCCGCTGCGAGGACGATGAAGGCGCCGTACCCGGCGAGCACCGGCACGAAGCCGAACGCCGGCTCGACCAGCCCCGCCACGACCGCAGGCACCCCGAACGCCAGGTAGCTGACGATGTAGACCGACGACAGCAGCCCGGCGCGGTGCGTGGGGGCGGCGGTCGCCAGCAGCATCCGCAGCGGCGCCTGGAACCCCGCACCGAAGCCGACGCCCGCGATCGCGCTGCCGACGACGAGCCCGGGCAGCGAGTGCGCGAACACGAACGACACGGTGACGACCGGGCCGACGATGAGCGCGACGAGGCCGAGGAACAGGCTCCGCCGCGTGTCGAGGCGCTGGATCGCGAGCCCCGTCAGCCCGCCGACACCGGTGACGACGGCGATCAGGGCTCCGGCCGCGAAGTGGTCGTGGATGCCGAAGACCGCGCCGAGGGCCGACGGCACGAGCGACAGGAACAGTCCTCCCAGTGCCCAGCTGGCGACGAGCGCGCCGGCGACGCCGCGGAACAGCGCTCGCGAGGCCCGGGGGACGGACACCGTCGGGCGGAGGGAGCGGAGCGCACCCGGTCGGCGGGTGACCCGCTCGGGCACGACGACCAGGGCGGCGACGAGGAGCAGCAGGAGTGCGCCGAACAGCACGTAGACGAGCTGCTCCGGCGCCGGGCCCCACTCGACCAGGGCGCCGCTCGACACCGCGCCGGTGGCCAGGGCGAAGGGTGGGACGGCACCGTTCAGGACGCCGGCGAGCGACGGGAAGCGCTCGAGCGAGTTGTCGATGAGCGCCGCGCCGAGGGCCCCGATGAGCAGCCCGACCGCGACGCCCTGCACGATGCGGTCGAGCACGAGCGCCCCGAAGCCGTCGGCGCCGGTGAACAGCACGAGCGAGGCGACGAGCAGCAGGCCGCCGACGACGAGCACGGGCTTCCGGCCGACGTGGTCGGAGAGCCGCCCGGCGACGAGCATCGTGACGAGGAGCCCGGCGACGTAGATCGCGAACACTCCCGTGAGCATGAGCGGTGTGAGGTCCCACTCGGCGGCGTAGACGGGGTAGATCGGCGAGGGCACCGAGGACGACGCCATCGCCACGAAGAGCATGGCGGCGAGGATCCAGAACCCCGCGACTCCGCGTGCTGACTGCATGGTGGCACCTTCCCGTCGGATTGACTGCTGTACGAGCACATTCGTACAGGAGGTGCTTGTACGACGCAAGTCGTACTGTCTGGTCGGCGGTGCTACCGTCGTCGCATGCCCGTCGCGCCCGTGGACTCCGCCGTCACGCCAGAACGCCTGCCGCAGCCGACCGTCGCCGAGATGGACCTGCCGGTCGTGCTCGACGCGCTGAGCGACCCGATCCGGCTCACGATCCTGCACCGCTACCTGGTCGACGCGGCGGGCGGGGTGCGCAGCTGCGGGTGGGTCGGGGTCGACCGGCCGAAGTCGACGCTGACGCACCACTTCCGCGTGCTGCGCGAAGCCGGCCTGCTCGAGCAGCACCAGGAGGGCCTGACGCGGTCGAGCCGGGTCCGCACCGAGGACGTGCAGCAGCGCTTCCCCGGGCTGCTCGACCTGGTGGCCGCGTGGCAGGTGCCCGCGTCCGTCATGCGCACGGAGGTCCCCGCGTGACCCAGCGGGCACGTGCAGCAGCGGCACACGAGCTGCCGACGATCAGGACCGACCCTGCCGTGACGACGGCGCTCGCCGCGGACCTCGACGCCGCGGGCTTCACCGTCGAGCGCATCGACGCGCTCTGGGGTGCCGAGGCCGCCGCGTCGCTGCACCGCGGGTCACGGGTCGCCGCGCTGCGGGCACTCGCCGCGCGGGAGACCACCCCGCTGACCACCCTCGCGACGCTGTTCGTGCTCGGCCTGCCGGTCGACCGGGCCGACGCCGAGCGGGCGTTCCCGACGGCGGGGCTCGACCGGGTCACGGCCGCCGGGGTCCTGCGCACCGACGACGGCTCGGGCCGCGACGAGATCGACGACTCCGGGCTGCCGGACACCGAGCACCGACGGGTGCACCCGACCGTCGACCTGCGGCCCTACGCCTTCGTCGACGACCAGGGCGCCGGCAGCTGGTGGATCGTCTCGGACCTCGGGGAGCTCGCACTCGGCACCGCCCTGGGCGAGGAGCACGTGCTCGGCATCGGCGGTGCGACCACCACGCTCTCCGGGCTGCAGGTGCCGGTGCCGGTGCGACGGGTGCTCGACCTCGGGACCGGGTGCGGCATCCAGGCCATGCACGCGCGGCGCTTCGCCGAGCAGGTCGTCGCCACGGACATCTCGCGCCGCGCGCTCGACATCGCCCGGTTCAACGCCGCGCTCAACGGCATCGACGGCATCGAGTTCCGGCTCGGCTCGCTGTACGAGCCGGTCGCGGGGGAGCGCTTCGACCGCATCGTGTCGAACCCGCCGTTCGTCATCACCCCGCGACGCGACGACGTGCCGTCCTACGAGTACCGCGACGGCGGCATGGTCGGCGACGCGCTCGTCGAGACCGTGCTCCGCGGGCTCGCCGACCACCTGGAGCCCGGCGGGACCGCGCAGCTGCTCGGCAACTGGGAGTACCGCTGGGGCGTGGACGGGCTCGACCGGGTGCGCTCGTGGTTCGCCGACGCCGAGGACCTCGACCTGTGGGTCGTCGAACGGGAGCGCGAGGACCCGCCCGCCTACGCCGAGACCTGGATCCGCGACGGCGGCACGAAGCCCGGCACCGAGGCGTTCGACCGGCTCGTGGACGCCTGGCTCGACGACTTCGCCTCGCGGCGGGTCACCGGGGTCGGCTTCGGGTACGTGGTCGTCCGGCGTACGTCGGCGACGGACCCCGGCCGGCCGGGAGGCGCGGCTCGCCTCCGCCGCACCGAGCGCGTCCCCGAGGCGCTCGGGTCCAACCCCGTGGGGCTCGGCGCGACGGTCGCCCGGGTGCTCGACGCTGCCGAGTGGCTCGCGGCGACCGACGACCGGGCCCTCGCCGCCGCACACCTGCGGGTCGCCGGGGACGTCACCGAGGAGCGGCACTACTGGCCCGGCAACGACGACCCGACGGTGATCACGCTCGTGCAGGGCGGCGGCTTCGGCCGGCGGGTGGACGCGGACACGGCGCTCGCCGCGTTCGTGGGTGCCTGCGACGGGGACCTGTCGGTCGCGGCGATCGTCGGCGCCCTCGCGCAGATCACCGGCGTCGACGAGGACGCGCTCACGGCGGACCTGCTGCCGCGCGTGCGCGACCTGGTGCTGGACGGCCTGCTGCTCGCACCGACGTCCTGAGCGCGCGCCGCGCCTGGCGTCCGGTCAGCGGGAGCGGTGGTCCCGCCACGAGTGCTCGGGCGCGTAGCCGAGGAGCTCGCGGGCCTTCTCGCTCGACAGCAGCGAACTCGTCCCGTCGATGTCCGTGCGGCGCTCGATGTCCGGCACGAATCGTTCCACGAGCTCGATCGTCGGGGTGTCCATCACGGTGTCGGGGCTCGCGATGACGAACGCCTCGAACCCGGTGAGCTCGGCCTCGAGCGACTTCCGCACCGCCTGCGCCCCGTCGCGGGAGTCGATGTACGACCACAGGTTGAACGTCTTGGCCTCCGGCGAGGCGTCCCACGGGAAGGACGGGTAGTCGGTCTCGTCCATCACGTTCGAGAACCGCAGCCCGATCATCTTCAGCTCCGGGTCCCAGCGGGTGAAGTGGCGGGCCATCTCCTCCTCGACGGCCTTGCCGAGCGAGTACGACGACTGCGGTCGGACCGCGAACTCCTCGTCGACGGGCAGGTACGGCGGGTGGTGCTCGCCCATCGGGATGCCGAGCAGGGTCTCGCTCGACGCCCACACGACGTTCTTGATGCGTGCGACCCGGGCGGCGTGGAAGACGTTGATCGACGCGGTGACGTTGTTCGTGATCAGTGCCACGTCGGGCACCTGGCCGGGTGCGGGCACGGCCGCGAGGTGCACGACGGCGTCGACGCGGTCGTAGCGGTCGTCGATGCCGGTCAGCGCGCCGAGGACCTGGCCGTAGTCGCTCAGGTCGATGCGGACGAACGGCACCCGCTCGGGCTTGTCGGGGGAGGGCACCCGGTCGAGCAGGACGACGTCGTACCCGTGCTCGTCGAGGTCGCGGACGACCGCCCGTCCGAGCTTGCCGCTGCCTCCGGTCACCACAACACGCGTCATCGCGTCACTCCACATCGTCGTCGGACGGCCTGGTCGGCCTGGTCCCATCCTGCCGTGCACGCCCGCGTCGGGACCAGGCACTGGTGGTACCTGTCCGGGCGGCGCAGCACGGTGCGCGGGGTCCGGGGCGGGTCGGCGCTCAGGCGGAGGCGGTGGTCACCGACTGCGCGACCGCCAGTCGGGCGACGAGCTCGACGTGCTCGGCCATGTCCCGCGACGGGTCGTAGAGCCACTGGATCTGCATGCCGTCCGAGATCGCCAGCAGCACGCTCGCCAGCTGCTCGGTGTTCACGTCGGTGCGGAGTCGACCGTCCTGCTGCATGGCCCGGAAGTCCCGGGCGAAGTCGTCGCGGCTGCGCTCGTAGCGCTCGCGGAAGTACTCGTGCGCGGGGTGCTCGGCGTCGGTCGCGGCGGCGGCGGACAGGTTCACGAACATCTGCACGAGGCCGGGGACCTCGGTGTTGTGCCGGACGATCGCGGCGAGGAACGCGCCGGGGTCCTCGGCGGCGGTGCCCCAGTCGTGCGCCAGGTCGACCTCGTCGCGACGGCGGAGGATCTCCACCCAGAGGTCGTCCTTCGAGTCGAAGTAGTGCAGCAGCCCGGCCTGGGTGAGCCCGACCGCGTCGGCGATGTCCTTGATGCTCGTCCGCCGGAAGCCCTGCCGTGCGACGAGGTCGAGCGCGACCGTGAGGATCTCCTCGCGCTTCGCGATGCCCTTCGCGTACGAACCCCGTCGTGCCATGGCGCGAGCGTACCGCCCGTTCCGGAGCCGAGAAACCTACTCACGATAGGTTTTGCCTGCTACGCTGACGCCAGCCGCCGACGAGGGCGCGCGGAGGTCATGCCCCGACGCCCGTCGCACAACGAAGGGACCGACCATCGTGACCACCGTGGACGACACCACCCGCGCCTCCCGACCGACCGCCGCGTCGCCGCTGGCCGAGCGCATCGACGCGCTCCTCGGACAGCTGACGACCGCGGAGAAGGTCCAGCTGCTGACCGGCCGCGACTTCTGGACGACCTGGCCGGTCGAGAAGATCGGTCTCCGCCGCATCCTGATGTCCGACGGCCCGTCCGGGGTCCGCGGCGAGGTCTGGGACGAGCGCGACCCGTCGCTCAACCTGCCGTCCGCCACCGCGCTGTCGGCGAGCTGGGACCGGGCGATCGCGAAGCGCTACGGGGCAGCGGCTGCCGTGGAGGCCCGCCGGAAGGGCGTCGACGTCGTGCTCGGCCCGACCATCAACCTGCACCGGTCGCCCCTGGGCGGACGGCACTTCGAGGCGTTCAGCGAGGACCCGGTGCTCACGGGCGACCTCGCCGCGTCGTACGTCGACGGTGTGCAGGAGAACGGCGTCGCCGCGACCCCGAAGCACTACGTCGCCAACGACTACGAGACCGACCGCTTCACCGCGTCGACCGAGGTGTCGGACCGGGCGCTCCGCGAGCTGTACCTGCTCGCGTTCGAGAAGGCCGTGACCGAGGCGCACGCCTGGGCGGTCATGTCGTCCTACAACGCGATCAACGGCGTCACCGCGTCGGAGAACGACCTGCTGGAGACCCCGCTCAACTCGGAGTGGGGCTTCGACGGCATCGTCGTGTCCGACTGGACCGGTGTCCGCTCGGTGGACTCGGCGAAGGCGTCGCAGGACGTCGCGATGCCCGGCCCGAACCCGTGGTGGAGCGAGGGTCCGCTGCTCCAGGCGGTCGAGTCGGGCGAGGTCCCGGTGGCAGCGATCGACCGCAAGGTCCGCCGAATCCTGACCCTGGCCGCCCGCGTCGGTGCGCTCGAGGGCTTCGAGCCCGTCGCGGCGGAGCCCGTGCACCTCGAGGACGGTGTCGCGTTCGTCCGCGAGGCCGAAGCCGAGGGCACGGTCCTCGTCCGGAACACCGGCATCCTGCCGCTCGACGCCCCCGCCGTGGCGAGGATCGCGCTCCTGGGCCACAACGCCGACCAGGCCCGGACCCAGGGCGGCGGTTCGGCGACGGTCGTGCCGGAGCACGTGGTGACACCCATCGAGGGCATCCGGGCGGCCTTCCCGGGCGCGACGGTGGACTACGCCATCGGCGCCGTCGTGCAGGAGGGCATCGCGGAGTTCCCGCTGTCGAGCATCACGAACCCCGCGACCGGCGAGCCCGGTGCCCGGGTGGCGTTCGTCAAGGACGGCGAGGAGCTGTTCGTCGAGGACCGCCGTGCCACCGCGCTCTTCTGGTTCGGCGGCGACGCCCCGATCCGCGAGTCCGACCGACTCGACGTCACGACCACGTACACCGCCGAGACGACGGGCACCGTGCGGCTCGGCATCGGCGCCGCGGGTCGCTCCCGCATGTGGGTCGACGGCGAACTCCTGCTGGACGAGACCGTCTCGGTCGAGGGCGACCAGCTCGGCGCGGCGTTCCTCAACCCGCCGGCCCGCTCCGTGCCGGTGGCGGTCGAGGCCGGGCAGCAGCTCGCGATCCGGATCGAGCACGACATCGTGCAGGACGACGCGCTCGGCGGCGTGCTCGCCTACCAGTTCGGCACCGAGCCGAGCGACGCCGACCCCACAGTGCTCATCGAGGCAGCCGTCGCCACGGCCCGCGACGCCGACGTGGCGATCGTCGTCGTCGGCACGAACAGCAAGGTCGAGTCCGAGGGCTACGACCGCTCGTCGCTCGCACTGCCCGGCCACCAGGACGACCTGGTCCGCGCCGTCGCCGCCGTGAACCCGAACACCGTCGTCGTGGTGAACTCCGGTTCGCCGGTCGAGATGCCCTGGCGGGACGACGTCGCCGCGGTGCTCCTGACCTGGTTCGGCGGGCAGGAGTACGGCAACGCGCTCGCCGACGTGCTGACCGGCGCCGCGGAGCCCGGTGGCCGCCTGCCCACCACGTGGCCGGCCGCCCTCGCCGACGTCCCGGTCCAGGACGTCACGCCGGTCGACGGGAAGGTCGCGTACGACGAGGGTGTGCACGTCGGGTACCGCGCCTGGCTGCGCGCCGGCACCGAGCCCGCCTACCCCTTCGGACACGGCCTCGGGTACACCACCTGGACGATCGACGGGGTCTCCGCGTCGCCCACGGCGACCGAGGGTGACGCCGCGATCGTCACTGCGACCGTCGCGAACACCGGTGACCGCGCCGGGAAGCACGTCGTGCAGGTCTACGCGTCGCGTGCGCAGTCGGCGGTCGACCGTCCGGTGCGGTGGCTCGTCGGGTTCGCGCCCGTCCGGCTCGGTGCGGGGGAGTCCACCGAGGTGTCGATCGAGGTGCCGGCCCGGGCGTTCGCGCACTGGGACGGCGCCTGGCGCTACGAGCCCGGGACGTTCGAGCTGCACGTCGGCGCGTCCGTCGTCGACCTCGCGGGTTCGGCGACCCTCGAACTGGAGTGAGCCGATTTCCGCACGGGCGCGGGTTCGTTCAGTAGCATGAACCCGCGCCAGTCGGCTGGTTACCGTCGGCGCGCGCACCACCGAGGGCTCGTCGTGTGAGCGAAGCGGCCTCCTGATCCGGTCGTGGAACCCCTTCGAGTCCGGTGCGTCCAGAATGCGTCCCCGCGTCCGCGCGGGGGCGCATTCGTCGTTGTGGGGACAAAGGTCTGTGGGGGTACCTTTGCCGTCTGATCAGGGATTGTGACGACTACCTGACAATTTGTCATCCGCGGTCGTCATCATGATGACAAATCCTTCGAGAAGTGAAAGAGTGTGCTCACCATCCCGTACGGATCAGGGACGAGATGGTCATCCGGTCCGGGGCTCGTCGGACCTCACCACCCGACTCGAGCCCCGACCGGACGCCCTCGTCGTCGGCGTGGACCGCGGTCAGCCCGACCGCGGTCAGCCCAGCCGCGGGGCGATCTCCTCGGCGACGATCCGCAGGATGCGTTCGTGCGCCGCGGCGTCGCCGTTCGCCGGCAGGGTGATCACGAGCTCGTCGGTCGACTGCACGGCCGGGTCGGCGGCCAGCGCGTCGACGATCTCGTCCACGCCACCCGACACGATCCTGCTGAACCGGAAGGGCGGACCGCTCAGGGGGCGGCCCTCGTCGTCCATGCCGCTCGCGTAGCCGGTCAGGAACTCCTCGTGCACGCGGCGGTCGTGGTCGTCGAGCAGTGGGACGACGATCCTGCCCACCGCGACCTTCGGCGTGCGGCCCGGGTGCTCGCCCGCCGCCTGGAGCTCCGCGAACCGCTCCCGGTACGCGGTGAGCTGGTCCGCCTGCGCCTGCGCGAAGGGGGCGCCCGTGTCCTCGGTGTTGAGCGTCGAGCAGTGCAGGAGCAGGCCCTTCTCGGCCGTGCGGACCGCGGTGCCCGTGCTGCCGCCGCCCCACCACACGCGGTCGCACAGCCCGGGCGAGAGCGGCTGCAGCGTCAGGTCCGCGCCGGCGGGGATGCTCTCGTAGCCCTTCCCGGCGGTGCCGAGCGGCTCGCCCTGCAGGACCTCGAGCAGCCGCGCCGCGCGGGCCTCGGCCTCGTCGCGGAAGCTGCGCTCAGAGCCCCCGAACACCGGGTCGAGGATCGGCCCGTACCCGGCGATCCCGGTGCTGATGCCGAGCTGCACCCGGCCGCCGCTGAGCAGGTCGACCGTGCTGGCGTCCTCGGCGAGGCGGATCGGGTCCTCGTAGCGCATCCCGAGGACGGCGGTGCCGAAGCCGATCGTGCTGGTGCGCTGGGCGGCCGCCGCGAAGAACGTCATCGGGCTGGTCAGGAACGGCTCGAAGTGCCGTCCGCGCACCCAGCCGGTGCCGTAGCCGAGTGACTCCGCCGTCTCGAACAGGCGCAGGCCGTCCTCCAGCGCGGCTGCTGCGCCGGCGGTGCCGCCGTGGTTGGGGACGAAGGAGAGGAAGCCGAGTTCGCGCACGGCTCGAGTCTATGCGCGTGCATCCAATCGCGGCAGGGAGTCGGACGGGAGGGTCGTGGCGCGGCCGCGACGCACGCTGCGGTCCGCGTGTGCCGGACGGGAGGCGCGGCTCGTCGCTGCCCCGCGCCCTGCGGTGGGTGTCTGGCGGACGGGAGGCGCGTGGCGGGCCCGCGCCGTGCCTCCCGGCCGTCGTCCCTCCGCCTCCCGGTCACCACCCACCTGGGAGGATGGACGCATGACCGACGTCACCACCACCCCGCCGCTCCTCGCCGCCCTGCCGGCGGCGGTCGACGGCGTCGTCGACCCGGACGCGGTCTACCAGGCGTTCGCCGACTGGGCCGAGGCCGGCGGACGGCCGCTCTACCCGGCGCAGGACGAAGCACTGATCGAGCTCGTGTCCGGCGCGAACGTCGTGCTGAGCACACCGACCGGGACCGGCAAGTCCCTCGTCGCGGCCGGCGCACACTTCGCGGCGCTCGCCGAGGGGAAGCGGAGCTGGTACACGGCGCCGATCAAGGCGCTCGTCTCCGAGAAGTTCTTCCAGCTCGTCGACCTGTTCGGCGCGCAGAACGTCGGCATGGTGACCGGCGACTCGAGCGTGAACGCCGACGCGCCGATCATCTGCTGCACGGCGGAGATCCTGGCGAACACGGCGCTGCGGCAGGGCGCCGACGCCGAGGTGGACGTCGTCGTCATGGACGAGTTCCACTTCTACGGCGACCCCGACCGGGGGTGGGCGTGGCAGGTCCCGCTGCTCGTGCTCGAGCGCGCGCAGTTCCTGCTCATGTCCGCGACCCTCGGCGACGTCACGACCATCGCCGACGACCTGTCCCGCCGGACCGGGCGCCCGACCGCCCGCGTCACCGGTGTCTCGCGGCCGGTGCCGCTGTCGTACGAGTACGTGCTGACCCCGGTGCAGGAGACCGTCGAGCGGCTGCTCGAGGAAGGCAAGGCACCGGTCTACATCGTGCACTTCGCCCAGGCCGCGGCGCTCGAGCGGGCGCAGGCGCTCATGTCCGTGAAGGTGGCGTCGCGCGAGCGGCGGGACGAGATCGCCGCTGCGATCGCCGGGTTCCGGTTCAGTGCCGGGTTCGGGCAGACCCTGTCGCGGCTGATCCGGGCGGGCATCGGTGTGCACCACGCGGGCATGCTGCCGAAGTACCGGCGGCTCGTCGAGCAGCTCGCCCAGCGCGGGCTGCTGCCGGTGATCTGCGGCACCGACACCCTGGGGGTCGGGATCAACGTGCCGATCCGGTCCGTGCTGCTGACCGGCTTGACGAAGTTCGACGGTTCCCGGATGCGGCAGCTGTCCGCTCGCGAGTTCCACCAGATCGCCGGCCGCGCCGGACGTGCCGGCTACGACACCGAGGGTGACGTCGTCGCCGAGGCGCCGGAGCACGAGATCGAGAACGCCCGAGCCGTCGCCAAGGCCGGGGACGACCCGAAGAAGAAGAACAAGGTCAAGAAGAAGAAGGCACCCGAGGGCTTCGTCTCGTGGGGGCCGGCGTCGTTCGACCGGCTCATCGCCGCGGAGCCCGAACCGATGGTGTCGCGGATGCGGATCACGCACGCGATGGTGCTCGCCGTCGTCGCCCGCGGGGGAGACGCCTTCGCCGACGTCCGGTCGCTCGTGTTCGAGAACCACGAGCCGCGGTCCCGGCAGCTCGCGATGGCCCGGCGTGCCCTGTCGATCGCCCGCACGCTGATCAACGCCCGGGTGATCGAGCGGGTCGACGGGCAGTACCGGATGACCGTCGACCTGCCCGTGCACTTCGCGCTCAACCAGCCGCTGTCGCCGTTCGCGCTCGCCGCGTTCGAGCTGCTCGACCCGTCGTCGCCCACCTACGCGCTGGACATGGTGTCGATCGTCGAGGCGACCCTGGACGATCCCCGGGCGATCCTCGCGCAGCAGCAGTTCAAGGAGCGCGGCGAGGAGGTCGCCCGCATGAAGCGCGAGGGGATCGAGTACGAGGAGCGGATGGAGCTGCTCGAGGCGGTGACCTGGCCCAAGCCGCTCGACGAGCTGCTCACCGCCGCGTACGAGGCCTACGCCGCTGAGCAGCCGTGGGTGCTCGACTTCACGCTGTCACCCAAGGCCGTGGTCCGCGACGTGTACGAGCGGGCGATGACCTTCGGCGACTTCGTGCGCTTCTACCAGCTCACCCGCTCCGAGGGACTCGTGCTCCGCTACCTGTCCGACGCCTACCGGACCATGCGGCAGACCATCTCCGAGGAGCAGCGGACCCCCGAGCTCGACGACCTGATCGAGTGGCTCGGCGAGGTCGTCCGGCAGACCGACTCCTCCCTCGTCGACGAGTGGGAGGCGCTGGTCAACGGCTTCGTCGAGGAGGCCGCCGCCGAAGCAGTGTCCTCCTCCGCTGGCGAGATCGCGCCGCCGCAGCCCGCCCGGCTCACCGGCAACCCGCGGGCGTTCCGGGTGCTCGTGCGGAACGCCCTGTTCCAGCGGGTGCTGCTCGCGGCCGCGGACGACCCGACCGGACTGGGGGAACTCGACGCGACCAGCGGGTTCGACCGGTCCGCCTGGGACACCGTGCTCGAGGAGTACTACGAGGAGCACGACGCCATCGGGACCGACGGAGATGCGCGGTCGATGGCGTACCTGGTGCTGGACGAGCACGGGCCGGGTCGCACCTGGCGGGCGCGGCAGATCTTCGCCGACCCGGAGGGCGACAAGGACTTCGGGTTCTCGGCGACGATCGACCTCGACGCGTCGGACGAGGCGGGGGAAGCGGTCGTGCGCGTCACCGAGATCGGAAGGTTCGACGGGTGGGCCGAGGTCGACGTCGACTGAGGACGTCGCCCTTCGGTCTGCGGTCGTGCGGAACGTGTCGGCCGCGGACGTCGAACCGCGGTCTGCGGTCGCGCGGAACGTGTCGGCCGCGGTCCGGGTACCTTCGACGCCAGCCCCGGACACCCGGGACGGGGCGCCCACGGAAGGACCCGTCATGCGCATCGGATCGAGCATCGCCCTGATCGTCATCGGAGCGATCATCGCCTTCGCGGTCGACTACCAGGTCGCGGGCATCGACCTGCGCCTGATCGGCTACATCCTGATGGCCGCCGGCGTCGTGCTGCTCATCATCAGCCTGGCGGTCGGGTTCGGCGGGCGTCGGACCACGACCACCACACGGTCGGGCGTCGACCCGGCGTCGGGCGAGCAGATCACGCGGCAGGACCGCCGCGACGGCACCTACTGACGACGACGACGGGCCCGGGTGGAGTCATCGCCCGGGCCCGTCGTCGTCCGCCGGTCTCTGCCGTTCCGCCGGTCGTCCGGCTCGTCAGAACAGGGTCGCGGGCGGCTCGACCTGGGCGGGCTGCGGAGCGGGCGGGACGACGGTGTCCGGCCAACCCGGGCCCGTCGGGACCTCGGTGCGGTTCTGGTAGGCCGTCGCTGCGCCGCGAGCACGGACGTCGGCAGCCTCGTTCATCTCGTGACCGACGTGCCCGCGGACCCACTCGAACGTGACCTTGCGCCCCTGGAGCTCGGCGTCGAGCTCCTTGATGATCTCGACGTTCAGCACGGGCTTGCCGTCAGCCTTCCGCCAGCCCTTGCGCTTCCAGCCGGCGAGCCACTCGGTGCAGGCCTTGATCGCGTACTGGCTGTCGCACAGGATGTGGAGCGGCTCGCCGGTGTCCTTCGTCGCGCGGAGCAGCTGCAGCACGGCTGTGAGCTCTCCGATGTTGTTCGTCGCTCGGGGCCACCCGCCGGCAGCCCATCGGTCGTCGTCGACGTACCACGCCCAGCCTGCGGGGCCGGGGTTGCCGAGTGCGGAGCCGTCTGCGGCGGCGACGATGGTCACGATGTGGCCTCCTGGGTGGTGCGGGGTGCTGGTCGAGCGTAACCGACCGGCAGACCGCCCCGAGGTCAGCGCGTGGCCGGGTCGAGGTTCAGCCAGGACCCGGCGAGGACCCAGTCCTTGCCGGAGGTCGGCATCTGCGGGTTCAGCCACCGCAGCTGTTCGACCGTGATGCCGAAGCGCTCCGCGATCGTCGTCTGGTCGTCACCCTCGTTGACCCGGTAGGCGACCGGGATGCCGGTCGTCCCACGGAGGGTCTGGTCGTCGGCGTCGAACGCGTACCCGTACGCACCCGGCCGGGCCGCGCCGAGCGTGACGTGCAGGTCGGGTTCGAGATCGGGGATCGACCAGGAGAGCGTCCCGATCGCCAGCACCTTCTGGACCCACGGGCGGTCACTGTCGTCGCCGTCGGACTGGACCGGCACGAGGACCACGGTGCGCAGCCAGTCCGGATCCGCTCCCGCGTCGGACAGACTGACGGTGCCCGGGGGCTGCGCCTGCGCGTCCCACCTGGTCGTGGCCACGGCTCGGCCGTCGTAGCCGTCCCCGAACTGCGCCGTGCGCCGGAACTCCACCGACATCGGCTGCGGCTGCGTGGTGCGGTAGCCCGACAGCTGCGCGTCGAAGGTGCCGTGGTCGTTCGCGACGACCCGGACGTGGATCGACGTGTCGCCGGACTTCGACACCGCGTCCGTCTCCGCGACGACCGTGCCGGCCGGCACCGCCTGCGGCGCCGCGACGGGCTGCGCGGTGTCGCCCGTGGTGCCCGACCCGTCGACGGGGCCCTGGGTGGCGGAGGCGCTCGGCGCGGCGTGCCCGGTCGGCTTCGGCAGCGGGGCATCGTCGCCGAACAGCGAACAACCCGTCAGCAGCAGTGCGCTCGTCCCCACCAGCGCGACGACCACCGCAGCGCGTGCCCTCGTCCGACCCATCCTCAGCCCCCTTCGTCGGGACGACCGTACCCGAGCGGGAACCGGATCACGACCGTCGTGACCGAACCGGTACCAGGGGACGCGGCCTACTGTGCGGGGCATGAGCGACAGCATCCCGAACGTGCCCGGTCCGGACGAGTCCGACGACCGCGCCCGGAGCGACGAACTGCGCGACGCGGCGCACAGCGACGACGTCGACGGTGTGACGGAGCGCGAGCAGCGCGCCGCCGACACGTCCTACAGCCCGTCGAGCGAGCGGGAGACGGTCGCGTCGCAGACCCAGCAGCGAGACGACGCGGACCTGGAGGCGGACGGCATCGACCCGTCGAGGGTGGTCGCAGCCCCCGGTACCGGCGGTGCCGACGACGCGGGTGACGTCGAGCCCGAACCGGGCGACCTGCACCTGCCGTGGCAGTCGGAGGACGACCGCCGGGCATGACGACGCCGGGGCGGGGACCGATCGGTCCCCGCCCCGGCGCAGGTCGTGCCCCGTCGACTAGTCCACGTGCACAGTGATGGTCTTGACGACCGTCAGGCCTGCCGGACCGCTGACCTTGAACTCGATCGTGTGGTCACCCGTGCCGATGCCGTAGACGAAGTCGGTCGTCGTCCCTCGGGTGACGCGGTGCCCACCCTTGAACGTGCCGTCGACGAACATCAGCGCGTCGTACGACTCGGTGTACCCGGTGACCTTCGGATCGGTGAGCTGCAGCCGGACGGCGATCGAGGACACCAGGTCCGCCTGGACATCGAGGGACCCGAAGCCCGGGACGGACGGCGCACTGAATCCCGGGTCCGTCCAGCTGCTCTCGCCGGGGATCGGTGTCGCGGTGCTGTCGTCACCCGGCTGCTGCGGCTCCGGGCCGGTGAAGCCGGGGTCGGTCTCGCCGGGGTTCGGGTTCGCGACGACCGGCTGGGGTGCCGGGCCGGTGAACCCGGGGTCGGTCTCGCCGGGGTTCGGGTTCGCCACGACCGGCTGGGGTGCCGGACCGGTGAACCCGGGGTCGGTCTCGCCGGGGTTCGGGTTCGCGACGACCGGCTGCTGGACGGTGATGTTGCCGAAGAGCGTGTTGAGGTCGTCACCGCGCGTCTGCCACGAGAACGCCGGAGCCTGGCCGGAGGGCACCGGCTGGAGCTTCCAGTGCACCAGGCCGTCCTCGGGGACGGTCCCCGAGGTCTTGTGGAGCGAGTTGTGCTGGTGCAGGCTGTAGAACGCACCCGGGGTGCCCTTCACCGTGACCTCGGTGCCCGACGCGTCGGTCTTCGCGTCGACGAGCTCGATGTCCTGGGCAACGATCGCCTTGCGCGGGTTGCCCGTGATCGTGACGGTCGAGGTCTGCTCCCGTAGGGCCTCGAAGACGCGCACCTGGGCGGCGCGCTCCTCGCCTTCCTCGAGGTCGTGGACCTCGAAGGTGGAGCGGCCGGCATCGTCGAAGCGCCCGTACGCCCCGAAACTGCCGTCCTCGGCGCCCAGCGACCAGCCGAGTCCCGCGGGGCCCGCGAGGGTCACGACGGTCGTGCCGGCGGAGCGGCCCGGGGTGGTCTCGACGACCCGTACCGGCTGCTGCACCCCGAAGCCCGGGTCGACGAGGCCGGGGTTCGGGTTCGCGACGACGGGCTGGGGTGCCGGGCCGGTGAACCCGGGGTCGGTCTCGCCGGGGTTCGGGTTCGCGACGACGGGCTCCGCCGTCTCGTCACCGGGGTCGCCGGGGTTGCCGGGGTTGCCTGGGTCGCCGGGATCACCGGGGCTGCCCGGGTCGCCGGGGTCGCCCGGGTCGCCGGGCTCGTCGGGGTTGCCCGGCTCCTCCGGGTCGGTCGCCTGGTCGGTCAGGACGAAGGAGCCGTGGATGCCGTGCTCCCCGTCGCCGTTGGTCGTCCAGTACACCGTCTGGCGGTCGAACAGCGAGCGCACGTGCCCGCGGATGAGACCGTCGGCCGGGACGTCGCCCTTGTTGTCGTCCTGGTAGTCGTTGCCCTCGAGCGAGTAGGACGCGTCCGGCGTCCCCCGCACCACGTAGTCGAAGCCGTCGCCGGCCTTCTTCGAGGAGACGAGCTCGAGCGGCTTCGCGTCCACCGGCGGGCGCGGGTTGCCGATGATCTGCAGCGTCTCCACGGTCCGCTTGCCCGACCGCTCGGTCTGCACCTGCTCGGAGATCGTGTCGTAGCCCGTGCGGAGCTCGTGCGTGAAGCGACCCGACTCCGGGACCGTGCCCGACCAGTCGACCTGGTTCTTCGTGTTGCGCAGCACGTACCGGTCGCCGGGCTGCCCGGCGAAGGTCACCGCGGTGCGGTTGTGCCGGGCGCCCGGGGCGGTGTCGGCCACGGTCAGCGGCTGCGGGGCCTTGCCGTCGTCCGGGTCCTCCTCGGCGAACGACTGCACCACGGCGGGTCCCGAGGTCTTCGTCTCGCCGTCCGAGGTCACCGACGCGACGACACGGTGCTCGCCCGGCGACAGCCACGCGTTGCACCCGCCGCTGTCCGCGAAGACGTACGCCGGGACCTCGCACAGGACCTCGTGCGTCTCGGCGTCGAGGATGCGCAGGTCACCCGGGTCGGTGTTGACCGAGAAGGTCACGTTCCACTCGTCGACCTGGAAGTAGTCGGTCCCACCCTCGCTGTACGCGACGGTGCTGTTGTTCACCGTGTAGATGTACGGGTCGTGCGGGTACCAGAGCGATGCGTTCGCGACGTTGCACGACGCGAGCACCGCGGTTCCCACGAGTGCCGATCCGAGCGCGAGCTTGGCTGCGCTGCGTCGTCGGCGCTGCTTGTCCACCACGTTGTTCTCCTTGTCCGCGGCCCCCGGTGGACCGCGACCACAAGCATGACGCCGTGATATTCCGTATCCTGAATTGATCCTATGTGGTAGGTGATCGGTAGCGAGTACGGGCAGCCGTCAGGACACGCGGTCGGGGTGTGACCCGGTGCGCTGGCCGGACTCGAGTGTGGCGATCGCCGCCAGGTCCGCGTCCGACAGTGCGAAGCCGTCGACCTCGAGGTTCGACCGGATGCGCGACGGCGTGACGGACTTCGGCAGCACCACGACGCCCTGCTGCACGTTCCACCGCACGAGCACCTGTGCGACGCTGACGCCGTGGTCCTCGGCGATCCGGGTGAGCACCGGCTCGTCGACCAGGCGACCGCGGCCGAGCGGCGACCAGGCCTCGGTGACGATGTCGTGCTGCTCGTGGAACACGATCAGCTCGCGCTGCGGCAGCCACGGGTGTCGCTCGACCTGGTTCACCGCGGGCACCTCGCCGGTCTCGTCGATCACGCGCTGCAGGTGCGGCACCTGGAAGTTCGAGACGCCGATGCTCCGCGCGCGGCCCTGCTCGCGGAGCTCGACGAGCGTCCGCCACGTCTCGATGTAGCGGTCGTTCGCCGCAGCCGGCCAGTGGATCAGGTAGAGGTCGACGGCGTCGAGTCCGAGCCGCTCGAGACTGGCGTCGAACGCGCGCAGGGTCGCATCGCGCCCCTGGTGGTCGTTCCACACCTTCGTGGTCACGAACACGTCGTCGCGGTCCAGCCGGGAGGCGCGGATCGCCTTCCCGACGCCGCGTTCGTTGCCGTACATCTCGGCCGTGTCGACGTGTCGGTACCCGGCTTCGAGGGCGACGCCGGCAGCGGCCTCGGCCGCCGCGTCGTCGACCTTGTAGACGCCGAGACCGACGGCCGGGATCGCGTTGCCGTCGCGGAGGGGGATCGAGGTGACCATGCACCCATCCTGCCCAGCGAGGCGGCGGTGCGTCGCGCCTCCAGGCCGAACCTTCGCATGTCACATCAGATGTTCACAGAGGGACTGGCAGACGATGGTCGCCGCCCGGCGACCGCCGGGCCGGAACGAAGGAGACCCCATGAAGAAGACGACCGGGATCGCGACCGCCGCCGGCATCGCGCTCGCGCTGGGCGGCACGCTGCTCGCCGCTGTGCCCGCGAACGCCGCCACGCCGACGGCCGACGCGTCCACCACCGCGTCGGAGTCCATCGCCCCCGTCGGTCCGACGACGTCGTGGCGCGGTGTGTCGATCACCAAGAGCGTCGTCGAGGGTGATGAGATCGTCGTCGCGGGCAAGCTGACCGGCCTGCCGCTCGTCAACGGTGTCCGTGCCGCCGCCGGGGACGGGTACAAGACGATCGCTGCCGTCGACGCGAACGGGGAGTTCGAGATCCGCATCCCGAGCCGCGGCGACTTCGACGTGCAGGACTACTCGCTGCAGTTCGGCCGGAAGATCGCGAACACCGTGCTGCCGAACGCGGCGAGCGTGAACAACTTCGGCTGGTACGCCGTCCGCGTCTGAGTCGTCGTGCCGTCCGAGCGGGGCGGGGCCGGAGTGGTCCCGCCCCGCTCGCGTGCGGCTGCGGTGCGCGGTCAGCTGGGGAGCGTCACCGGCTCGGTGTCGGGCAGCGGGCTCGCGTCGCGGCCGCGCAGGTCGGGCAGCCAGCGCTTCGTCACGAGCGGCAGGACGACTCCCGCCGCTGCCATCACCGCACCGACGGTCATGCCGCCCGTCGGGCCGTTCGCGTCGATGAGGAACCCGGCGACGGCGGAGCCGCCAGCGGCGCCGATGAGCTGGCCGGTGCCCATCCAGCCGTAGGCCTCGGCGGTGTCGGAGAACTTCACCGTCGCCGAGACCGAGCCGAACATGACCGCGAGGGCGGGGGCGATGCCCGCGCCGGCGATCACGAGCGCCAGGCAGAGCCACCAGAAGTCGGTGCCGCCGACCGCCAGGGCGAGCCCGACGAACACGATCGACATGCGGGCCCAGAGCGTGTTCCTCGAGATCGGGCGGTGTCCCAGTGCGAGGCCGCCGGCGAGCGACCCGACCGCGAACACCGCGAGGACGATCCCGGCGTTCGGGCTGCCCTCGCCGAAGACGCTCGTGACACTCGCCTCGACCGCGGAGCACGCACCGATGAGCAGCAGTCCGGTCAGGGTCGCGACGATCACCGACGGACGCTTCAGCACGACGCCGAACGCGCGCTTCGACCGGGGGATGCGCACCCGTCCGAGCTCGGGGGAGGCGATGAACCACACGCCGCCCACGACCAGGAACGCCATGGCGACGACGATCGCCTGCACGGTGCCGACCTGCGTCGCGACGAACGTGGTGATGACCGGGCCGGCGACCCAGATGAGCTCCTGCGCGCTCGCGTCGAGCGAGAACAGCGGGGTGAGTTGCGACGAGGTCACCATCTTCGGGTAGATGGTGCGTACCGCCGGCTGCACGGGCGGGACCGCCAGACCGCCGAGGAAGCCCACGACGACGTAGCCCCACAGCGGCATCGTCGCGATCGCGATGACGACCATGCTCGCCAGGGCGACCGCGCTCGTCAGGATCAGCACCGGGCGCATGCCCCAGCTGCCCATCCAACGGCTGGTGAGCGGACCGGCGATCGCCTGGCCGATGCTCGTCGTCGCGAGGACGAGGCCCGCGGCGCCGTACGAGTGGAACACGTGCTCGACGTGCAGCAGGTAGGCGAGCGAGAGCATGCCGAACGGGAAGCGTGCGGTGAGCTGCGCTGCGATGACGCGACCGACTCCGGGGGTCTTCAGCAGGGGTCCGTAGGCGCTCACGGATCGAGCGTACCGACCGGACGGATCGTGCCGTCACCCGTCCGGGGGTGCTGTGGACGGAGTGGTCGCTCGCAGTGCCCTGTGGACGGTTCCGCGACACGCCGACGCGCCGATTCCACACATGTGGATCACGGCTGTCCACGGGTGTGGGGAAGTGTCGGTGGTGGGGCGCAGACTGGCGGAATCACGGGCTTCACCGAACTGTTCACACTGTGGAGGGCCCTGTGGAGAACTACACGGCTGTAACACTTCCTCTAGTGGTCCGTGCGGCAGTCAGCCACTAGATGTAGTGTGGAGGCATCGCAGCGGCCCCTTCCCGGACACGTCTGCGGAGCCACTTGCACCACCCGCAACACCTGGCACCAGCACCACTCCACAGCAAGCACGACACCAGCAAGAACCAGGGGAGATCATGGCCGTCACCGTCTACACCAAGCCGTCCTGCGTCCAGTGCACCGCGACGTACCGCGCGCTCGACAACAAGGGCATCCAGTACGAGGTGCTCGACGTCTCCGCCGACGAAGCAGCACTCGAGCACGTCAAGTCGCTCGGCTACATGCAGGCCCCCGTCGTCGTGACCGACGACGACCACTGGTCGGGCTTCCGTCCCGACAAGATCGCGACGCTCAGCGCCGAACTCGCGTGAGCTGCGCGGGTCCCGTCACCGGGACCCGCGCCTCCGCCGGCCCGGAGGCACTGCTCGCCTCCGACGGGCCACCCCCGATCTGCTGTCCGCACCTCTCACAAGGAGCGCGCACATGAGTCGCCTCGTCTACTTCTCGAGCGTGTCCGGCTACACGGCTCGCTTCATCGAGAAGCTCGGCCGTGACGCGGACCGCATCCCGCTCTTCCCGAACGACCCGTTCCTCCACGTGGACGAGCCGTACGTGCTCGTGCTGCCCACCTACGGTGGCGGCAACGGCCAGGGCGCGGTGCCCAAGCAGGTCATCAAGTTCCTCAACGACGAACGCAACCGTTCGCTCATCCGCGGCGTGATCGTCGGGGGGAACACGAACTTCGGCGAGGCCTACGGGCTCGCCGGGGACGTCATCGCGCAGAAGTGCGGCGTCCCGCTCCTCTACAGGTTTGAACTCTTCGGCACGCCGGACGACGTCCGCGCGGTCAACTCAGGATTGGATGCATTTTGGACGCAGCAGTTGCAGACGTCGATCTGACGTCGCCGCAGACGGGGATGGACTACCACTCCCTCAACGCGATGCTCAACCTCTACGACGCGGACGGGAACATCCAGTTCGACAAGGATCGTGAGGCCGCGAAGCAGTTCTTCCTGCAGCACGTCAACCAGAACACCGTCTTCTTCCACAACCTGAAGGAGCGGCTCGACTACCTGGTCGAGAACGAGTACTACGAGGCTGCGACGATCGAGCAGTACTCGCTCGACTTCATCCAGCAGCTCAACGACCTGGCGTACTCGAAGAAGTTCCGGTTCCAGACGTTCCTCGGCGCGTTCAAGTACTACACGAGCTACACGCTCAAGACGTTCGACGGCAAGCGCTACCTCGAGCGCTTCGAGGACCGCGTCGTGATGACCGCCCTCGGCCTGGCGCAGGGCAACGAGCAGCTCGCGATCGACCTCGTCGAGGAGATCATCGCCGGCCGTTTCCAGCCCGCGACCCCGACGTTCCTCAACACCGCGAAGGCCCAGCGCGGCGAGCTCGTCTCCTGCTTCCTCCTCCGCATCGAGGACAACATGGAGTCGATCTCGCGCGGCATCAACTCCTCGCTGCAGCTCTCGAAGCGCGGCGGCGGCGTGGCACTGCTCCTGTCGAACATCCGCGAGGCCGGCGCCCCGATCAAGCAGATCGAGAACCAGTCCTCGGGCATCATCCCCGTGATGAAGCTGCTGGAAGACTCCTTCTCCTACGCGAACCAGCTCGGTGCGCGTCAGGGTGCCGGTGCCGTCTACCTGTCGGCGCACCACCCGGACATCATGAAGTTCCTCGACACCAAGCGCGAGAACGCCGACGAGAAGATCCGCATCAAGACGCTGTCGCTCGGAGTCGTCGTGCCGGACATCACGTTCGAGCTCGCGAAGAACAACGAGGACATGTACCTGTTCTCGCCGTACGACGTCGAGAAGGTCTACGGGATGCCCTTCGGCGACGTCCCGATCTCCGAGAACTACCGCGCGATGGTCGACGACTCGCGCATCAAGAAGACGAAGATCAAGGCGCGTGACTTCTTCACGACCATCGCCGAGATCCAGTTCGAGTCGGGCTACCCGTACATTGTGTTCGAGGACACGGTGAACAAGGCCAACCCGATCAAGGGTCGGATCAACATGTCCAACCTGTGCTCGGAGATCCTGCAGGTCAACACCCCGACGACCTTCAACGAGGACCTGTCCTACAAGGAGATCGGCAAGGACATCTCCTGCAACCTCGGCTCGCTGAACATCGCGCTGACGATGGACTCACCGGACTTCGGCAAGACCATCGAGACGGCGATCCGCGGCCTGACCTCGGTCTCGCAGATGTCGCACATCTCGTCGGTCCGCTCCGTCGAGGACGGCAACGACAAGTCGCACGCCATCGGCCTCGGCCAGATGAACCTGCACGGCTACCTCGCTCGTGAGCGCGTGTTCTACGGCTCCGAAGAGGGCATCGACTTCACGAACATCTACTTCTACACGGTGCTGTTCCACGCCCTGCGCGCCTCGAACAACATCGCGATCGAGACGGGGGAGACCTTCGACGGCTTCCGCGACTCGAAGTACGCGTCGGGTGAGTTCTTCGACAAGTACACCGACCAGGCCTGGGTGCCGGCGACCGCCCGTGTCGCTTCGCTGTTCGCCGACGCGAACATCGCGATCCCGACGCAGGACGACTGGAAGGCGCTGAAGGCGTCGATCCAGGAGCACGGCATCTACAACCAGAACCTGCAGGCCGTCCCGCCGACCGGTTCGATCTCGTACATCAACCACTCCACGTCGTCGATCCACCCGATCGCGTCGAAGATCGAGATCCGCAAGGAAGGCAAGCTCGGCCGCGTCTACTACCCGGCGCCGTTCATGACGAACGACAACCTGGACTACTACCAGGACGCGTACGAGATCGGCCCGGAGAAGATCATCGACACGTACGCCGCGGCGACGCAGCACGTGGACCAGGGCCTGTCCCTGACGCTGTTCTTCAAGGACACCGCCACCACGCGCGACATCAACAAGGCCCAGATCTACGCATGGCGCAAGGGCATCAAGACGATCTACTACATCCGTCTGCGCCAGCTCGCCCTCGAGGGCACCGAGGTCGAGGGCTGCGTCAGCTGCATGCTGTAGAGCTGCTGCTCTCTTCCTGGAGGCGCGGGGCGGGCCCCGCCCCGCGCCTCCAGTCCGTCCGATCGTCCTGTCCACCACCACCATCCGGAAGAAAGCCATGACCCTCACCGACCCGGTCCACGCCACGGGCAAGTCCATCCCGCTGATCAGCGCGGTCAGTGCCATCAACTGGAACCGCATCCAGGACGACAAGGACGTCGAGGTCTGGAACCGTCTGGTCAACAACTTCTGGCTGCCCGAGAAGGTGCCGCTGTCGAACGACGTGCAGTCGTGGAACACGCTCACGCCCGAGGAGCAGCAGCTCACCATGCGGGTCTTCACCGGCCTGACGCTGCTCGACACCATCCAGGGCACCGTCGGCGCGATCAGCCTGATCCCCGACGCGATCACCCCGCACGAAGAGGCCGTCTACACGAACATCGCGTTCATGGAGTCGGTGCACGCGAAGAGCTACTCGTCGATCTTCTCGACGCTCGCTTCGACGCCCGAGATCGACGACGCCTTCCGCTGGTCCACGGAGAACCCGAACCTGCAGAAGAAGGCCCAGATCGTCCTCGATTACTACACCGGCGACGACCCCCTGAAGCGCAAGGTCGCCTCGACGCTGCTCGAGTCGTTCCTGTTCTACTCCGGCTTCTACCTGCCGATGTACTGGTCCTCGCGCGCCAAGCTCACCAACACCGCCGACCTGATCCGCCTGATCATCCGCGACGAAGCCGTCCACGGGTACTACATCGGGTACAAGTTCCAGAAGGGCCTCGAGGGCGCTTCCGAGGAGCGCAAGCAGGAGATCAAGGACTACACGTTCAGCCTGCTGTTCGAGCTCTACGAGAACGAGGTGCAGTACACGCAGGACCTCTACGACGGCGTCGGGCTGACCGAGGACGTCAAGAAGTTCCTGCACTACAACGCCAACAAGGCGCTGATGAACCTGGGCTACGAGCCGATGTTCCCCAAGGAGACGACGGACGTGAACCCGGCGATCCTGTCGGCGCTGTCGCCGAACGCGGACGAGAACCACGACTTCTTCTCGGGGTCGGGCTCGTCGTACGTCATCGGCAAGGCCGTCGTGACGGAGGACGAGGACTGGGACTTCTGATCCTGGTCTGACTCGTGTGGGAACGCCCCGTCGGCTACGGCCGACGGGGCGTTCTTTTTGGCCACTGGAAGTGATGGTAGCTAGTGTGAGTCACACTGGCATCACAGGCAACTGACGTTTAGCCGGATAAAATCTTCGATGGGTGGGGACGATGACATTTAGCAGTGCGCCCGATGGCGCGGTCATGGCGGCCGACGATCAGGAAGTCATAAAGTCACAAACAAACGGATCCAGTTCGGCTGTGGAGCAGTCGGAAGAGCCGCCAATGGGCATCAGCCAGCTTGCGGTGAAGAATTTCCGGCTGCTTCACGACGCGCGGGTTCATCTCGATGAGATAAGCACCGTGCTTGTTGGTAAAAATAACACCGGCAAAACGACGCTGACCGAGATCGTGAAACGTTTCCTCGATGAGAAACCCCTGAAACTCGAACTTGCGGATTTCTCGAGTAGATGCTATGCCGAGTTTCACGAGGCTTGGAAAGCATATACGGATGACGGCGACGAGCTGCGAGCGCTCGAACTTGTTCCGGAGGTGGCTCTCCGTCTCGGGATTAAATACTCGAAGGAGCTTGACGCTTACGGACCGCTCAGCCCGTTCATTGTGGACCTCGATCCTGGGTGCTTCGAAGCAGTCATCGTCTTCCGCTATAAGTTGCGCGCAGGATCGATTTCCAACTTGTTCGCGGGCGTGTCACCAGCGGATGGTGAGTCAGCCGTCAGTACCCGTCGTCTTCTCCAAGTGCTCGGGCCACGAATTGCGGAGTATTACGAGCGGGTGATCTCTGCGGAGGATCCCGCAGACCCCTCGAATACTCGTACCGTCAGCATTCAGGATGCCCGAGCGCTGATTCAGGTTCATACCCTCGAAGCGCAGAGGGGTCTTGACGACGAAAAAGAGCGACCGAATGATTTGATAGGCAAGGTGTTCCAACGGCTCTTTGAGTCAGCGAATCGTGATCCGGCGGGGGGTTTCCAGAAAGCCGCTGTTGACGAGTTGAATGAGGCGGTTGCCGAGTTCGAGAAGTCGCTGGGCGCGAAGGTCGGATCGATGATGAAGAACATCGCGCCGGCTCTGCTCCAGTTTGGCTACCCAGGGCTTCAAGATCCAGGGATAGAGTCGTTCGCGAAGCTCAGTGTGGAGAAGGTTTTGGGAAGCCACACTTACGTCCGGTACGCCGGAGTCGAGGGTGTCCCGCTCCCCGAGTCCTACAGTGGGCTTGGATCGCGAAACCTGATCTTGATCCTTCTCACACTCCTGAGCTTCTACCGCGAGTTTATCTCAACAGATGGCGATCCCAGGCTGCACCTGATCTTTGTCGAGGAACCGGAGGCTCATCTCCATCCGCAGATGCAGGAAGTCTTCATTGCACAGCTCGCGGCCATTCGAACCCTCTTCCCGAACTTGGACGGGCGACCAGGCGTCTGGAACCCACAATTTGTCGTCTCAACTCACTCGCCGCACGTCGCGAATCGAGCCGAGCTCTCAGCAATCAGGTACTTCAAGTCAAGTCGGGAAAAGTCAACACCAGAACTTATTTCCTCGACGGTCAAGGATTTGAGTCGCGCGAAGAACATGGATGCGAATTTCTTGCATCAGTATCTCACAGTGACGCGTTCCGATCTTTTCTTCGCAGATAAGGCTATCCTTGTCGAGGGTACGACCGAGCGGCTGATGGTGCCTGCGGTGATCAAGGCGCAAGTCGACGAACTGAGTCGTCAGTACGTCACAATGATGGAAGTCGGTGGCGCGTATGCTCATAAGTTCTTTCCACTCCTCGACTTCATTGACCTTCCGGTTCTGATAGTCACGGATTTAGATAGTGTTGCTCCGACGGGGGCCAAGGGTGCTCTGCAGAAGTGTGTGGTGAGCAAAGCGTCCGGCACGACCAACGCCACGATCAAGGACTGGTATCCGGAGAAGGAAGATCAGAGGCCGTCCAGCTTGATTGCCGCTTATTCGAAGGGTTCGAACGTACGTGGGGCTAGGTGCCTCGCACACCAGGTGCCGGAAACTGAAGGTGGTCCGTGCGGACGAACCTTCGAGGACGCTTTCATCCTTGCCAATCCGGCCCTCTTTAAGTTGAGTGCTAGCGGCAGCCCAGAGGTGATGGAAGAGTCTGCGAAGAAGCTAGCGGATGCGCAGAAAAAGAGCGAGTTTGCTCTCCGTTTTGCAATCACCGAGAATTCTTGGGTCGCTCCAAAGTATCTGCTCGACGGGCTGAGGTGGCTCGCCAACAAAGAAGACATTCGCACAGAAAACTCGAAGTCGTCGGGAGCGGAGAATGGATAAGGCGCTTCAGGCATCGGCGGAATCGGAGTCACAATCCGCCTTCGCGCAAATCGTCGATGCCTTGCAGCAGAAAAAGTCCTTCAAGCTCGAAGCTGGCGCAGGAGCCGGAAAGACCTTTTCGCTAGTTCAGGCGCTGGATCGCATCCTGGGTGACAGGCAGGCCTTCTTGCCCTTGCCCTATCAGAGAGTGGCCTGTCTCACATACACAAATGTCGCTCGTGATGAGATTAGGGCCCGAGTGGGCGTCGACAGTGCGATCCTCGTTGACACTCTCCATGGATTTCTGTGGGAGATGATTGCTCCTTTCCAGAAGCCGATGTTGGAGCGCCTGAGGTCCCTGGGTCGAGTTCAGTTCGATGAGGTAGACGCCGGGGATATTGTCGCTGTTGAATACACTTTAGGTATTCCGTCGGTTCGGGATAAGGTTGCCAGTTTGCATCACGAAGATGTGCCTTCTCTGGCGGCGGAATTGTTTCGCGAACAGAAATTTGTGAAAGTCATTGCCGATCGCTTTCCGGTAGTGTTTGTAGATGAGTACCAGGACACGCCGGCAGGATTTTTAGAGGCAGCTCTCGTGGGGTTCGACGGTCTTGATCGTCCACCCATAGTGGGTCTGTTCGGCGACGCTTGGCAGCAGATTTACGATGACACTTGTGGATCTATCGAGCGTCAAGGGCTCTCTGCGATCCCGAAGAAGGCGAATTTTCGATCGGATCGTGCCGTCGTCGATTTGCTGAACAAGCTTCGGCCGTCTCTGCCACAGGCCCCGAGTGACAAAGCCATGGATGGCTCGGTGACGATCTTCCACACCAATCATTGGGTGGGTGAGCGTCAAAAGGGGCAGTGGAAGGGGCAGATCTCCGAGGAGGCCACTTCCGAGTCGCTCGCTCAGGTCCGTGAGTGGTTAGTGGAGAACGGCATGATTGACGGACTCGACGATGTGAAAATATTGATGCTCACGCATTCGAGTATCGGTAACGAACTCGGTTACCCCTCTCTATCACGCGTATTCCGTTACAATGACTCATTCATCAAGAAGCAGGATCCAACCATCGAGTTCTTCTCCGACTCGCTCGAGCCGGCTTTGGAGGCGTATGAACAGCGTCGTTTCGGACTCATGTTCTCGCGGCTCGGAGGTAGGATGCCCTTGCTTCGGAGTGCAGGAGACAAGCTCCGATGGGCTGCGGGGCTGTCGTCGCTGACGGCGGTCTGTGGGACTGGAACAGTCGGCGATGTTCTTGACGCGATTCAGGACGTCAAATTATTCTCCCTGCCATCGCGCGTTGCCTCTAGGGAGGCGGACTCGAGGCGTGCTGCAGATGTGGCGGACCCGCGACGTCTGGTCGAACATCGGAAGCTGCGGGATGTCTCCTACTCCGAGATACGAGCACTGAGGTCCTATCTCGCGGAACAATCCGTTTTCTCAACAAAGCATTCCGTCAAAGGTGCTGAGTTCGATAACGTGCTGGTCGTGGTCGGACGCGGCTGGTCAAAGTACGACTTCGGGAAGATGCTCGCAGCCGACCCGGACGCTCATATGAACGAGAAGGAACGTGCGAGCTACGAGCGAGCGCGAAACCTCTTCTACGTGGCCTGTTCCAGGGCGAAGAAAAATCTTGTATTGTTATTCGTGCAGGAGTTGGACGCTCCGGCCGAAGCGCGGCTTCACGAATTCGTCGGGCAAAATAACATCCACGAGGTCAAGTTCTCATAATGAATGAGGAGGTCAGGTGCGCTTGGTGTCGTCGAGTCGATGTAGGTTCTTGATTATACGGACCGCATAGCCGCGGGCATTGGTCCGAGCGTGACCGCTTCGCCGAACTCGTCGCGCAGCGCGTCGAGCGCCTGCTGCCGCCGGCCGGTGACGAAGACGTGGGCTCCTTCTGCGACGAAGCGGCGCACGACCGCAAGTCCGATGCCCGACGTCCCGCCCGTGACGAGTGCGGTCCTGTCCTGCAATGCTCCGACCATGATTCCTCCTGGGATTTTGTTGACTGCTTGGTCTAGAACGGTGCGCTGTGCTTGACTGATCAGTCAACAACGACTTCCGAGGAGGCCGCATTCCCCGACCGCGCAAGTGCGACGAGGCCGAGGTGGTAGGGCGCGCCCGGCGCACGTTTGCGGAGTCCGGGTTCGACGGCAGGTCGCTCGACGACCTGCTCGCGGCGACGGCGCTCGGTCGGCAGAGCCTGTACAACACGTTCGGCGGCAAGAAGGAACTCTTCATGCGCGCGTTCCTCAGCGACACCGCCGACGCCGTCGAGGTCGTGCAGTCCGTCCTGCGGAGCGCCGAGCACCCGATCGCGCGGATCCGGACGCAGCTGGTCTCCGCTGCGGTCGAGCACGGGGCGGCGCAGGGTCGGCCGTCACTGCTGCTCCGAGCGGCGGTGGAGCTGTCGGCCCGTGACCCCGAGGCGGCCGCCACCGTGACCGAGGCGTTCGACACCATCCGTGCTGGCTACACGGCCTGCATCGTGGATGCGCAGGCAGCTGGCGAGGTCGAGATCGACGCCGACGCCGAGGTGCTCGGCACCTACTCCTGCGCGGTCATCGAGGGCATGGGGGCGATCGGACGCGTCGGCACCTCACGAGCGGCACTCCTGCAGGTGGGGATCGCGAGCCTCGCGGCGCTGCCGATCACCCCGCTGGGCGCAGCGCACCTCGGGACCGCGGACGGTCCCTGGGACTGAGCGTCGCCCTGTCCCAGGGCGATCCCGCGCTGACGCAAGCGGCGGGGCGGGCCGCCGCCGCGCCTCCAGTCCGGGTCTGGAGGCGCGCCTTTCCGCGGGCGCGTCTGCGCCCGCCCGTCACGTGGTTGCGTGCTGGACCGCCGACGCGAGCGACCCGTAGACCAGGAGTGCGATCACGGCGCCGGGGATCATCGCGATGATCGCGACGGGGACGGCCCACAGCTGGTGCACCCAGGGGTGACCACCAGGCTTCGTGGCCGCCATCACCGCGAACGAGGACGCGGACACCAGCACTGCCCATGCCGCCGTCATGGTGACGACCGCCACGGCGTGGGCGCCGGTGCCGACCAGCGGGGAGGACGAGTGGGAGGAAGAACATCGCCGCCGCGACGATGAACCCGGTCCGGGCCGTGACCCGGAAGGCCTTGCGGCGGCTGTTCATTTCGCCGATCGTGCGCTGGTCGTCCACAGGGCGCCTTCGATCAGGACACTTGGCTGAGGAGGGCGACCAGGGAGCCGAAGCCGACGAGTTCCGCGGCGCTCAGGGCGGCCCCGACGACGCCGATCACAGCGCCGCGGGTGGCGTCCCGCCGCTGCCGCTGCCGCTTTCGTTCACGGACGCCGGCGACGACGGCGCAGATGCCGCAGACGACGGCGGTGAGGACCCAGAGTTGCAGCAACACCACGGCGTAGGCCGTGAAGGCGGTGTGCAGCAGGACGTACAGGACCACGCTGACGGCGATCACGGCTGGTCCGGACACCGCGAGCCACCCCAGCTGCCATGCCGTCGATCGTTCCCGGACGTCGTCGCTCATCCGTCCCCCCTCGTGTTCCCCTGCAGGTCAGGGTACTGGCGTCGAGCGGAAGAACCGTTGTCTGGTCCGTGCTGGCCGACCCACGCGCAGCTTCAGCGGACGTGCTCCCACGACGACAGCGCCGTCCAGTCCTGCGCGTCGAAGGTGAAGGTACTGCCCATCGCAGCTTGATCGAGTGCGCGGCTGATGCGCTCGCGTCGGAGGCTCGCCAGCAGGAGCGCGCCGACCCCGCCGTGGGCGACGAACGCGACGCTCTGATCGGGGGTCTCTGCCGCGATGCGTCGGACCGCGCGCTCGACGCGGCTCTGGGCATCGACCGCTCGTTCCCAGCCGCGGACGGACCGCTGCGGTTCGGCGAAGAACGCGTCGACGGTCGGTTCGAACTCGCTCGGGTCGAGGTAGCCGGTCGCGCTGCGGTCCATCTCACCGAGGTCCTCGTCGACCTCGAACTCCGTGCCCCACTGCCCGGCGATGACCCCAGCGGTGTCCAGCGCCTTCCGCTCGCTGCTGCTGACGATGCGGAGGGGGTGGGGGAACAGCGCCGCGACGCGTGCTGCACGGTCACGTCCGGCCGGTGACAGGCCCCAGTCCTGGATCCGGACGGCTGGGTCGACGATCACCTCGGGATGGGACACCCACGTGCACAGCATCATCCGACCGTACCGGCGTCGTCAGTGTTCCTCCCGTTCGAGACGGGCGACGGGGTCGCGGGGGAGCCATCGGGGTGAGAACCGTCGCCTCCAGCCTCGGGCAACGCTCGTCGTACGGCGCGGTGGGCGGCCGGGATGGACAGGAGTGCTCCACCGACGAGGAGACCAGCGGCGACGAGGACGGCGGCAGGAGTGTGGAGTGCTGGGACTCCGATGCTGATCGCGCACCACGCCGTCACGAGGAGGCCGGAGATGATCGTCGGGCGCAGCGCTGCACGATGGCCGATCCGCCAGGCCGCCTCGCTCGACATCGTGACCGACGTCCGGACGCCGGCGAGGCTGTTCCGTGGCAGGGAGCCGTTGGCGGCCCGCCACGTCAGCCACGTGACCAGCGCAGCCGCCCCGATCTCGAGGGCCATCGGGAACACCACCGCACCGTCCATGCCGACGACGCTAACGCCCCCCGGCGGAGAGCGGCGAAGGATCAGTGTCACCTACGTGTCGTCGAACCCGGCACGGTCTCAGCCGGCCCCTGTCCGGACGCGTACCTGCGGCGCACCGTCGGTGTTCCAGCGGAACAACACGAGGTGCCAGAGGCCCGGGCGCTTCCTCGACGGATCGATCAGGCCGTCGGCGCCGAGTGCCACGAGGCGGTCGCGGACCCGCCACGAGGCCGGGACGCCACCGTCGGCGACGACCTGCTGCCACGGAGCGGTCGCGTCCTCGAGGTCGACCCCGGCCGCAGCACGAGCGGTCGCGTCGCGGAGGTCGACGATCCTGGACGCCACCACGTCCACCTCGACGATCATCGGCTCCGTGGCGCGCGTGTCCGGATGCGCCACCAGTGCGGCCTCCACACCCTCGACGGACGAGCTGAGGTACAGCGTGGGCTCGTCGGCACGTGAGTACCGGCCTGCGGACCGTGACCCTGCGATGGCGGATGCGCGGAAGCGCGGGTCCACCGCGCGGAAGAAGGTGCCTCGCACCTCCGGTGCGAAGATGTCTCGGTCGTCGCTCACGAAAGCATCCTGGTGCGGCTCACGCTGGCGGCGTCGCTCCCGCGCCCTCGGTGTCGTCAGCGCCCGCCGGTCCGGTACCGGCCTGGTCGAGGTTCTCGTGCGGGTCGCCCATGTCGCCGGTCGCCTTGCCCGCCGGGGACAGCCCGAAGTGCTTGCGGACGGCATTCGCCTGGGTGTCGGTCAAGGCGTTCCCGGCTCCTGGGGAAGGGGCATCCTTGATCGCGCTCTTCGAGTAGCCGACGTGCAGGTCGTTGCCGTCGAACGTGGCGTCCTCGACCGGGACGAGCACGGTGTGACCCCCGAGGAGTCCCGTTGCGACGCTGATGAACGCGGCACTGCCGTCCTCGGCGGAGGGGAAGACCTGCGCGACCTTGCCGGCGTATGCGCCGTCGCGGTCCTTGACAGGAGCGTTCTCGATCTCGTGGATCTTCGCCTTGATGATCATGTGCGTAGTCAACGCCCTGTGCCTGATGCTCCGCAGGTCTGTCACTCGCCGTTCCGCTGGAGCTCCTCTGCATTGCCAGCGGTGCAGACGGAGACGGCGTCGAGGCTGTACCCGCGTTCGTCGGCGAGGAAGTCGATGCTCGTGGTCGGGCCGCCCGTTCCGCGGACGCCGAGCGTCGGGTCGGTGCCTCCGCTCTCGTAGCGCTCGGTCGTGAGGCCCTTGTCCTTCCACAGCCGTTCGACCGTGGCGACGTCGTCGGCGGGATCTCCTGCAGGCTGTTCGCGCATCTCCGTCAAGAAGTAGGCGGCACCACGTGCACCGTTGTCGCGCATGCAGCCTTGGACCGCCGGACCGCTCGCGACCGACCAAGTGCCGCCGACTGCACCGGCGGTGTCGTCGACGACCGTGACGACGGCGTCCTTCGCCTGGTCGGGGGTCTGCTCGTTCTCCAGGGAGGTCCCTCCGGAGCACCCCATCAGCGCGAGCGCCGCCGCAGCGACGGACACCACGGAGCCAGTGACCCTGTCGAGCGGAAGCCGGCGGGCCGCCCTCGTGTCCGCTTTCATCCCCACGCCTCGACCGTAGCGAGACGGGCGGAACGTCGCATCCTTCTTCACGTGAGCTGGTCACATGGGGTTGGACGGCGCGCAGGGTTTCGATGTCGCTCCCGTTCGAGAACGCTCCCCACCCGACCATGGTGGCCGATCGAGCGATGGTGCCGACCCCGAGGGTGCAAGCTACTCGGGAAGGAGGTCCACATGGATCTGACTCGGGGGAAGGCTGTCACTGGTCTCCGAGGGACGGCAGCGGCGCTGCTCAGCGTGGCCGTCCTCACCGGCTGCAGCGCCGGTATCGGGAAGAGCCCGGAGCAGGCGAAGCAGTCCGTTGTGACGTTCGTCGACGGATCGACCGACGTGGTGGGGGACGGCTGGGAGATCGGTGAGGGCCCTCGGCTCGGGAAGTGCGGTGTCGGCCTGGGACAAGGGGGCGTGCAGTACGTCTACGCGAAGGTCCGCTCTGCAAGCGCTGATCCAAAGGCCGACGTCGCGGTGGTGGAGCGGCACTGGAAAGACCTCGGGGTGACGACCGAGCGGTACCAGACCGGCGGCGAGGACCCGATCCTCGGCGTTCGGGGCAGGGGCGGCCCGGTGGAGTCGTCCGACTTCCGCGCCGATCCTCGCGGCTACACGATCGACGGCAGCTCGCTGTGCGTCCCGGGTGCCTTCGACAAGATGAGCCTCGAGGGCCAGGAATGACTTTGGCGACCTGATCGCCGGGATCGACCCGCGCCTCCAGGCCGGACCGAGATGAGCACCTGACGGACGGCGCGCCCCGTGGCCGAGGCGAGCCGTCCGTCGTGGCGGGGGTCTACCGCGCTGCCGGCACCGCGAGGTTTGCGAGCTCGGCCCGCACGATGTCCGCCCCGGCGGACAGTGCGCCGAGCTTCTGCAGTGCCGCCCCGCGCGCCAGCGGCGCCATGCCGCAGTTGGTGCTCGGGATGAGCTTGTCGGCGTCGACGTGCTCGAGGGCGCGGCGGAGGACCGCGGCGACCTCCTCGGGCGTCTCGATCTGCTCGGTGGCGACGTCGATCGCGCCGAGCATGACCTTCTTGCCGCGGATGAGCTCGACGAGCTCGAGCGGCACGTGGGAGTGGATGCACTCGAGGGAGACGGTGTCGATCGACGACTGCTGCAGCAGCGGGAAGGACCGCTCGTACTGCCGCCACTCGGCGCCGAGGGTCTCCTTCCACCTGTTGTTCGCCTCGATGCCGTAGCCGTAGCAGATGTGCACCACGGTCTCGGCGCGCAGGCCCTCGGCAGCGCGTTCGAGCGCGGCGACGCCCCAGTCCTGCACCTCGTCGTGGAAGACGGTGAAAGCCGGCTCGTCGAACTGGATCACGTCGACGCCGGCGTCCTGCAGCTCGAGTGCCTCCTGGTTGAGGATCGTGGCGAACTCCCACGCCAGCTTCTCGCGGCTCTTGTAGTGCTGGTCGGAGAGGGTGTCGATCATGGTCATCGGTCCGGGGAGCGCCCACTTGATCGGGCGGTCGGTCTGGGCGCGGAGGAACTTCGCGTCGTTCACGAAGACCGGCTTCGGGCGGCTGACGGCGCCGACGACCGTCGGGACCGCGGCGTCGTAGCGGTCGCGGATGCGGACGGTCTCCTTGCGCTCCTGGTCAATGCCGTCGAGGTGCTCGATGAACGTCGTGACGAAGTGCTGACGGGTCTGCTCGCCGTCGCTCACGATGTCGATGCCGTGGCGCTCCTGCTCGTGGACGGCGGAGCGGAGGGCGTCCTGCTTGCCCTCGACCAGCGCGTCACCCTCGAGCAGCCACGGGGACCAGAGGCGCTCGGGCTCGGCGAGCCAGGACGGCTTCGGCAGGCTGCCGACGATCGAGGTGGGGAGGAGCGTGCTCATGTGCGTGGGGGTCCAGTCGGTCAGTGGGTGAGGGTGGCGGGGGCGGCCTGGCCGGCGAGGGAAGCCGGCTGCGAAGCGGGGGTGGTCTGCTCGGCGAGCCAGCGGTCGAGGAAGTCGCGGTGCGGCGTCACGAGGTGCTCCTCGGTCCAGCGGCCCTGCGTGACGCCGAGGCGGCTGCGCTCCTCGCGGTCGTAGGCGATGCCGGTCGACGACCAGGCGTCGTGCTCGAGCGTCGGGCGGAACGTGGTCGGCGCGACGAGATCCGCGTTGTAGATCTCCGGGCGGTAGATCTTCTGGAACGTCTCCATGGTGGCGATCGTGCCGATCAGTTGGAGGTCCGTGTAGTCGTCCGCGACGTCGCCCCGCGAGTAGAAGGCGAGGGGCGCCTTGGACCCCTGCGGCATGAAGTACCGGACCTGCATGCCCATCCGGCCGAAGTAGTCGTCGGTGAGCGAGGAGTGTTCGTGCGCGTACTCCGCGCCGAGGACGGGGTGGACGACGCCGGTCTGCCGGTAGGTCTGGCTCGTCGAGACGCTGATGCAGACCACCGGTTCCGCGTCGAACTGCGCCCGGAAGGCGTCGGACCGCAGGAAGTGTTGGAAGAGCTGCCCGTGCAGCTCCCCGAAGTCGGCGGGGAGCGCGGGCGCCGACGGCAGCCGGACGGCGAAGTCGTGGTCGCGGAGGTACGACGAGAAGTTGTTGCCGACGATGCCCTGGTGGCGCTCGCCGGAGTGCTGGTCGATGATCGTGACGTCGAGCACCTCGATCAGCGGGAAGCGCTCGACCTGGCCGCGGTCCTCGAACTGCATCGTGACCGACACGATGTCGAGCTCGACGCGGTAGCGGTCGCCGCCCGGTTCCCCGGCGAGGTCGTTGCAGCGGCCGTCGATCAGTGCAAGGGCGCTCCGGAGGTTCTGCTGCCGGTGCTCGCCACGCGCCAGGTTCGCGAAGTTCGTCGTCAGGCGCGAGCGCTCGGCGGGGGAGTAGTCCTCGTCGAAGCGGGTCCTGCTGATGCTGAAGGTGATGTCGTTCGCCATGGTCCGCAGTCCGGTCGTCGAGCGCCCGCGGGCACTGTGGGAAGGGTCCTCCGATCATGACGGGAGGCGCGGGCCATCAGGTAATACCGAGACGCTATGCAGTCGCATAGCCTGTACCTATGGCTCGCGTTGCGAACGACATCACCCTGCAGCAGCTGCGGTACTTCATCGAGGTCGCGTCCGAGGGCTCGATCAGTGCGGCAGCGGACCTGCTCTACGTCTCGCAGCCGACCATGTCAGCCGCGATGAAGGACCTGGAGGCCCGTATCGGCCGGCCGCTCTTCACCCGCTCGGCGCGTGGGGTCGTGCTCACCGTCGACGGGGTCGAGTTCCTCGGGTACGCCCGGCAGGTCGTCGAGCAGGTCTCGCTGCTGGAACAGCGCTACGTCGGGCGCCAGGCCTCGCGCCGGCTCCTCGGTGTGTCCGCGCAGCACTACTCGTTCGCCGTCGAGGCCTTCGTGCGGATGGTCGAGGGTGCCGACGCCGACCAGTACGAGTTCTCGCTGCGCGAGACCCGCACGTGGGACATCATCGAGGACGTCCGGACGCTGCGGAGCGAGCTCGGGATCCTGTACCGCAACGACTTCAACCGACAGGTCCTCGGCAAGCTGATGCGGGACGCCGGAGTGGTGTTCACGCCGCTGTTCGTCGCGCAGCCGCACATCTTCGTCGCCCGGCGGAACCCGTTGGCGTCCCAGGCACGGGCGACGCTCGACGACCTCGCCGAGCTGCCGCGACTGACGTTCGACCAGGGCGCGAACAACTCCTTCTACCTGGCCGAGGAGATCCTGTCGACCATGTCGAGCAAGCGGGAGATCCGGGTCTCGGACCGGGCGACGATCTTCAACCTGATGATCGGCCTTGGCGGGTACACGATCTCGACCGGGCTCATCAGCGACGACCTCGACCCGGAGATCGTCGCCATCCCGCTCGACGTCGACGAGCGGATCGAGATCGGGTGGATCGCGCACTCGTCGGTGCCCCTGACGGAGCAGGCGCAGGCGTACCTGGAGGAGCTGCGGGCGGTCGTCGTCAGCTACGGGGTCGAGCCGCTCGGGTGAGCGGGCGCTGGCGATGCGACCAGCGCGCCGCGGCACCTCCGCTGATCCAGCGGCCGGAGTCCGCCTTCCGTCGGTCGGGTGACGATCCCGGTGTGCGGCCGACGGGTACCGCGAACCGGGATCGTCACGGACACGAGGTGATCACGACGCCAAGGACGTGAGCAGTGCCGGACGGGAGGCGCGGTGCCGGTTGGCGGCGCGCCTCCCGTCCGGCTGCCGGTCGCGTACCGCGCTGGGCGCGCGTCGCCGCGGATGGCCCGTCTTCTCGTCTGACCACGTGACCGAGCGTCTCACCGGCCGGCACCGGCACGCGGAGCTGGCTGTGGAGCACGCGGAGCCCGACGACACCTGGGCCGAACCGGATGAGGAACCCCACTTCCAGCACACGTTCGCGCACTCGCACGGTGCACACCGAGGGCGATGGACCATTCACCGGGCGCGCAGCAGCCGCGGGATCTGCTTCCGGAACGGGAAGAACCCGCGCGATGCGTGCGGCCACGCCCTGCTGTCCCACGGACGTCGGACCGTCACCAGTGCGACGTCGTGTTCAGCGAGCACGGGCCGGAGTGTGTCGAGTCGTTCCTGCACGGGGCCCACCGGGGCGACCGGGACGAGAACGGTGTCGAGCCGCTCCTCGATCGCCCAGTCGACGACGGGTCCGGGCCCGCCGCCGAGCAGCGTCGCCGCGCGACCGTCGGCATCGACCGTTCGTGCGGCAGCGTCCGCTGCGGCGCCGGCGGTGAACTTCTCGACGAGCGGGGACACCGCCCCGGGGGAGCGCGACTCCGCGTCGGCGCTGACCGCGGTCGCCGTGAGCGACGGGGCCGCGCGACCGAGCGGCGCGAGCAGCGATACCGGCTCGAGGTCCTCCTCGTGCAGCAGCAGTCCCACGTGCGACCCGACCGCTGCGGCGACGTCCTCGGCAGGGGTGACGGGGGCCGCCGGTGGGAACGGTTCCTCGTCGAGTGGCCGTGCCGTCGTGGCGAGCCCCGTCGGCGCGAACCGTCCGTCGGTGTACCGCGCGATGTTCTCCGTCGTCGCCAGGTAGGTCTTGCCCCGGGTCTGCAGGCCGGCGACCCACCGCCAGGACAGGGTGTTCGACGCAGCGTCCCCGTCCAGCAGGTTCCGGTGGAAGAAGTCCGCACCGAGCTGCCACGGGAGGCCGAGCGTGAACACCCAGATGCTCGCGAACCACATCCGCACGTGGTTGTGCAGGTACCCGGTCTCGACCAGCTCGCGGGCCCAAGCGTCCATCGCCTCGATGCCGCTCCGGCCCGAGACCGCGTCGGTGCAGCCGGCCGGCAGGTCGTCGCCGAGCATCATGCGCACCTCGCGACGGTACCGTCGCCACACCTCGGGCCGCTGCTCGAGCCAGCCCTTCCAGTAGGTCCGCCAGAAGACCTCCTGCACGAACTTCTCGGCGGCCTGTGGGCTGTGGCGCTCGAGGACGGCGTCGACGACCTCCTGCTCCGTCACCAGCCGGTGCCGGATGTACGGGGACAGGCCGGAGACGTTCGTCCGCGACGGTCCCTGGTCGTGGTTGCGGTCGCGCCGGTAGTCCGCGCCGGCGTGCGGCACGAACTCGTGGAGGGCGTCGAGGCCGGCGTCGCGCGCGGGGATGAACACCGCGCCATCCTGCGCCCGGTCGCCCCGAGCGAGCCGAGAGCTCCCACTCCGGCGACCGTGCCCCGACGGCTGCGACGAGGCGTTGCACCACCATCACTTTGCGTGCATACTCGATACCGTACGGCGTTAGGTTTTCAGTCGGGAAGCCCGCGTCGTGCCCCGATGCTCAACGATGAGAGGAACCGGCAGTGACGACGACGAGCGGATCCGCGGCGGGCATGCCATCAGGCATGACCACGTCCACAGCGACCTCGAGAGGCCGGTTCGGCTTCCCCGAGCCGACGCAGCCAGCGAAGCGGAGCTACGTGTTCTGGCTGCTCGCGGCGCAGCTGGTGTTCTTCGTCGCGCTGCTCGGACCGGCGATCGTCGGCATCGGCATCAAGATCCAGTCGCTCGTCGCCGCCGGTGTGATCTCGGCGGACGGTGCCACCGGCGCCGCAGCGGTGCTCGGCGGCTTCGGAGCGCTCTTCGCCACCGTCGCGAACGTCGTGTTCGGCCGACTCTCCGACCGGACCACCAGCCGCTTCGGCCGCCGTCGCATCTGGATCGTGGCCGGGACCGTCATCATGACGGGAGCGTTCCTGATCATGGCGCTCGCCCCGTCGCTCCTGGTGGCCACCGTCGGCTGGTCGCTGGCGCAGCTCGGAGCCAACATGGCCCTCGCCCCGTTCATCACGACGATCGCCGACCAGGTGCCGAGCTTCCAGCGCGGCAAGATCACCGCCGCGATCGGCATCATGCAGAACGTCGGCATCCTCGGCGGCACCTACGTGGCGCAGGCGTTCACGGACCAGCTCGTCGTCATGTTCGTCGGTCCGGCGGTCCTGGCGATCGTCGTGATGGTCGTCTTCGCGGTCGTCCTGCCCGACCGTCAGCTGCCCGAGGCCCCGCCGCGAGCGTCCTTCCGCGACTGGGTCGAGACCTTCTGGGTCAGCCCGCGCCAGCACCCCGACTACGCACTCGCCTGGTGGTCGCGCTTCCTCATCACGTTCGCCAGCTTCGGCTTCACCACCTTCCGGTTCTTCTACCTGCTGAACCACGTCGGGGTGAAGGAAGCGGACATCCCCGCCGTCATCTCGACCAGCGTGCTCATCTACACGGTCGGGCTCATCGCGGCGAGCTACCTGGCGGGCTGGCTCTCCGACCGCCTGGGTCGGCGCAAGGTCTTCGTCTGGAGCTCCACCGCCCTGTTCGCGGTCGGTACCTTCGCACTGATCTTCGTCCAGGACGTCCCGACGTTCTTCATCCTCGAGGCCCTGCTCGGCATCGCGTACGGCTTCTACGTCGGTGTCGATCTCGCCCTCGTCGTCGACGTCCTACCCAACCCGGACGACTCCGGGAAGGACCTCGGCGTGTTCAACATCGCCAACGCCCTGCCGCAGACGATCGCCCCCCTCATCGGTGGTGTGCTCGTGTACGTCAGCGACCCGGGCGGCAACAACTACGCGCTGTGGTTCTCGGTCTGCGCGGTCGCGGCCGTCATCGGCGCGCTGGCGATCTTCCCGATCAAGAAGGTCCGCTGAGGCGCGCTCCCGGAGGGGCCCGACGGACGGGAGGTGTGCCAGGCGGATCAGTACGGTCCGGGCTGGTGCGCCTCCCGTCGGGCGGGTGATCGCGGTCAGAGCCCGACGCTGCCCTGCGAGATCCCGCCGTCGATGGTGACGGTGGTGCTCGTCATGTAGGCGGCCTTGCCCGACGCCAGGAACACGACGACCTCGGCGATCTCGTGCGGCTTCGCCGGGCGCCCGAGCGGGATCGCGTCGTCGAGCTGCCGCAGCTTGTCGGGGTCGGAGGTCGTCGCCGTGTTGATCGGGGTGTCGACCGCGCCGGGAGCGATGTTCACGATCCGGACCCCGTGCGGTCCGAGCTCCACGCCGCCGCTCCGGGCGAGCATCCGCATCCCGCCCTTCGAGACGCAGTACGCCAGGTTGCCGGGCATCGGCCAGTCCTCGTGCACGCTCGAGATGTTCAGCACCAGGCCGCCGTTCCCCTGCGCGATGAACTGCTTCGCTGCCGCCTGGGTACCGAAGAACGCGCTCTTCATGTTCACGGCCATGACCTTGTCGTAGCCGTCCTCGGTCTCCTCGAGCAGCGACTTGCGGTCCTCGATCCCGGCGTTGTTGACGAGGACGTCGAGCGAGCCGAACGCGTCGACGGCCTTCTGCACCATCGCGTGCAGGTCGGACGCGCTCGTGATGTCGGCGTCGACCCCCACCGCGTGCCCGCCGGCCTCCTCGATGCGGTGGATCAGCGAGTCCGTCGCCTCGGGGTGCGCGACGTAGTCGATGACGATGTTCGCGCCCTCGGCGGCCGCGGCGAGGCAGATCTGCTCACCGATCCCGCTGTTCCCGCCGGTGACGACGATGGTCTTGCCCTCGAGCAGCATGGTTCCTCCTGTGGGTCCGGTGCTGCCCACGGTGCTCCGATGTAGCTCCGGTGGTCCGGCGGATCGGCTGAGGCCTCGTGCAGCCTCGCGCAGCCTCGTGCGGCCGCGTGCCGCCCCGCGCAGGTGTCGGGCCGGTCGTCAGGAGGGGACGCTGCTCCCGTGCAGGGGCGCGGGGTCGGGTGCCTGGTCCGCCTGCACCGCGAACTGGGTCCGGTGCAGCTCCTCGTAGCGACCGCCGGCCGCCAGGAGTTCCTCGTGCGTGCCGCGCTCGACGACCGAGCCGTCCTCGACGACCAGGATGAGGTCCGCGCTCCGGATGGTCGAGAGCCGGTGCGCGATCACCATCGCCGTCCGGCCGTCGAGCGCCTCGCTCAGGGCAGCCTGCACGGCGGCCTCCGACGTCGAGTCGAGCGCCGCGGTCGCCTCGTCGAGGATCACGACCCGGGGCTGCGCGAGCAGGAGCCGCGCGATCGTCATGCGCTGGCGCTCGCCGCCGGACAGCCGGTAGCCGCGCTCGCCGACCATGGTGTCGAGCTGGTCGGGCAGCGACCGGATGAGGGGTTCGAGGCGTGCTCGCCGGACGGCGTCCCAGACCTCGTCGTCGGTGGCCTCCGGCCGGGCCAGGCGCAGGTTGGCGCCGATCGTCTCGTGGAACAGGTGCCCGTCCTGGGTGACCATGCCCATCGTGTGCCGGAGCGACTCGAAGGTGACGTCGCGGACGTCCGTGCCCGCGAGTCGGACCGTGCCGCTGTCGACGTCGTACAGGCGGGAGAGCAGCTGCGCGATCGTGGACTTGCCGGCGCCGGATGACCCGACCAGGGCCACGGTCTGCCCGGGCTCGATGCGGAACGAGACACCGTGCAGCACCTCGTCGCCGCCGCGGGTGTCGAGCGTGGAGACCTCCTCCAGTGAGGCGAGCGAGACCTTGTCGGCGGACGGGTACGCGAACCGGACGTCGTCGAACTCGACCGCGACGGGGCCGTCGGGCAGGGTGACCGCGTCCGGCTTCTCCTGGATGAGGGGTCGCAGGTCGAGCACCTCGAAGACGCGCTCGAAGCTCACGACGGCGCTCATGATCTCGACCCGGGCGTTCGCCAGACTGGTGAGCGGTGCGTAGAGGCGGGTGAGCAGGAGCGCGAGGGTCACGACGTCACCGGTGTTCAGCTGCCCGCCGAGGGCGAGGGTGCCCCCGAGGCCGTAGACGAGCGCGAGGGCGAGCGCCGAGACGAGCATGAGCGCGGTGACGAAGACGAACTGCAGCATGGCGGTGCGGACGCCGATGTCCCGCACGCGGGCGGCACGGATCCGGAACTCCTCGGCCTCTTCGTCGGGGCGGCCGAACAGCTTGACGAGCGTGGCGCCCGGCGCGGAGAACCGCTCGGTCATCTGCGTGCTCATGGCGGAGTTGTGGTCGGCGGCCTCGCGGCGGAGGGCGGCGAGGCGGCTGCCCATCCGACGCGCGGGGACGAGGAAGACCGGCAGCATGACGACGGCGATGACCGTCACCAGCCATGACGTGCTGAGCATGACGACCAGGGTCAGCACGAGCGCGACGAAGTTCGTGACGACGCCGGAGAGCGTGCCGCTGAAGGCCTGCTGCGCGCCGATCACGTCGTTGTTGAGCCGGCTGACCAGGGCCCCGGTGCGGGTGCGGGTGAAGAACGCGATCGGCATCTTCTGCACGTGGTTGAACACCGCGGTCCGCAGGTCGAGGATCACGCCCTCGCCGATCCGTGCCGAGTACCAGCGGGTCAGCAGCGACGAGGCGGCGTCGGCGACGGCCACGAGCGCGATGACCACGGCGAGCCAGACGATCGTCGACACGGCGCCGCGGGCAGCGATCACGTCGACGACCTGGCCGGCGAGCACCGGGGTCGCGACGGCGAGGAAGGCCCCGACGACCGACAGTGCGATGAAGACCACGAGCTGCACCCGGTACGGCACGGCGAACGTCATGATCCGCCGGAGGGACTCGCGCGAGAAGCCCCGCCCGGCGTCCTTCGCTGACGAGATCTTGTACAGCGAGCTCCAGGCCGCGCCCTCCATGCTCATGCGGCCAGGATACGTCGGGACCACCGACGCCCCGAGCCCCGGTCTGCCACCATCGGGTCATGCCCTCCGACGACCGTCCCCTCGAGCGCCTCGGCTTCCTGACCATCGGCTCGTTCGACCCCGCGCGTCCCGCCGTCGGCCACGAGGAGACGCTCCGCGTGATCGAGCGCGCCGAGGCCCTCGGCTTCGACAGCGCCTGGCTCCGGCACCGCCACCTGCAGCACGGCATCTCGTCACCCGTGGCGATCCTGGCCGCCGCCTCGCAGCGCACGTCGCGCATCGCCCTCGGCACCGCGGTCACCCCGATCGGTGCCGAGAACCCGTTCCGCCTCGCCGAGGACCTCGGCACCGTCGACGTCCTGCTCGGCGGCCGACTGCAGCCCGGCTTCTCGGTCGGGACGCCCATGCACTACGACCTCTACCGCGACGCGATCCACCCGGACACCGCCGAGCACGAGGACCTCGGGAACGACCGGTTGCTGCGCTTCCGCGACCTCGTGCGCGGCGACGCCGTGACCCCGGTCGCCGAACGCCGGGGGATCGAGGAGTTCGCCACGACCGTGCAACCGCAGAGCCCCGGGCTCGCCGACCGGCTCTGGTACGGGACCGGCAGCACGAGGTCCGCGGTGTGGGCGGCCGAGAACGGCTTCCACCTGCTCACCTCGAGCGTGACCCGGAGCGAGGTCGGCACCGACTTCGCGACGAACCAGCGCGCTCAGGTCGAGGCCTACCTCGACGCACACCCGGACCCCGCTGCGGCGCGGGTGTCCCAGGGCCTCGTCGTCATCCCGACCGACTCGGCGACGCCCGAGCAGGTCGCGCGCTACCGGGCCTACGCCGAGGCACGGGCCGGCCGGGTCGGGGTGCCGCAGGGGCCCGGGAAGCTGCTGTTCGCCGCCGATCTCGTCGGGAGCTCGGCCGAGATCGCCGACCGGCTCCGCGCGGACGCCGGGTACCAGGTGGCGACGGAGGTCGCGTTCGCGCTCCCGTTCTCGTTCGCACCCCACGACTACGCGCAGATCATCGAGGACACGGCCGGGCGCCTGGGGCCGGAGCTCGGTTGGACGCCGGCCACGAGCGCCAGGTGACCGCCGGTCCCGTCGACCACCAGGGCCCGGCCAGTCCCGCCTGGCAGGTTGGACGGGTGCACACCACCATCGACTCCGCGACCGAGGTCGTCTCCGGCATCCGGTTCCCCGAGGGCAACCGCTGGCACGACGGCCGGCTCTGGTACTCCGACATGCACACGGGCGAGGTCTTCTCGGTCGACCCCGGTGCTCCCGGTGGGGAGCCGCGCCTCGAGACGACCATCGACGGGCAGTCGTCGGGCCTCGGGTGGCTCGCGGACGGCCGGCTGATCGTCAGTGCCATGAACGCGCGGACGATCCAGGTGGTCCGTCCCGACGGTACGAACGCGCCCTTCGCCGACCTGTCGTCGATCGAGCCCTCGCTCCTCAACGACCTGGTCGTCGACGAGGACACCGGTCGGACCTACGTCGGTGCGTTCGGGTACGACCTGTACGGCGGCGAGGAACTCCGTCCCGGCCCGCTGTACGTCGTCGAGCCGGACGGCTCGGCCCGGCTCGCCGCGGACGGCCTGGTGTTCCCGAACAGTGCGAACGTGCTCCCCGGGACCCGGACGCTGGTCGTCAGCGAGACCTGGGGCGGCCGCCTGACGGCGTTCGACATCGAGCCGGACGGTTCGCTCACCGGCCGACGCGAGTGGGCGGCCCTGCCCGAGGGCGTCACGCCGGACGGCAGCACCGTCGACGCCGAGGGGGCGATCTGGGTCTGCTCGGTCGACACGGGGGAGTTCCTCCGCGTCGTCGAGGGCGGCGAGGTCACCGACCGCGTCGACGCCCCGGGGCTCTGCGCGATCGACTGCGCGCTCGGTGGCGAGGACGGCCGCACCCTCTACCTGGCCACCGCGGACAGCTACGACCCGGCCACCACGGCGCGCACGCGCGCCGGCCGGATCAGCGCGGTCCGCGTCACCGTCCCCGGGCCGTGACCGCACGGCCGGCCTGAGCGGGCGACGACGGGCGCAGGAGCGGGGCGCGGTCGACAGCAGAGGCCGGACGACAGCGGGCCCGGACGACAGCGGGCCCGGACGACAGCGGGACCACACGACAGCGGCGAGCAGCTGACGGACGGGAGGCGCGGTGCGGGCCGGCACCGGGCCTCCCGTCCGACCGTACCCGCGATCAGGGCGTGGTGAGTCGTGCGCGCAACCGTGCGCGCAGGTCGTCGTCGGCGCCGACCGCGGCGAACGCCGCGTCCACTTCGGCGGCGACGTCCTCGACGATCGGCGTGACGGTGGCGAGCCAGTCGGTCACCCGCTCGGCGTCCCACGATGCCTGCCGGTCGCCCGGCGCGTGCGTCCCGGTGCCCGCCATCGCCCGGACCGAGGCCGCGTAGTCCTCGGCGACCGAGGTCGGTGACACCCCGGCGTCCGCGAGCAGCAGCGTGCTGACCATGCCCGTGCGGTCGCGTCCCGCGCTGCAGTGCACGAGCACCCCGGCCGGTGCGTCCGCGACCGCGCGCAGGGCTCCGAGCACCAGGTGGGGCAGGATCCGCCAGTTGTGCCGCCAGTACTCGGGGGAGTCGAGGATCGGGAAGCAGACCTCGCGGAACTCCGGGTCGTCCTGGTCCTCCGTCGGAGCCGAGACGACGGTGATCCCGGTCAGGGCGTCCGGAGCGACGAACGGATCGCCGTCACGACGACCCACCTCGTCGGCGCAGCGCAGGTCGACGACGGAGCGGAGGCCCCAGGCGCGCGCGTCCCGCCAGCCGCGGTCGGTCAGCAGCTCGCGACGCGGGCCGCGGGCCACCCGTCCGGCCAGCGTCGCGCCCGTCGGCGACAGCGGGGTCGGCAGCCCGCCGAGGTCGCGCACGTTCCGGTAGCCGTCCCAGTCGAGTTCGCGCACCCTGCCACCGTACGACGCGTCTGTCCGTTCGACGCGTCCCCCCGGACGGGGGGAAACCGAGAGCGCGCTGCATGTCTACCGTGAAGCACAACCGCGCGTGACACCCGTCACCGCACCGACCGGAACCACGACCCGGTCCTCGCACACAAGGAGAGACCACATGTCCAGCGCAGCATCACCCCGTACCGGTTTCGCTTCGACCCTCGTCCAGAAGGGCGCCCTGCTCTTCGGGATCGTCTTCCTCATCGTCGGCATCGCCGGCTTCATCCCCGGCCTGACCATGGACATGGGCACGCTGTCCTTCGCGGGCAACAGCTCGATGGCCATGCTCCTCGGCCTGTTCCAGGTGTCGGTGCTCCACAACATCGTGCACCTGCTGTTCGGCATCGTCGGCCTGCTCGCCGCCCGCTCGGCCGCGGGTTCGCGCTCGTACCTGCTCGTCGGCGGCATCATCTACGCCGTGCTGTTCGTCTTCGGCCTCTTCGTCGCGAACATGGCCGGCGCGGCGAACTTCGTCCCGCTGAACAGCGCCGACAACGTGCTCCACGCACTGCTCGCCGTCGCGATGATCCTGCTCGGTGTGCTCCTGCCCCGCGCCGGACGCACCGTGCGCTGACCCACCCCGTCCAGCGCTGACAGGAGCGCGTCGGTCCTCGGACCGGCGCGCTCCTGTCGTGCACCGGGGCGCTCCGTGCACGGTCGACGGCGTCAGTGGGTGTCGATGACGCCGACCCCGGCGATGTCGCCTCGGCACCGATCCTGTCGGGTCACGCCGACGCGGCCTGCGATCCGGCTCCGGGCGGGAGGCTCGTGGCGGGCCGACACGGGCCTCCCGTCCGGTGGGTGGTGCTCGCCGCACGCGCGGTGCCAGGATGCCGTCAGCACCGGTCCGCCGACCGGCGCTCGGAACGGGATCGGCGAGGGAGACGGACATGGCCGGAGTGTTCAGCGACGCGGAGCGCGCCGCGATGCAGCAGGCCGCGGAGGAGCGGAAGGCGACGCGCGGGCTGAAGGGTGCTGCGAAGCGCGAGGCCGAGCGCGAGGCCTGCACCGCGGCGATCGAGGCACTCGAGGGCTTCGACCAGACCCTGGCGTCGCGGTACCACGTGCTCGTGACCGAGGTCGCGCCGGAGCTCGACCCGAAGACCTGGTACGGGTTCCCGTCCTACGCGCGGGACGGCAAGGTCGTCACGTTCGTGCAGCCGGCGTCGAAGTTCGGGGCGCGGTACGCGACCGTCGGCTTCCAGGAGGACGCCAGGCTCGACGACGGGCCGATGTGGGCGACCTCGTTCGCCGTCGTCGAGTGGACCGACGAGGTCGAGCAGCGGCTGCGCGAGCTGGTGCGCCGGGCTGCCGACTGACGCCCCTGCGCCCGCCGGTGCTGCGTTGCCCGCGGGTGCCGCGGTGTCGACTGACGCGGCGGTGCCCGCCGTTGCCGGTGCCGACTGACGCGGCGGTGCCCGCTGGCGCCGTGGTGCTCGCCGACCCCGCCGGGCGTCACTCGTAGCGGAGCGCGGTGACCGGGGCCGCGCGCACGGCACGTGCCGCCGGTCCGAGTGCCGCGGCGAGCCCGGTGCCGGCGGCGCCCACCACGACGACGACCACGAGCCAGGCCGGGACGACCGGGGCGATGAGCTCCGCGCCCTTCGTCGCGCCGAGCAGCGTGGATGCGCCGGCCCAGCCGTAGGCGGTGCCGAGCAGTCCGCCGAGCACGACCGCGACGGCGACGGTGATCGTGGTCTCCGCGAGGACGAGTGCTCGGACCTGCTGCCTCGTCGCGCCGACCACCCGCAGCAGGCCGAGCTCCCGGCCGCGCTGCGCGATCGTCAGGGCCGTCACCACGACGACCCCGGCGGCGGCGATCACCCCGGCGGCGCCGACGAGCCCCGTGAACATGACGGCCAGCTGGTCGAACTGCTCCTCGATGCCCCGGTAGTACTCGGGATCGTCCGCGGCCTGCCCCTGGAGCATCACCGCGTAGGTCGAGAACCCGACGGAGAAGGTCGCCATCAGGGTCACCGCGATGAGCAGCCCGACCGTCGCCCTGGCGGTCCGCCGCGGCGCTCGGAGCGCGTTCCGCGCCGCCATCGCCGGCACGACCGACCGCGCCGACGCCGCCGCCGCGAGACGGAGCACGGCGGGCAGCAGCACCGGCGCAGCGACGACGACACCCGTGAACGACAGTGCCCCGCACGCCACCGCGAGGAGCAGCGAGTCGACGCTCGTCGCGCCCAGGACCACCGCGCCCCCGAGCCCGGCCGTGCCGAGCAGGACGAGCGAGCCCGCGGTCAGGGTGCGCCCGATCGAGCGGGTGGCGCCGGCAGGGGCCTCGACCCCGGCCTCGAGCGCACGGAGCGGGGAGATCGTGAGCACCGCGCGGGAGCCGATGCGGAACGCGACCGTCGTGATGCCCGCGACCAGGAGCCCGATCGGGGCGAGTGACGGTGGCACGAGGACACCGAGCGGCGGGAGCGTGCCGGACGCCGCGGCGACCGCGAGTCCGGCGTCGGCGACCACGGTCCCGACGACCGTGCCGAGGGCGGCCCCGACGACACCGCAGGCCGCCCCGGTCCGGGTGACCTGCCAGCGGAGCTGCTGCCCGGTGGCGCCGAGGACGCGCTGCAGCCCGAGTGCACGGGTGCGGCCGGCGATGACCGTCGCGCACGTGTTCGATGCCACGACGGCGCTGACGTAGAGCGCGATGCCGATGAACACCCACGCCACGACGGGCAGGATCGCGGCGACCGTGGCGCTCGATCCCGTGCGCACGCCGAGCTCGACGATGCGGTGCGCGGCCTCGGCGCCGGTGACGACGACGGCGCCGAGACCGGCGGAGAGCGCCGCGACGCCGACGGTCGCGCGGTGCTCCCCGAGCCGGCGTGCGCGTCCGGGCGCGCGGCGGGGTCGCGCAGTCGTCGCTGACCTGCCGTCTGCCGCTCGGTGGCGGCCGCCCGGGCGGGACACGTCAGGACCCGCCGTCGCCCGGGTTCGGCGTCCAGGCGATCCACCGGTCACCCTTCGACGTCATCGACCACGGGCCGCAGCGCAGCACCTCGGTCGCCCCGTACACGTCCGGCGCGTCCTCGACGTCCATCGTCGGTGCGGACTGCCGCGGGGCGGTGCTGCAGGAGTCCTCGGTGACGCCGTCCGCGCTCGTGAACACCAGCGTGGTCGGGGTCGTGTCGGAGGCCTTGCCCCCGGTGCCGGCGACGGAGGTGATGTCGCGGGCGTCAGCGGGCAGCCAGTCCGGCGCCGCGTCGAGGTCGGCGCGGGTCGCGGCCTCGGAGGTCACCCGGTCGTGGGCGACGTCGCCGAGGGCGGAGCAGCCGGAGAGGCCGAGGGTGGCGAGGGTGCCGAGGGCGACCGCACCGAGGGTCAGGGGAGTGGTGATCGTGGAGCGGGGCATGTCGAGCCTTTCGTGTCTGACCAGATCACAGCGCATCCGCGCCCACTCGGGGATCGGCACAGCGGAGGACCGACGTGCTCCTCCGGGATGACATCCGGCGCAGCGCCTACTCGAACATCGCCCGCAGGTCGGCGTGCGGATCGCCGTCGTGCACGTGCGCCGACGGCGGTTCCGGCCAGTGCGTCGTGCCGTCGTCCGGCCAGCAGGGCACCACGTGGAAGTGCAGGTGCGGCACGCTCTGCCCGGCGTCGGTGCCGGAGGCCTGCAGCAGGACGGTCCCGGTCGCGCCGAGGGCTCCACGCATGGCGAGGCCGACCCGCCGCGCCAGTGCCGTGCAGGCCGCGAGTGAGGTGGGGTCGGCGCTGAGCAGGTCCGCGGTGTGTGCGACCGGGACGACCAGCGTGTGCCCGGGGGCGAGGGCCGACCCCGGGAGCGGTGCGAAGGCGACGGCGTGCTCCTCGCGCTCGACCCAGGTCGCCGGCTCCCGGTCGGCGATGATGCTGCAGAACGCGCAGGACTCCATGAGCCCAGTCTGGTGGAGGACACCTCCGCCCGGTGGACGGCGACCGGGTCCGGCGGTGGGCCGATGTCGTCCGCTCGGAGGACGCGGGTGCGACGGTGTCCGTCCTAGCGTGGGGTGCTCGACGACGACGGAGGAGGACGACGTGCTCGAGAACCTCGCTGGGGCCCATCTGCTGCTGATCGCGCTGCTGCTGGCCCTCGACGTGCTGGCGCTGGTGCAGGTCTGGCGCGACCGACGCCGGAGCGACGCGGTGAAGATCGTCTGGACGCTCGTCATCGTCCTCGTACCGGTCATCGGCGTGCTCGGGTGGGCGGTCAACTGGCTGCTCGGGAAGGCCGCGGACGGTCTGCAGCGCGCGGACCGCTGACCGCCCCACCGGTCCGGACCGAACCGGCCGGCTGCGGTGCCGGACCGGGGGACAAGAACCGCACAGCCTGCGGATCGGGCTCGGGGCGCGGCCTAGCGTGGGATCGTCATGGCAGCCGAACACCGCAGACCCGTCGAGCCCGATGCGGCTCCCACCGTCGCGCACCACACCGCGCACCACGCCGCGACCGCCGGGCACCCGTCGGCGCCGCAGGCCGAGCAGCACCCCGACCAGGAGCAGCACGCCGACCAGCGGCAGGACTCCGATCAGCGGCAGGACTCCGGCCAGCGGCAGGACGCCGGCCGGCAGCAGGACGACGCCCCGGACCCGAACCGCTGGAAGGCGCTCGTCATCTGCCTGCTCGGCGGCGGCATCGTCCTGCTCGACGTGTCGATCGTCAACGTCGCGCTGCAGTCCATCTCGAGCGGCCTGAGCGGCGCGACCCCCGAGGCCGTCCAGTGGATCCTGTCCGGCTACGCCCTGGCCTTCGGACTGCTGCTCGTCCCCGGTGGTCGCCTGGGTGACGCGGTGGGGCGCCGACGCATGTTCATCGTCGGTGTCGCGCTCTTCACCCTCGCGAGCGCGCTCTGCGGCTTCGCCCCGAACGGGTTCGTGCTCGTCATCGCCCGACTGGTGCAGGGTCTGGCCGGCGGCCTGCTCACCCCGCAGGTCACCGCGCTCATCCAGCAGCTGTTCCGCGGCAAGGAACGCGGGACCGCCTTCGGTCTGTTCGGTGCGACCGTCGGCATCGCCACCGCGATCGGCCCGCTCGTGGGTGGGCTGCTCATCACGGCGTTCGGCACCGAGAACGGCTGGCGCTTCGTCTTCTTCGTGAACCTGCCCGTCGGGCTCGTCACGATCCTGCTCGCCTTCCGGTACCTCCCGACCACCCCGAAGGAGGAGCGCGGGCGGAAGCACGACTTCGACCCGGTCGGCATCGTGCTGCTCGGTGCCGCGGTCGTCGCGCTACTGCTGCCGTTCGTGCAGTCCGAGCAGTGGAAGAGCAACGCCAAGTGGTGGCTCGTCGTCGCCGCGGTGGTGTTCGCCGTCCTGTTCGTGCTGTGGGAGCGCCGCTACGGCCGGGAGCACGAGCCCGTCATCGACCTCGGCCTCTTCCGTCGCCGGTCGTTCTCGCTCGGGGTCGGGCTGGCGACGGTCTACTTCGCCGGCTTCACCCCGCTCTTCTTCGTCCTGACCCTCGCGCTGCAGTCGGGCCTGCAGTACTCCGCACTGCTCGCCGGTGTCGCGTCGGTGCCGTTCGCGATCGGCTCCGGCATCGCGTCGACGGTCGGCGGTCGGATCGTGCACCGCTTCGGCCGACAGCTCATCGTGGTCGGCACCGTCCTCGTGCTCATCGGGCTCGGCGCGGTCATCTGGGTCGTCGCGGACCACTACGGGCCGGACCTCGGCTGGTGGCTCGTGCTGCCGCTCCTGGTCGCCGGCATCGGATCCGGCCTGACCATCTCGCCGAACCAGACGCTCACGCTCTCCGAGGTCCCGGTCCAGCAGGGCGGTTCCGCCGGCGGCCTCATCCAGGTCGGCGCGCGGGTCGGCTCGGCGATCGGCATCGCCGCCGTGGGCAGCGTGTTCTACTCGTCGCTCGCGAGCACGAAGGGCGACTACTCGCAGGGGCTCCCGCTCGGGCTCGGGGTCTCGCTGGTGTTCGTGGCTGCGGCGCTCGTCGCCGGGATCGTCGACGTCGTGGTGGGGAAGGTCCGCGGGACGGAGGCGTCCGTCTGAACGGACGCGTCCGCCGCGCGGTGAGCGGCTGACGGACGGGAGGCGCGGTGCCAGCAGGTGCCGCGCCTCCCGTCCGTCGGGTGCGAGCGTGGCGCATTGCGCGAGCCGTCCGTGCCGCGCCTCGCGCGCGTCGGGCGCGCGTCGGGCGCGCGTTCCGCGACATCGCGGCTGTCGTTCGACAGCCGCGATGTCGCATGAGCCGCACGAGGTGCGCTGGCTGCGACGAACGCGACGGGACCGATGTCGAACGACGGCGATCTCGTCGCGGAGTCCCTCGTCGGTTTAGAGAGCAATCCTCGTGAACTGCTTGTCTTCCTGCCGGCGATCCGCCAGCATGTCCCCAGAAGAGCGGACAGCGGCCGACGGGGGACCTCACCAGCTCCCGCCGTGTCGGACCGGCCCACCACCGGCGTCCGCACGCACGGATCAGGAGCAACGATGTCAGGACAGTCCAGCGCGCCCGCTTCACGGCGCACCAGGGTCGCGGCGCTCGTCGCCGGCGGCGCCCTCGTGGTCGGAGGGGTCGGGTACACGCTCGCGTCGTGGACGGACAGCGAGTGGGTGTTCGGCGGCAACGGGACCGGAGGACCCGGGATCGCGACCTCCACCTTCGAGGTCGAGCAGAACGTCACGGGCGCGCTCGACGCGGGGTGGACGCAGGCGGAGACCGCTCCGGGGCAGGAGATGACGTTCACCCCGGACGCGATCGCGCTCTCGCCGGGCGACACCACCTACGCGTCGGTGGTGCTGCGGACGACCGAGAAGTCGATCGCGGGCGACGTCGAACTCCAGAAGGCGGTGTCGGCAGTGCTCTTGGCACCGACGGCTCCCGAGGCGCTGCTCTGGGACGCACTCGACGTCCGCGTCGCCGCCACCGCGCAGGGCGCGCCGTGCAACGGCTCGACCTTCACGGCTGGCACGGTCATCGCCAGCGGGCCGCTCGCGACGAGCGAAGCCTCCGCGTCGCAGCGGCTCGAAGCCGCCAGCGGGTCGCAGCAGCAGTACTGCTTCGAGGTCACGTTGCCGCAGACACCGCGACTGCCCGACGGCGTGCCGGTGGAGGCGTTGCAGGGCCTCGCGGTGACTCCCGCATGGGAGTTCTCCTCGAAGTCCGAATGACCCAGGCAGCAACGATCGGCGCAGCGGGAGCGCCGACGGGAACCCCTCCGCGCGAGCGGCCGACGCTGCTGCACCGGGTGCGCGCCGTCGTCGTCGCGGTGGCGGGCATCGTCGGTGTCCTCTGCGTCGGGTGGTGGGCGGTCGCGGCGACCACGGGGCTGTCACTCGTGGTCGTCACCACGGGGTCGATGAGCCCGACGATCCCCGCGGGGGCGGTCGTGGTGACCGAACGGATCGAGGCGGCGGACGTCCGCCCGGGGCAGGTCGTCACCGTGCCGAGGCCGGGATCATCGCTGCCCGTGACCCACCGCGTGGTCGCCGTCGACCGGGTGCCGGGGGACGCCGCCGCGCGCTCGCTGACGACACGGGGCGACGCGAACGACACCGTCGACCGCGACCCGTCGGTCGTCCGGGAGGCCCGGCGCACCATCGCCTCCGCTCCCGTGCTCGGGCACGTGCTGCAGTGGTCCTCGACACCCGCTGCCCGTGGGCTCGCGGTGGCGACCGTCGGCCTGCTCGTCGTCTGGTCGTTCTGGCCGGCGCGGCGCGCAGCCGGTGGCGGTGACGGTCCCGGGGAGGGTCTCGGTGACGGTCTCGGTGACGGTCTCGGTGACGACGAGCGTGGAGCGCAGGGATGAGTCGGCGGCCGGGGCCCTCTGCCGGCGCTGCGGCTGCCGGCGCGGTCCTCTGCGCAGTTCTCGCACTCGGCAGCGGCGGTGCTGCCGTCGCGGCGGGCTGGCAGGCGGTCCCCGAGACCGGTGAGCCCGGCGGTCTCGTGCTCGAGGCCTCGCCGTACCCGCTGCACGCGCCCGACCTGCGACCCGGGCGACCGGCGTTCTGGCAGGTGCACACCCGGGTCGACCGGGCCGGACCGATCAGCACCGAGGTCGAGCTCCGTCGGGAGGGCGCCCTGGTGGAGCACCCGGACGGGCTGCGGGTCACCGTGTCAGCGTGCGAGCGGCCGTGGCGCGGACTCGACACCGTGCCGGTCTGCGACGACGGACAGCGGGTCCTCTCGATCGGGCCCGGGGAGTCCGACTCCCTCCGCGTACCGGTCTCCGACCCCGACGGTGACGGATCGACCTGGTTGCTCGTCGAGCTCGCCGTCGCCGACACCACGGGCGCATCGGTCGACGACGGGCTCATGGGGCTCGAGGCGTCCGTCGGGCTCGGGGTGACCGCGAGCGCGGAGGACCCCGTCGACGGCTCGTCGTCGACCGACGGGCGCGACGCAGGGCGGCCAGGACGATCGACGGCGACGACGTCGTCGGCGTCGCTGACCTCGCTGGCGTCCACCGGTGCGGCCTTCGCGGCACCGCTGTTCGTCGCGGCGGCACTCGTGCTCGTCGGCGTGGCGGTCCGGCTGCGGCGGACGGCGGAGTCCCGCGACGGAGGTACGCGATGAGCCCGCGACGGGGACGGGGACGTGAGCCGCGCCACCGTGCCCCTCGCCACCGCGCCCCTCGCCGTCCGGCGGTGCTGCGCGAGCTGCGCCGTGGTCCTGGCGCCGTGCTGGTGGCGATCCTGGCGGTGGTCGGGGCGACCGCCGCCGTGGCGGTCCCCGGCCCCACGTCGTCGACCGCGGCGTGGCAGGACGCCGAGTGGGTGCACGGCGACGGCGCGATCGGGACCTCGTCGTTCTCGTGCGGCGAGGACGTCGGCTACACGGCGAACTCCTCCAGCCGGTTCCTCGCCGGGAACGTGGCGGGGCAAGACCTCGGGGCGGTCGCGGACCTGCGCGGACTCGACGTCACGAAGACCGGCACGCAGGGTGTCGCCGTCAGCCCGGCGACCGCGCCCGAGATCACCCGGACGGAGACCACCGCCGCGTACGGCAACCCGCTCGACGTCGGCGTGCTCGGCAGCGTCGCTGGCCTCGACCTGACCGGACTCGGCACCGGGCTGCCCGGAGGATCGGCCGGAGCCGTGAACCAGGTCGCGACGTCCGTCGCCACGGGGAGGTCGGTGGCCGCGTCCGGGCTCGTCAGCGACTCCGGAGGCGTGCTCGTCACCGACACCACACCGACCGAGGCGCTGCCGGAACCGGCGACGCTCGACCTCGGGCAGGCCCTGGCCGGGGTCGCCGACCTGCAGAGCATCTCGGACGTCGGACTCGAGGTCGGGGCCGTCGGCTCGTCGGCGCAGCTCGACGGCTGCGACCTGCTCGAGGACGAGGTGTGGGGTGCGGCCCGCACGGCAACGGTCACGCGCGACTACGGCATCGCCAGCCTCGACCTGCGCATCGACAGCCCGCTCGTGCGATCGCTGACGTCGTCGGTCGACGCCACCGTCCGGACGCTGGACGCCGCCATCGCAGAACAGAGTCGCGATCTCGCCGGTCTCCTGACCGACGAGGTCGAGGCCTGGGCCAAGGTGGAGCTCGACGGGATCCTCCGCATCGGTCTGGTCGAGGGGACCGCATCGATCACTGCTCCCGACCTCTCGACGGTGCTCGCGCCGGTCCTCCGCGAGACGCTGACCGACGGTGTCGTGACGGTCGACCTCGCTTCCGGCCAGGTCCGTGTCGACCTCGCGCACCTGGCCGGGAGTCCGGGCGCCGGGCTGAACGGCCTGCCGCCGAACACCGAGCTCGTGCTCGACGACCGGGTGGTCGCCGACCTGTCAGCTCGGGTGGGCGCGCTGCTGGACGGTTGGACGACGCGCGTCACCGAGCGGGTGACAGCGCTCTTGGCGTCCGCACGGGTCCAGGTGCAGCTCGACGTCGGGTCGGTGAAGGTGTTGGGGATCCAAGCGCTCAAGCTGGAGCTGCGCCTGGACGCGTCGCTCGGGGCGGTGCTGTCGGGCACCGCACAGTTGACGGTCACGCCGCGGCTGATCGGCATCTCCTTGCTCCCCGGCGTGCTCGACGCGCTGACCGCGCAGCTGCGCGACATCGTGAACTCCACCGTGGGGACCCTCGTCGCGGTGGCCGCTCCCCTCAGAGCCGCACTCACGAGCACCGCCGCATCCCTCGTGGCCGCTGTGTCTCCCGTGCTCCGGGCACTCCCCGCGCTGCTGTCCGTACAGGTCAACGTACAGCGCGACACCCCGGGAGCCCGAGACGGCCGGTACGCCCGGACGGGCAGCTACTCGGTGACGGCGATCCGCATCGGAGTGCTCCGAGCGGGTGGTGGCACCCCGCTCGCCCGGGTGGACCTGGCGTCGTCGACGGTCGGGCCGAACCTCGTCGACCTCGGCGCCCCGCGGTCCTGACAGAGCCCATCGCCGCGCCCGCCCTGGCCCCGGCGGACCGGCGCGGTCCGGGGCTGGCCGACGGCGTCCCGGCTCCGCTACGGTCGCGGTACGCGGGCCGTGGGGTCTGCGTCGACCAGAGGGGGCACCGTGACGACGGACGAGCGCACACAGGAGACCGGCCGACCGAGGCGACAGCCGTCGGTGGTCACCGCGGCCGTGTCGATCTGGGCGGTCGTGCTCGTCGAGCGGATCATCGTCTTCTCGGTGATGTCCGTGCTCTCGGCGCTGCGTGCGCCCGACCTGCTTCCCGCCACGGTGGTCGCCTGGGTACTCGGCCTCGGTATCTGCGCACTCCTCGCCTGGGCCACGCTGCTCGTGTGGCGAGGCTCCGGGACCGCGCGCGTCTGGCTCGGGGTCATGGGGGCCTTCGCCCTGGTGAACGTGGTCGTGATGGCGCTCACCGGGAACGCAAGCTGGCTGACGCTCGAGGCGGTCGCCGTGATCGCCGCCGCCGTGCTGCTGTGCCTGCCGTCGGCACGACCGTGGTTCCCCCGCGTCGAACGACGCCCGCGTGTGCCGGAGCCGAGGACCATCGGATGGGACCCGCAGACCGGGGAGCGGATCACCGAGCCGCGCGAGGCCGCCGACCCCCGCTGACGCCGTCGCCCGAAGGCGCGACACGCCGGACCCGGAACCGATTGCACCGGTGCGGACACCACCTGACATGAACCAGATCACGGGGGACCGGGCCGACTGGGCCCTGAGCCTCGCGGGGGACGGACGGGCCTTCAGCAGGGTCTTCGACCGGGACGCCGCGAGGCTCCGACGACACGCAGTCGGCCTCGTCCCGGCAGCAGCGCCCGCCGATGCGGACGACGTCGTCGCGATGACCTTCCTCGAGGCGTGGCGCAGACGCGACCACGTCCGCTTCGTCGACGACTCGCTCCTGCCGTGGCTCCTCGTCACGGCGACGAACACCGCGCACAACATCACCCGGTCGGCACGTCGGCACCGCGCGTTCCTCGATCGGTTCCCCGCGACCGGGCCGGCGCCGGACCCCGCCGAGCAGTTCAGTGACGGTGGCGCAGTCGCTGCGCTGGGACGGCTGTCGCTCGACGACCAACGCGTGCTGACGCTCTGCGTGCTCGAGGGGATCAGCGAGCGCGAGGCCTCCGCGGTGCTCGGCATCGCACCAGGGACGGTCAAGTCCCGACTCCACCGGGCGAAGGCCCGACTCCACCAGCGGTACACAGCCACAGCGGAACCCCTCGGAGGCGCACTGTGAACGACGACTTCTCTCCTCGCCTGACCGCCATGCGCGACGCGCTCGTGGCGGAGATCGACCGCACCGGTGCTCCGGGGACGGCCCCGGCACGCCGCCGACGTCCGACACGCGTCACGGTGCTGGCCGCCCTGGCGGCCTTCGTCGTCGGTGGCGGTCTGACCGGCGGGCTGACCGCGGCCGCGCTGCCGGGCGCGGACCCCGACAGCGCGGTCGAGACCGCGCTGGCGATCTCCGCCCGCTACCAGGTCGAGGAGGTCGACCACGCGCGCGTGCTCGGGGACCCGACCTTCGTCGTCGGGCACGGGGACCGGACCACGACGGTCATCGACCCGCCCCGTGGCGCGGACGCGCTCACCGTCGCCTGGACGTGCCTCGACGCCGGGACGTTCCGCGTCGAGGTCGACGGCATCCCGGTCGGCGACGAGTCCTGCGTCTCCGCGCGTGCGGGCCAGGACCCGGTCACTGTCGGCCTGCTGCCGATCACCAACGAAGCCGCCACCGTGACGGTCACCGGGGCGGGCCCGGCCCGGTGGGCGCTCTGGACGTCGTGGACGCAGCGGGCGACGATCGCGGAACCGTCACCGCAGCAGGACGCCGAGACCCAGGACGGGGTCGTCACCCTGCAGGAGTACACGACCGCCTTCAACCGACTGCAGGCGTGCATGGCGCAGGCGGGCCACCCGATGGCCGTCGTCCCGCTCACGTACTCCGAGGACGGCCTCTGGACCTCGACCCCGGGCGGCGACGGCCCCTGGTACCAGTACGGCGTCGCGTCGGAGAGCGTCGAGGTCTACGACACGCAGTGCTACCCACGCGAGTTCGAGGCGGTCGACACGATCTGGCAGACCGAGCACCCGCAGCCCTGACCCGCACCGCGACGGACGGGAGGCGCGGTACCGGCTGGCGCCGCGCCTCCCGTCCGTCAGCGAAACGTGTTGCGCGACAAAGCGGCTGTCGTACGACAGCCGCTTTGTCGCACGATGCACACGCATCGAATGCGTGCGCATGAGGCGACAAGACCGATGTCGAACGACAGCCGTCTTGTCGCAGAATGCGTGCCGGCCGACCCGCCGACCAGCCGACCGACCGACCGACGCGCCTCACACGCCCGCGGGCACCGCCACCCGCGTCAGCCGCACCGGGACGGCCTTCGACACCGGGGTGTTGCTGCCCTTCGCCGCACTGTCGAGCGGCACGAGCACGTTCGCCTCGGGGAAGTACGCCGCCGCGCACCCACGGGCGCTCGGGTAGGCGACGACCCGGTAGTCGCGCAGCACCCGCTCGACGTCGTCGTCCCAGACGGTCTCGACGTCGACGTGGTCGCCGTCGGACAGCCCGAGCTCGGTCAGGTCGTCCGGGTTCACGAAGACGACGTGGCGGCCCTTCTTGATGCCGCGGTACCGGTCGTTCAGGCTGTAGATCGTCGTGTTGTACTGGTCGTGCGAGCGCAGGGTCTGCAGCAGCAGGGTGCCCTCGGGGCGCTCGACGTGCTCGAGCTCGTTGACCGTGATCATGGCCTTGCCGGTCTCCGTCGCGAAGGTCCGCGAGTCGCGGGGGCCGTTCGGCAGGACGAAGCCCTCCTTGCTGCCGGCGCGGCGGGAGTAGTCGTCGAAGCCGGGCACGACGTGGCTGATGTGGTCGCGGATCACGTCGTAGTCGTCGCGCATCGCCTGCCAGTCGACCGGCACGCGGTCGCCGAGCGTGGCCTTCGCGAGCTCGCACACGATCGCGACCTCGGACAGCAGGCCGGGGGCGACCGGCGGGACCTGCCCGTGGCTGCCGTGCACGGAGCAGACGGTGTCCTCGACGGAGACGAACTGCGGGCCGGCGGCCTGCACGTCGATCTCGGTGCGGCCCATCGTCGGCAGGATCAGGGCCTCCTCGCCGACGACGGCGTGCGACCGGTTCAGCTTGGTCGACACCTGGACGGTCATCTCGGTGCCGCGGAACGCTGCCTCGGCGAGCTGGCTGTCCGAGATCGCGGCGACGAGGTTGCCGCCCATGCCCATCCAGAACCTGATGTCCCCGCGCTGCATGGCCTTGATGCCCTTGAGCGCGTCGACGCCGTGCTCCCGCGGCGGTTCGAAGTGGAACTCCTCCGCGAGCGCATCGAGGAACGAGTCCGGCATCTGCTCCCAGATGCCCATGGTCCGGTCGCCCTGCACGTTGCTGTGCCCGCGGATCGGCGAGGCGCCGGCGCCCGGACGCCCGATGTTCCCGCGGAGCAGCAGGAGGTTGATGATCTCCTTGATCGTGTCGACGGACTTGGTGTGCTGGGTGATGCCCATCGCCCACGTGATGATGGTCCGCTCGGAGTGCAGGTAGCGCTCGGCGAGCTCGTCGATCTCCTCGATGGTCAGCCCGGTGGCCCGGACGACCTCGTCGTCGTCGACCTGCAGGATGTGCTCGACGAACGCCTCGTACCCGCTCGTGTGGGCCTCGATGAACGCGTGGTCCACCACGCCCGGGGTCTTCTGCTCGGCGAGCACGACGCGCTTCGCGAGCGCCTGCAGCAGCGCCATGTCCCCGCCGAGCCGGATCTGCAGGAACTGGTCGGCGATCTGGGTGCCGTGCCCGATCACCCCGCGGACGCGCTGTGGGTTCTTGTAGCGGCGGAGGCCGGCCTCGGGCAGCGGGTTCACCGCGACGATCTCGGCGCCGTTCTTCTTGGCGTCCTCGAGTGCGGTGAGCATGCGCGGGTGGTTCGTGCCGGGGTTCTGCCCCATCACGATGATGAGCTCGGTGTGCTCGAAGTCGTCGTAGGCGATGGTCGACTTGCCGATGCCGACGACCTCGGCCATCGCCAGGCTCGTCGACTCGTGGCACATGTTCGAGCAGTCGGGCAGGTTGTTGGTGCCGAACGCCCGGACGAACAGCTGGTAGACGAACGCCGCCTCGTTCGAGGTGCGCCCGGACGTGTAGAACGACGCCTGGTCGGGGGAGTCGAGCCCGTTGAGCTTGTCGGCGATGATCCGGAACGCCCGCTCCCAGCTGACCGGTTCGTAGTGGTCCCCGCCCGCGGGCTTCCACACCGGTTCGGTCAGACGTCCCTGCTGCCCGAGCCAGTACTCGGTCTTGTCGGCCAGGTCGTGGATCGAGTGCTCGGCCCAGAACGTGCGGGGCACCAGGACGGGCGTCGCCTCCCACACGACCGCCTTGCCACCGTTCTCGCAGAACTCGGCGGTCTTGCGCTTGTCCGGGTCCGGCCAGGCGCAGCTCATGCAGTCGAAGCCGCCCTTCTGGTTGAGCGACAGCATGAGCTTGGCGGTGCGGGCGGCGCCGAGCTGTTCGAGCGCGGGACCCATCGAGTGGAGGACACCCGGGACGCCGGCGGCCCAGTCCTTCGGTTCGTCGACGGTCATCTCGGCGTCGGTCACGTCGTCCTTCGGGGGCTGTTCGGTCACGGTGCGCTCACGGTCTCTCGAGGGGCGGGTGCTGGTTCGGTGATGCGTTCGGGGCGGCTGTAGACGACCATGCTCTGTCCGCGCAGGAAGCCGACGATGGTGATGCCGACCTCCTTCGCCAGGTCGACCGCGAGCGACGACGGGGCGGACACGGCGGCGAGCACCGGGATGCCCGCCATCGACGCCTTCTGCGTCAGCTCGAAGCTCGCACGGCCGGAGACCATGAGGACGGTGCCGCTCAGGGGCAGGCGCCCCTCCTTCACCGCCCACCCGACGACCTTGTCGACGGCGTTGTGCCGACCGACGTCCTCGCGGAGCACGAGCATCTCACCGGTCCGGCCGTCGAACAGTGCCGCCGCGTGCAGCCCGCCGGTCTTCTCGAACACGTCCTGGGCCTCGCGCAGGCGATCGGGGAACGTCGCGAGCAGCGCCGGGTCGAGCACGAGGTCGTCGTGGTGCACCGCGTGCTGCGAGGTCGTCCGCACCGCGTCGATGCTCGCCTTGCCGCACAGGCCGCACGAGCTGGTCGTGTAGAACGCCCGCTCCAGGCTCGGGTCCGGTGCGGGGACACCGAGGGCGAGCGTCACGTCGAGCACGTTGTAGGTGTTCAGCCCCTCGTCCGTCGCACCCGCGCAGTACCGGGCCGCGGCGAAGTCGTCACCGCGGGCGATCACGCCCTCGGACACCAGGAACCCGGCGGCGAGGTCGACGTCGTTGCCCGGCGTCCGCATCGTGATCGCGAGCGAGTTCCCGCCGACGCGGATCTCGAGCGGCTCCTCGACGGCGAGCAGGTCGTCGCGGACCGACCGGGACGTCGCGACGGTGATGCGGGTGACGCGCTTCCGCGCCGTGATCCGGCTCATGCTCCGGGTCTACCACCCCTGCCCGGCACCCGCCAGGGCGGTGCGGTTCCCGCCACCGCGGCTGAGCCGCTCCTCAGGCCGCCGGGGCCGCACCCGTCAGACCCACGGCAGCCGGACGGGAGGCACGTCCTCGCCCGCCACGCCGCCCCCGGCCGGCACGATCATCAGTCCGTCCGCGTCGGCCAGCCCGCGCAGCATGGCCGACGACTGGTGGGACGCCGGCACGGCACCCTCGGGCGTCGTCCGGTGGGCGAGCAGCAGTGCACCCGGTCGGTCGTTCGGCACGTCCACCGCGAGCCGGACCGACCCCGTCGGCTCGAGCGGTCGCCCGAGCAGTCCGGCGACGAGCGGTCCGCCGAGCAGCACGAGACCGACCATCGCGGCCATCGGGTTGCCGGGCAGGCAGAGGTACACGGTGGTGCCCCGACGGGCGAGCAGCACCGGGCGCCCAGGACGGACGTCGACGCGGTCGACCAGCAGCTCGGCACCGATGCGGGCGAGCGCGCCGCGGATGTGGTCCGTCGAGGAGCCGGCCGTCCCCCCGGTCGTGACGACGAGGCGCTCCTGTGCGACGTCGAGCACCCGGGCGGTGCCGTCGGCGTCGTCGGACACGCGCTCGGCCGCGATCGGGTCGGCTCCGAACAGCCGGAGCACGGTCGGCAGGGTGTGGGTGAAGACGTCGCGCACCTGTCCGGGTCGCGGGATGCCCGCACCGACGATCTCGTCGCCGAGCACCGCGATCCGCGCGGTCGGGATGGGCGCGACGAGCACGTCGTCGACGCCGGACGCCGCCGCCAACGCTGCACGCGGCGGGGTCAGCACCGTCCCGCCGGGGAACAGCACCTGACCGAGCTCGACCTCCTCGCCCGCGGGCCGGACGTGCCGACGCGCGGACGACGTGTGGCGGACCAGCCGACCGTCGTGGTCGACGGAAGCGTCCTCGGAGCGCACCACGGCCTCCGTGCCGGGCGGGACCGGCGCCCCGGTCGTGACCGGACGGGCGTGCCCGACGGCGAGTGGCTCCTCCGCGGGGACCGCGCCCGCCACGATCGGTGCGCCGAGCGCCCACGGCCCGGGCCCCGCGACGGCCCACCCGTCCATCGCGGCGCCGTCGTGGCCCGGCACGTCGGCACGGGCGAGCAGGTCAGCGGCGAGCGTCCGCCCGAGCGCCGACGCCAGGTCGAGTCGGACCGCTCCCGCCCCGAGGTCAGCGGTCGCGGTGTCGGCGGCCAGACGGGCGCCCTGCTCGTGTGCCGCGCGTCGGGCATCGGACCAGGACGGCAGGACCAGCGTCACCGGGCGTCGGGTCCGGTGGAGCCGTCGGCTGCTGCGGAGTCCGTGGTGTCCGCGTGTGCCAGCGCGAGCCGGGTCGCGGTCGCTGCCGCGTCGGCCAGGTCGGCGTTCGACCCGCCGCGGAGCCCGGCTGCGTACCCGACCAGGAAGGTCGTGAGCGGGGCGGCCGGCCGGGCGACCCCGTGCGCGGCATCGCGGGCGAGGTCGAGCACGACGTCGCGGTCGAGCGTGAAGTCCTCGGGGAACCCGAGCGCCTCGGCGAGCTCGGCGGTCCAGGCGGCGAGGACGTCGTCAGTGGTCATGCGGTCAGTCAAGCAGCCGGGCGGTCGCCGTGGCCCGCGTGGCGTCCGCCGGTTCGTCCACGTCCGCACAGAGTGCGGCGGACAGCGGGACCTCGACGAGCCGGAGGTCGGCGGTGAGCCGTCGGACCGCCGCGCCGGCGGGGTCGCCGAGCGCCCGGACCGCGGCACGCAGCGCGTCCGATCGGTAGAGCGCGAGCAGGGGTTGCCGACGTCCGTCCTCGTCCACGGCGACGAAGCCGTCGACGTCGGCCTCGTCGTCCGCCGCCCGCAGCAACGCGTCGACCGCCCGCTCGGGGCGCACCAGGTCGCACGCGAGCACGAGCGTCCACGGCGCGGGCTCGCCGATCGCCGCGAGCCCTGCGGCGATGCCGGCCACCGGTCCGCCGAAGGGCGGGTCCTCACGCGTGACGACGACACCGTCCGGTGCGGTCCGGCCGTCCCGGAGCCCGACGAGGACCACCGTGCGGGCATCTGACGCCGCCGCGACCGCGTGGTCGGAGAGCGTCTGCCCGTTGACCACGAGGGCGGTCTTGTCCGTCCCGCCCATCCGCGACGCCCGACCCCCGGCGAGCAGGACGGCATCGTGCGGCACGACTTCCGGGACGGTCATGCCGGCACGCTCCTGACCGTTCCGCTGACGCCGCGCACCCAGCGCTCCTCGTCGAGTCCAGTGCCGGGGTCGATCTGCGGTGCACCCTGTGGCGCGAAGCCGTGGCGGGCGTAGAAGCGCTTGGCTCGCTCGTTCACCGAGAAGACGAGCAGGTGGGCAGCAGCCCGCCCGAGAGCAGCCTCGAGCAGCTGGTCCGCCACCCCGGTGCCCTGCGCGGCCGCATCGAGGTAGAGCGTGCAGAGCTCGGTCGCGGGCAGACCGGGCTCGGCCGACGGTGCTGTGCTCGACACCCCGACCACGACGTCCTCGGTACGCACGAGCACGACGCGACGCTCGCCCCGGCGGATCCGTTCGGTCCACCGCGCACGTCGGTCGCGCGATCTCGCGGCGTCGAGGAACGCGTCGGGGACGAGCCCCCGGTACGTCTGCTCCCATGCCCGGACCTGGAAGGCCGCGACGGCCTCGGCGTCGTCACGATCGGCCACGCGGATCTCCATCGCTCGATCCTGCCCTACCCGCGTCGTCTCACGAGCACCGCTCGAGCGCGAAGGACGTGGTGCCACCGCCGAAGGATCGGCCGGGCGCCGCGTCGGCGAACGTCGAACCCCAGCGCTGCACGACCCGACAGCCGAGGGCGGCCCCGGCCTGGCGGACGGGGTCGGTCGCGGCCGTGCCCGACGCGACGACGAGCAGGTGCGTCCGGCCCGACCGGACGATCGACTCGACCTGTTCAGCGGTGAAGACCGGGACCCGGCCGGAGAACCCGCCGTCGGTCAGGATCTCGTCGCCGGTGTCCCCGATGACGTCGGCGGCGATCCGCCACGAGTCGGTGAGGAACAGCGGCGCCCCGTCCTGACCGCCGCCGGCGCGCCGGGCGGCATCGACGAGGGCCGCCTCGTCGGCGGGCAGGCGGGTGTGCCCACCGACGACGTCCGGTGCGGAGATCGTGAACGGCGCAGGGCCGGACGACCGACCACCGGCGGACCAGCCGCCGGTGCCGCCGCGGCCGAGCGCGAACGCCCGTTCCGGGGTGCCACCGCCGCGAGCGAAGGCGCCCTGCCCGACGCCGACCGACGCGTCGCCGCCGCTGCCGTCCCGCGCCGCGTCGAGGACCTGCAGCGAGAAGCACGCCGGCCCGAGCACCACCGCGGCCACGAGCACGCCGGCCGCCGTCCGACGCCAGCGGGTCGAGGGCACGGTCGGGCCGCTCCGACGCCAGCGGACGACGAGCACCACGAGCGCCACGACGGTCACGCCGACGGCGACCGTGCCGAGCAGCGCCGGCTCGGACGAGGCCCGCGCCAGCCACGCCCACCAGGCGCCCTGGACCACGAGCAGGCCGACGGGCACGAGTCGCAGCCGGCGATCGGCCGCGTCCACGAACCCGGCTGCACCCCACCAGCCGAGCGCGCCGAGGGCCGCGAGCTGCACGCCGATCCCGGCGACGTAGGCGGTGTGCGGGAGCCGCAGGACGGACAGCACCGCCACCGCGGTGATCAACCACACGACCAGGGCGACGAGCGTGGCGGCGGGGAGCAGGGCCTCCCGGCCGGGCCGTCGACGCCACCACTGGGCCGCACCGATCCCGACGCCGGTGAGTGCTGCGGGCCATGACCAGCCGACCTGTGACGCGTACCGCGGTGAGAAGAGCTGCAGCAGCGAGTGGTTGCCGCCGCGGCCAGCGGTCGCCGTGCGCCACGTGTCCGCGACGTGCGAGCCGGCGTGCCCGACGGCGGCGCCCAGCGCACCGACCGCCCCTGGCCACAGCCCGGGGAGGAACCGGTCGGCGCCGTTGTAGCCGAAGACCATCGCGAACACGTTGTCGTCGGTCGACCCGTCGAACCAGGGGTGGTCACCCGTCGGCAGCAGCCCGAGCACGACCGACCAGGAGAGGCTCGCGACGACCGCGGCACCGACGAGCGCGGCCACGTGCCCGACGGCGCGGCGCCACCGCGCTCCCGGGCCGGCGGTGGCGACCACCGTGGCGAGCACGAGGGCGGGCAGCACCAACCAGGCCTGCAGCATCTTCGCCTGGAAGCCGACGCCGACGAACAGCCCGGCGAGCAGCAGCGGCCACCAGGTGCGGGTGAGCGCGGCGCGCTGCCACCACACGAGCGCGACCGCGAGGGACATCGTGAGGAGGCCGTCCTCCATCGGGTGGCCGAACATCGACACGAAGATCGGGGTGCTCGCGGCGAGGGCCGCGGCGACCAGGCCTGCCCGGGCGCCGAGCCAGCGGAGCACGACCACGGAGACGGCGAGCGTCGTGACCGCGCCCTCGATCACCTGGGGCAGCGCGAGCGATGCGGTGGACATGCCGAACAGGTGGATGCTGATCGCCTGGGGCACCGCGAAGCCGGCGAGCTTGTCGAGGGTCACCGTCGCGGCGGGGTCGAACGAGCCGGACAGGAACGCCGGCAGGGACTCGGACATCGAGCGGGCTGCGGCGGCGTAGAACGACGAGTCGCCGCCGCGGGCGAGGTTCCAGCTCGACAGGACGGCGCCGAGCACGACGATCGCTGCGAGCGTCGCCCGTTGAGCGACGCTCTGGTGCCACCATCGAGCAGGGCGTGCGGTGGCGCGGTCGCCCGACGTCGGGGCGGGGTGGGTCGAGTCCATGCGCTGAAGATCCCGCCGGAGTCGATGAAGGAGCCCGGGGCAGCCGGTCCTCAGGACTCCGGTTCGTTCAGGAGCGGTACCAGGATCGCGATCGGTAGGGTTCCCGGATGCGTCCTCGCCACTCCGCCCGTCGCGCAGCCCTCCTCCTCGCCGGCTCCGCCGCCGTGTCGGTCGTGGTCGCCGCGGCCGCCGAGCACCTGGCCTGGCCGGTCGCGCCGGCGTTCCCGTGGGCGCACAGCGGGTCGTTCTCGTACGTCTCCAACCGATCGGGCGAGGCCGTCGCACACCTCGCTCGCGTGGTGGCCTGGGGGTCCTCGGCGCTCGCCGTGGTGCTGTCGCTCGCTGCGGTGGCGGCGGGCGCGGTCGGCAGCATCGCTCGGCGGACAGGCGGGACAGCGCGCTTCTGACACCGGGACACCGTCCTGCTATGTTCGGCCGCACAACAAATCCCGCCGACATCGACGACGACGGGTGCCGGGGAGCAGCCATGGACACCCAGCAGTCGGACTCTCGGCAGTCGGACACCCAGCAGTCGGTCGCGCACCGCACGGGCACGGCGGTCCTGACGGTCGCCGACCATCACGGCACGCCGCTGCCGGACGTCGAGGTCACGGTCGAGCAGACCCGGCACGCCTTCGGCTTCGGCAACATCGGCTTCGACTTCGTCGCGCTCGCCAACGACGAGGTCGACGGGGACGAGCGGGAGCACCTCGAACGGCTCGCGGACCGGTACACCGACGTGTTCACCACCGCGACGCTCCCGTTCTACTGGGGCACCTTCGAGCCCGAACGCGGCCGACCCGACACCGTCCGGCTCCGTCGCACCGCCGAGTGGTTCCGCGACCGAGGCGTCGCACTCAAGGGCCACCCGCTCGTCTGGCACACCGTGCAGCCGGACTGGCTCCTCGGGCTGCCCCTCGACGAGGTCGAACGGCTGCAGCGCGAGCGCATCCGCCGCGAGGTCTCCGACCTCGCGGGGCTGGTCGACACGTGGGACGCGATCAACGAGGTCGTCATCATGCCCGTGTTCGACAACGGCGACAATGCGATCACCCCGCTCGCCCGGGCGAAGGGCCGCATCCCGACGATCCGGATGGCGTTCGAGGAGGCCCGCGCGACGAACCCGCACGCGACCCTGCTGCTCAACGACTTCGACCTGTCGAGCGCGTACGAGTGCCTGATCGAGGGCGTGCTCGAGGCCGGGGTGCAGATCGACGCCATCGGGCTGCAGACCCACATGCACCAGGGCTACTGGGGCGAGGAGACGATGCTCGCGATGGTCGACCGGTTCGCCCGGTACGGCCTGCCGCTGCACCTGACCGAGACCTCGCTCGTGTCCGGCGACCTCATGCCCGCGGACGTCGTCGACCTGAACGACCACCGGGTGGACTCCTGGCCCTCGACACCGGAGGGTGAGGCGCGGCAGGCCGACGAGGTCGAGCGGCACTACCGGAGCCTGGTCGGGCACCCCGCGGTCGAGGCCGTCACGTACTGGGGCATCACCGACGCGGGCGCCTGGCTGGGCGCGCCGATCGGGCTGGTGCGCGAGGACGGGACGCCGAAGCCGTCCTACGAGGCGCTGCGCCGGCTCGTCAAGGAGGAGTGGTGGACCGGGCCGACCGTGCTCCGCACGGACGAGCGCGGGCAGGTGCGGGTGCGCGGGTTCCGGGGGGAGTACCGGGCGGACGTGCGGGGCGCGTCGGCGGTGTTCACCGTCGGGCGGGAGCCTGCGGAGCAGGAGCTGGTCGCGTCGGCGCCGTGACGACCTGACGACGTGACCGCGGGACGGACGGGAGGCGCGGCACGGGCCCGCCATGCGCCTTCCGTCCGACACCGCTCGCGCCGACCGACCCGGTCCTGTCCGATCCGACCCGGTCGCGTCGTCGCATCCGGCGTACCGTCCGTCGTGGCGCGCTCAGGCCGCGCGCCGGACAGGAGGCACGGGATGTCGGAGGACGCGGGAGCGGACGGGCTGGGCACGGCGCGACTGATCGGCATCGAGGAGCACTGGATCTCGGAACCGGTCGACCGGGCGCTCCGGGGCCTGGCCGGTGACGAACGTGACGCCAGCCTCGTGCTCAACGACCACGGCGACGTCCGTGCACGGTTGGCCGACCTGGGGGAGCGACGGCTCTCCGCGATGGACGATCAGGGCGTCGACGTCCAGGTGCTCTCGCTGGCCCCGCCCGGCGCACAGCTCCCGGACACTGCCGACGCCGTGGCGCTCGCCCGCGATGCGAACGACGAGGTCGTCGAGGCGATCCGTGCGCACCCCGGGCGGTTCCGGGCCATGGCGACGCTCCCGCTCGTGGACCCGGCGGCTGCCGCGACCGAGCTCGAGCGCGCCGTCGCGCTCGGACTGACGGGCGTGATGACCTACGGCCGGGTCGGTGACGTGACGCTCGACGACCCGCGGTACGACGACCTGTGGGCGGTGGCGTCGCGCCTGCGCCAGCCGGTCTTCATCCACCCGCAGGTGCCGCCCGGCGCCGTCCGCCGAGCCGCGTACTCGGGCCTCGGCGAACCGGTGGACCTCGCCCTCGCGACGTTCGGGTGGGGCTGGCACCTCGAGGCGGGGACGGCCGCGCTCCGGCTGATGGCGAGCGGCGCCCTCGACCGGCACCCCGACCTGCAGCTCGTGCTCGGGCACTGGGGTGAGCTGCTGCTCTTCTGGCACGGGCGGGCCGACGGTGTCGCACGGACGGCCGGGCTCGATCGGTCGGTGACGGACTACCTGCGCGAGAACGTCTGGATCACCGCGTCGGGCATGCTCGACCCGGCGCTGCTGCGGCACGCACTCGCCGTCACCACGATCGACCGGCTCGTGTTCTCGACCGACCACCCGTTCCAGTCGCCGACCCGCGAGCAGATCGACGGGTTCCTCGCGGAGTTCCCCGACGACGCCGCGCGGGAGGCGTTCGCGTCGGGCAACGCGCGGCGCCTGTTCGGGCTCGGCGACCACGGATGACGGATCAGGTGCGTGCAGCTCCTGCGCTCGCGGTGTCGACCAGGGTGCGCTCGGCATCGTCGAGGTAGTCGCCGAGCAGGGACGCCGCGGTGCCGCGGTCGCCGTCGAGCAGCGCGGCGACGATGGCCCGGTTCCGCTCGACGAAGTCCGCGTGGAAGGCGGCGGGGTCGTCCGTGGACAGGAACGCCAGGCGCATCTCGGCGAGCAGGGAGTCCATCAGACCGTGCAGTCGCTCGCTCGGGACGGCTCGGACGAGCGCCGCGTGGAAGCGGACGTCGGCGGTGCCGACCTCGGCCCACCGTCCGGCTGCGGCGGCGGCCTGCGCGGCGTCGACCGCGGCGACGGCGTCGGACAGGGCCGGGGAGTCCGGCGCGCAGGCACGGACGCCGGCGGTCTCGAGGACCCGTCGCGCGGCGTAGAGGTCGCGGACGTCCTCGGGCGTCAGCCGGCGGACGAACACCCCGCGGTGGAAGACGTGCTCGACGAGGCGCTCCTGCGCGAGCAGCCGGAAAGCCTCCCGCAGCGTGTTCCGCGAGACGCCGAGCTCGTCGCTGAGGCGCTCCTCGGACAGCTGGGCGCCCGGCAGGTGGTGGCCGCCGGCGATGGCGGTGCGCAGGCGGGCGGCGGTGGACTCGGCGCCGCCGAGGGAACGGGTCATGCCCCGATCCTCCCCGGACCGGGCGTGGGGAGCCGTCGCGCGCGCCGACACGCGCTGAGTGGATCGGGCAGCGGCCCGCAGTTTGCGTGCGTGTTACAGATCGCCCGCACCCCTTGCGATTGTTGAACAATGCTGGTGAGACTGTCCCGCATGTTCGTCCTCATCGGTGTCGCCGTCGTGATCGTCGGCTTCGCCCTCCGCGTCAACGCGCTGCTCGTGGTCACCGTGGCGGGCATCGTCACCGCGGCCATCGGCGGCATCGACCCGGTCGGCATCCTCGACGCCTTCGGCAACGGCTTCGCGTCGAGCCGGAGCGTCACCACGTTCGCCCTCGTCCTGCCCGTCATCGGGCTCGTCGAGCGGTACGGGCTGCAGGACCAGGCGAAGCGCCTGATCGCGAAGCTCGACCGCCTCACGACCGGGCGGATCCTGGCGGGGTACCTCGCGGTCCGCCAGGTCACCGCCGCCGTCGGGCTCACCAGCATCGGCGGTCCCGCGCAGACGGTCCGTCCGCTCGTGCACCCGATGGCCGAGGGCGCCGCCGTGAAGCGCTACGGGCGCATCGACGAGCGGATGCGCGAGAAGATCAAGGGCTTCTCGGCGTCGTCCGACACCGTCGGGGTGTTCTTCGGCGAGGACGTGTTCGTCGCGGTCGGCTCGATCCTCCTCATCACCACCTTCGTCGACACCACCTACGGGCTGGCGCTCGAGCCGATCGACCTCGCGCTCTGGGCGATCCCGACCGGCATCGCGGCCCTGGTCGTCCACGGCATCCGGCTGCTGCTGCTCGACCGACGACTCGACCGGATGGCGGCGGACGTGCTGCCGCAGACCCAGGGGGTGGCAGCGTGATCACCAGCGAGTGGCTCTACTGGCTCATCGGCGCGTTCTTCGTCGTCGTCGCCGTGCTCATCGCCGCCGACGCCGGTCACGCCAAGCGCCTCGGGAACGCGGCGTTCTGGGGCATCCTCGGCGTCTCCTTCCCGGTCGGCACCTTCGTCGTCTCGGGCGCGGTGCCGGCGTGGGTGCTCGGCGTCGCCGTGCTCGTGATGGTGGCCCTGGCCGGTGCCGGACTGACCGGCACCACGAGCCGCACCCGCGTCGCGGCCGTCCCCGGGGCCGGGACCGGTGCCCCGACCGGCCCGGCGGACCCGACCGGCACGGTCGAACGGGTCCCTGCGCAGGAGGGCGTCGCGGCGGCGCAGGGACGGAGCGCCACGAGCGTCCTCGCCACGACGGGTCCCGAGGAACGGGCCGCGTCCGCCCGCCGCTTCGGCAACCGGCTCTTCGTGCCGGCGCTCGTCGTCCCGGTGGTGGCGGTCCTCGTCGCCACGCTCGGACCGCTCGTGCGGATCGGTGACCGGCCGCTCCTCGCCGAGGGCAGCGCGACGCTGACGGGGCTCGGCCTCGGCTCGGTGCTCGCCGTCGTGGTCGCCGTCCTCGTCCTCCGGCCGCCGAGCGTCGCCACCCCGGTGCGCGAGGGCGGGCGGCTCCTGCAGGCGATCGGCTGGGCCGCGCTCCTGCCGCAGATGCTCTCGACGCTCGGCATCGTCTTCACCCAGGCCGGTGTCGGTGCCGCGGTGGGCACCATCACGAAGGCCGTGCTGCCGGACGGGTCCCTGCTCGCCGCGGTCGTGCTGTACTGCGTGGGCACGGCGGTATTCACGGTGATCATGGGCAACGCCTTCGCGGCCTTCCCGATCATGACGGCCGCCATCGGGTGGCCCGTCCTCGTCCAGCAGTTCGACGGCAACCCCGCGGCGATCTTCGCCATCGGCATGCTCGCGGGCTTCTGCGGCACGCTCGTCACCCCGATGGCGGCCAACTTCAACCTCGTACCGGCGGCGCTCCTCGAGATGCGGGACAAGTACGGGCCGATCAAGGCACAGCTGCCGACCGCCGTCGTCCTGCTCGCCGTCAACACCGGGATCATGTACCTTGTCGCATTCTGAGAACCACCGCCCCGACGCGGACCGCCCCGACCTCCTCCGTGCCGCCTGGGCCGAGCGGTTCGCCCGGGTCGCCCTCGACAACACCACCCGCGAGTACCCGTACGCCGCGCACCACGCGACGACGGGGCCGGACGACCGAGCGCTGCCCGTCGAGCTCCACCCCGCGTTCGCGACGTCGTACGACTGGCACTCGTCCGTGCACATGCACTGGCTCGCCGCGCGGTTGCTCGCCCACGGCCTGCCGACGGAGCAACAGACGGCGTTGACCGCGGTCCTGCAGGACCACCTGCGCGCCGACCACCTGGCGACGGAGGCCGCCTACCTGCGCGCCGCACCCCACTTCGAACGGCCGTACGGCTGGGCGTGGCTGCTGCGCCTCGCCGCAGAGGTGTCCGCGTCCGAGGTGCCCGAGCTCCGGGCGCTCGCTCCGGGCTTCGCACCCGTGGTCGATGCGATCGCCGACCTGGTCACGGACTGGACCGCCGCAGCCGCCCACCCGGTGCGCCACGGTGTGCACAGCAACTCGGCGTTCGGCCTGCTGCTCGTGCACGACGCTGCGCGCATCCTCGGGCGGGACGGACTCGTCGCCACGGTCGAGCGGACAGCACGTGAGTGGTTCGGGGGCGACGCGGGGTGGCCGTTCGGGTGGGAGCGGAGCGGGCACGACTTCCTGTCCGCCGGGCTCGCCGAGGCCGACCTCATGGCGGTCGTGCTCCCGCCCGCGGAGTACCGGGACTGGGCGGCCGGGTTCCTGTCCGACGTCGGGCCCGACGCCGAGGTCCTCCGCCCGACCGTGGTCCGCGACCCCTCGGACGCGCAGCAGGTGCACCTGTACGGCCTGGACCTGTCGCGGGCCGGCAGTGCGACGCGCATCGTCGCCGCGCTGCGGATCGACGGTGGTGACGTGCCGGTCGCCGGGCTGCTCGACGCGGCGGTCGACGAGCTGTTGGCCTCCGGCCTCGAGGCGGCGGTCGGCGAGGAGTACTACTCGACGCACTGGCTCGCCAGCTTCGCGTGGGACGCCATGGAGGCGCGGGAGGGCACCGCGCGCTGACCCACCGGTGCTGACCCGTCGGCGGGCACGGCGCCGTCAGCCGACCAGCCGGAAGCGCAGCGGGTCGCCGGGACGGAGCTGCGCGGCGCGGTCGACCGAGGCCGCCGTCAGGACCCCGACGACCGGGTACCCGCCGGTGACCGGGTGGTCGGCGAGGAACAGCACCGGGTGGCCCTCTGGCGGTACCTGCAGCGACCCGGTCTCGACGCCCTCGCTCGGCAGCTCGCCGTCCCGCTGGCGGACGAGCGGGTCGGGCGCGGTGGTGCGGACCCCGACCCGGTCGCTGTCCGGGCGGGTCGTCCACGTCTGACCGGTCAGGGTGCGGCGCCAGTCCGGACGGAACCAGTCGTCGCGCGGACCGGCGACCACGTCGAGCACGACCGGTCCGCCGGACGGGGGTGCGAGCGGCGGTGCGACGGCGTCGACCAGGGGCCACCCGTCCGCGTCCACGCCCACCGGCAGGACGTCGCCCGCCCGGACCGGCGACGGACCGAGACCCGCGAGCGAGTCCCACGAGCGGCTGCCCAGGACGGGCTCGACGGCGAGCCCCCCGCGCACGGCGAGGTACGTCCGCAGACCCGTCTCGGACAGACCGACCCGCAGCACGTCCCCGGGGCCGAGCATCAGGACCGCACCGATCGCTGCGCCGTGGACCCGGCCGTCCGCCCGCTCGACGGCGGCCGGACCGGGTGCGCCGGTCAGGGCGGCGACCACGTGCCCGTCCGCGCGGAGTGTGACGGAGCCGAGCAGGGCCTCCAGGACGGCCGCCGTCGGACGGTTGCCGACCATGCGGTTGGCGAGGGCCGCAGCACCGCGGTCGGCTGCGCCCGCCGCGCCGAGGCCGGCCTCGCTGAAGCCGGGGCGACCGAGGTCCTGCGTGCTCGCCGCGTACCCGACCCCGAGCACGGTGAGCGCGGTCACGACGTCACCGCGACGTAGCGCAGGCGCGTGCCGGGCGGGGCGAGCGCCGGTGGGTCGCGGTCGAGCGACCACATCGCGACGTCGGTCCGCCCCACCAGTTGCCAGCCGCCGGGGGAACTGCGCGGGTAGACGGCGCTGAACTCGCCCGCCAGGGCGACCGAGCCGGCCGGCACCGAGGTCCGCGCGGTGCTCCGCCTCGGCACCCCGAGCGACGGTTCGGTCCCCGTGCAGTAGCTGAACCCGGGCGCGAACCCGCAGAAGGCGCTCGTCCACACCTGCCCGGTGTGCCAGTCGACGAGGGCGTCGCGGGACGTCCCGAGCGAGGCGGCGAGTCCGTCGAGGTCCTCGCCGTCGTAACGGACCGGCACGACCAGGGTGGCGTCGTCCGTGCTCGGGGCCGGTGGCACCGGGACGACGAGGTCGAGCGCGCTCCGGAGCCGCACGGGGTCGGTGCGTGTCGGGTCGAAGCGCAGGAGGAGGGTCCGGGCGCCGGACACGACCTCGTGCACGCCGGGCAGGACGCCCTCGGGGTCCGGTCCGAGACCGCCGCGGAACGCCACGACCTGTTCGAGGGAGTCGAAGGTGACGAGGACCGCGGAGCGCCCGGCCGGCCGGACGTCGGCAGCGGTGCGTTCGGTCACGGCGTCGTCGTACCCGGCGCGAAGGGGGTGAGCTCCACGCCCTCGGCCGACAGGAGCTCCTGGATCGCCCGGGCCATCGCGACGGCACCGGGTGAGTCCCCGTGCACGCACACCGACTCGGCGGCCACCCGCACCTCGGACCCGTCCACGGCGACGGCGGTGCCGTCGGTCACCATCCGCAGCACGCGAGCGGCGACCTCGTCCGGGTCGTGCAGCACCGCGCCGGGACGGCTGCGCGCCACGAGTGAGCCGTCGGGTTCGTAGGCGCGGTCCGCGAAGGCCTCGGCGACGGGCCGCAGACCGAGGCGCTCGGCCGCAGCGAGGAGCTCGGAGCCGGGCAGGGCGAGGACGGCGAGCGAGGGGTCGACGTCGGCGACCGCACGGACGACGGCCTCGGCCTGCACCGTGTCGGCGCAGGCGGTGTTGTAGAGCGCGCCGTGGGGCTTGACGTACGTGACGCGCCCGCCGGCGACCGTCGCCGCGGCGGCCATCGCGCCGAGCTGGTGCACGACGTCGGCGTGCAGCTCGTCCGGCGTCACGTGCACCGGGCGTCGGCCGAACCCGGCGAGGTCCCGGTAGGCCACGTGGGCACCGATCGCGACCCCTCGTGCCACGGCTGCGCGCGCGGTCGCGAGCATGATCGTCGGGTCCCCGGCGTGCGCTCCGCACGCGATGTTCGCGCTCGTCACGAGGTCGAGGACCGCCCGGTCGTCACCGGCCGTCCACGCGCCGTAGCCCTCGCCGAGGTCGCTGTTGAGGTCGATCGTCGTCACGGGCGCTCCTGCGTCGTCGGGTGGTTGTTCAACAATCTACCGAGCGCCCGTGACGGTGTCACCCCTCCGGTCAGCCGAGGTCGAGCGTTCGGCTGAACGTGCGCGTCACGGGCGGGGCGGCGACGATCGCGCCGAGGGCGCGCGGGGCACCCTCGTCGGTGGCGCGCCAGGCGACGTAGGCGTCGTGGTCGGCCGGGGTCGTCCACCGCTCGAGCACGACGAGGCGCAGCGGGTCGTCGTCGTCGACCAGGACCTCGAGGGACTCGTTGCCCGCGAAGGTCGCCGTCTGGGCGAGGGTCTCGCGGATCGCGGAGTCGATGGTGTCCTGCGTGACGTCGTCCCGCAGCTGGACCTCGAGGAGCACCGTCTGGGTCATGTGCACACCTTCCGTCAGCGGCACCCGCCGGTCGGGCGCCGCGTGGGTCAACGTCGTCGCACCGCGCCGTGTTCCGGATGGACGCGGTCGGAGGGAAGGCCGCGCGTGCCAGGGTCGTCCTCGCCCACCTGCAGCGGGTGTCCACGACGGCACCCGGCGCCGTTGGCTCGAGGAGTCGTCGTCTCGACACCGACGGCCGGTCTCGCCGGGACCGCGACCGCGCCGGTCACTGCCAGATCGTCAGGCGGCGGGTGACGGACGCAGGACGCTCTCGTAGATCGCCACCAGCCCGTCGACACGCTGCTCCGCACTGCCGCGCGCCGCGACCAGCGCGGCGCTCGCCCGCTCGAGCATCTCCGGTCCGTCGTGCACCCTCCGGACGACCGCCGCGATCCCCGCGGCGTCCGGTGACGGCGTCGTGAAGCCGCCGCCCTCGGGGACGACCTCGGCGAGGTCGGGGTCGCAGTGCACGACGGGCAGACCGGTGGCGACCGCCTCGAGCATCACCATCGGCTGGTTGTCGAAGTCGACGGAGCTCGACACCAGCACGTGCGCGCGACGCATGGCGGCCAGTACCTCGTCGTGCGGGGTCGAGCCGTGCAACCGGACCGGGGTCCCGACCGCGGCCCGGGCGACCGCGGCCCGCGCGACGCCGTCGCCGAGCACGTCGACCACGGTGCCGGGCGGGAACGAGCGGGCGGCCTCGACCAGGACCTCCGGACGCTTCTCGGGCGACAGCCGACCCACCCACAGCACCCGCAGCGGCTCGTCGGACGCCCGGGTCCGGACGGCCGCCGGCCCGATCGCGTCGAGGACCGCGGGCTCGATGCCGTTCGAGACGACCGACACCGGGGTCCGCACGCCCCGGTCGACGAGCTTGTCGGCGAAGTGGCGCGACGGGACGACCACGTGGTCGCTCGCCCGCGACTGTGCGAGCATCACCCGCCACATCCGCCGCGCCGTCCTCGTGCGGGTGTAGGGGGCGTCGGCAGCGACGCGGATGCCCCGGCGGGGGACCTGCGTCGCGTGCAGGACGGCGAGGAGCACCGTCGTCACGGCGGGGACGGGCAGGACGTTCCGCGTGTAGACGTCGATGCGGCCGTGCATCGTGTGCACCACCGGGATGCCGAGGTCCTGCGCGGCGCGGAGCCCGCCGAGTGCGGCGAACATCTCGGAGTGCGTGTGCACGACCTCGATGCGGCGCGCAGCCAACTCGCGGCGGAGCAGGGCGCGGACGCGTCGAGGGGACCACGCGAAGGGGTAGCCGTCGGGGTGGAACACGGGGGAGACGGGCAGGCCGACCACGGCCGGAGCAGCGCTGCGGCCGGGGGCGTGCGCGGGGCCGGCGGGGTCGTCGGGACAGAAGACGGTGACGTCGTGCCCGGCGGTCGCGAGAGCCTCAGCGAGGGAGCGCACCGCCGTCTGGACGCCCCCGAGCGTCGGCAGGTAGTAGTCGGTGACCAGCGCGATCCGCACGCCCCGAGCCTAGGGCCGCCTGGTCGTACCGTGCTCCTGCTGGACCGTCGAGGTGCTCCTCGAGGTGCTCCTGCGGGCACCCGGTCTGCCCGTAGGATCGGGGCCGTGGGGGGAACGGGCACCGGGGAGCGCGCACTGGTCACGGGGGCGAGCGGGTTCGTCGGCGGTCACGTCGTGCGGCACCTGCGCGAGCACGGGTACCACGTCACGGCATCCGGCCGGCGGGCATCGGCGCTGCCCGCCGGTGACGTGCACGTCGGCGACCTCGACGACCTCGCCCGCTCGGACGTGCCCGCCGACGTCGTCGTGCACTGCGCGGCGCTCAGCTCGCCGTGGGGCCCGTGGACGGCCTTCGAGCACGCCAACGTCACCGGGACCGCCCGGGTGCTCGAGTACGCGCGGCGGGTCGGGGCGCGTCGGCTCGTGCACGTGTCGTCGCCCGGCATCTACGCCGCACCGCGCGACCGACTCGACATCCGCGAGGACCAGGTCGACCCGAGCCGCCCGATGAACCACTACATCCGCTCGAAGCTGCACGCCGAGGCGTTGCTCCGTGCCGCGACCGGCGACCCCGACGGACCCGAGATCGTCGTCCTGCGCCCACGCGGCATCGTCGGCGCGGGGGACACCGGACTCGTGCCACGGCTGCTGCGCGTGCACGACCGGGTCGGGGTGCCGCTCCTGCGCGGCGGACGCGGACTCGTCGACCTGACCGCCGTCGAGAACGTCGCCCTCGCCGTCCGGCTCGCCGCCGAGGTACCGGAGGCCGCCGGACTCGCCTTCAACATCACGAACGGTGACCCGCGCCCGTTCGTCGAGCTCCTCGACCAGCTGCTCACCGGACTCGGGGTGCGCCCGCGGTACCTGCGCGTGCCCGCCGGGCCGGTGGCCGCGATGGCCGCCGTGCTCGAGGCCGTGTGCGCGGTGCTGCCCGGGCAGCCCGAACCGCCGGTCACCCGGTACACGGTGTCGACGATCACGCACTCGCAGACGCTCGACCTGACCCGTGCTCGGCGGGTGCTCGGGTACGAGCCGGTCGTCGGGCTCGACGAGGCACTGGCGAGCTACGCCCCCGCCGGGCAGCGGGGTCGTCGCGCCGATGAGCAGGCGCGTGGCTGAGCGTCCGGCGGACAGCCGCGTCGCGGGGCGCCCGCTCGGTGTCCTGCGCGCCGCCGCCTGCGGGTGGACGACCCACGACGTGCACGGGCTCGTGCGCGGTGCGCCGCGCGGACGCCGGGTCTTCCCCGCGAACGAGTTCACCTGGACCGGTCCGGACCGTACCGTCCTGTTCGACACCGGGTACGCGCCCCTGCCGTGGCGGACCGGTCCGGCGGGCTGGGCGTACCGACGCCTGCTCCCACCCGTGGTCCCGACGGGCGGCACGCTCGCCGACGCCGTCGACACGGACGCCGTCACGCACGTCGTCCTGTCCCACCTGCACCCCGACCACGTCGGCGGACTCGGAGCCGTCCCGCACGCCACGGTGCTCGTCACCGAGGGTGTCGCCCGCAGCATCGCCCGCCCACGGCTGCTCGCCGGGCAGCTGCGCGGACTGCTGCCCGAGGGCCTCGCCGACCGGCTCCGGGTCGTCCCGGACAGCGCCTTCGGTCCCGCGCCGACCGGTCCGCTCGCCGGGATCGGACTCGCGACGGCCGACCCGTTCGGGGACGGTCGCACCCGCCTCGTCCGTCTGCCCGGACACGCGGACGGACACCTCGGCCTGCTGGTCGAGGACCGCGTGCTGCTCGCCGGCGACGCCGCGTGGAGCCGAGACCTGCTCGGGCGGGAACGCGACCTGCGCCTCCTGCCGCGGGCGGTCGCGCACGACTCCGGAGCGCAACGCGGCACCGCCGAACGCCTGCTCGCACTCGAGCGCGCCGGTGTCAGACTGCTGTTCAGCCACGACGAGCACCGGACCGGGGTGGACCTGCTCGCCGACGACGACGAGGACCGAGGGGGACCATGAAGCACTGCGCCATCGCCGGCTGGGGGACGGCACTGCCCGACCGGAGGGTCACCTACGGCAGCGGTGCCCGCACCGTCACGCGGTACCGGATCGCCGACGACGTGTCACAGCTCGACATGCTCGCCGAGGCAGCCGCACGCGCGATCGAGCACGCCGGCATCGACGCCGCCGACCTCGACCTGGTGATCGCCGCCTGCGCCGCGGGCGTGCAGCCGATCCCGTGCACGGCGGCCCTCGTGATGGAGCGGGTCGCGCCCGACGCCCGGGCGGCGGCCCTCGACGTGAACTCCACCTGCACGAGCTTCATCACGGCGCTCGACGTCGCCTCCCGCTACCTGGAGGACGGCGACCACGAGCGGGTGCTCGTCGTCTCCGGCGACGTCGGGTCGCGCTTCCTCGACCCGGCGCAGCGCGAGTCCGCCGAGCTGTTCTCGGACGCCGCTGCCGCCGTGGTGCTCACGCGCGGCGACGGGACGCAGGGGGTGCTGTCGGCGCTGCAGCAGACCTGGCCGGAACACGCCCACGACACCGAGCTCCGGGGTGGTCTGTCCCGGTACCCGGCCCGGCGGTACGCCGAGGGGGACCCGGCCGACTACCTGTTCGACATGCACGGCCGCCGCGCCCTGACCGGGATGCTCCGGGTCCTGCCCGGGTTCTTCGCGCGGTTCTGGGAGCGCAGCGGGCTCGGGCTCGACGACGTCGACCTGGTCGTGCCGCACCAGGCCAGCGGGGCGATCGGGCTCGCGATGCGCCGGATCGGGATCCCGACGGACAAGTACGTCGACGAGGTCGCCGCGTTCGGGAACTCGGTGTCGTCGTCGGTACCGTTCATGCTCGCGCGGTGCCTCGACGACGGACGACTCCGTCGCGGTGACACCGTGCTGCTCTGCGGGACGGCGGCGGGCCTGACCGCGAACGCCCTCGCGCTGCGCCTCTGACGTCTCGATCCCGACGTGTCGGTCTTGTACAGACCGTTGAACGATCCCGCTCGACCCTGAGACGCTGGAGGACCGCACGACCGTCACGACGATCGACCTCGACCAGTCGGTGCTCGACACCGCCGAGGAGCTCACGGGTGCACGCACGAACCGCGACGTCGTGGACCGTGCGCTGCAGACGCTGATCGCGGTGCGGCGTCAGCCGGCCGCGGTCGAACGCATCCGCGCCCGCGACGTGCTCGACGAGCAGACGCAGGCTCCCGTCGTGCACTACTCGGCACCCGGCGTCCCCGTCGACGGGCAGTGAGCGCCTACATCGTCGACGACTCCGTGTGGTGGAAGGCCAGCCGCTGCCCGTCGATCGCTGCACGACTCCGGGTGGTTGCGACACAGGACCTGATCCTGACCTGCCCTCCCCAGGTGCTGGAGTACTGCTTCTCCGCACGGGACAGCGCCGCACACGCTGCGTTGGCCGAGGACATGGCCGCGTTCCTGCCGGCGGACGTGGTGCCGTCCGCGAACGCCGCGCTCGAGATCCAGCAGTCGCTGTGGCACCGCGGGTACGTGCGCGGGGCGGGAGTCGTCGACGTCCTCGTCGCTGCGTACGCGGTGGCCGAGGATGCCGTGGTGCTGACCGCGGACCACGACTACGACCACATCGCTGCCGTGATGCCCCGCTTCCGCCACGAGTACCTGCCGGAGGGCTGACGCGTCGCGCGCGGGTCCACTCCTCGACCCCGCGCACCGTGCACGACGACGCCCCCGCCGCTGCTGCGACGGGGGCGTCCGATGGCCCCTGATCCCCGGGGAGGCCACCGCTGGTCCGGCGGACCGCCCAGCACCGGACGGCCCACCGAGGTCGATCAGCGCGTGGTGCGACCCGCGCGGGGGAGCAGCACGCCGAGGACGATCATCGCGACGGCGAGCAGCGCGTGGAGCACGTTGTCGGCGCTGTTCAGCGGGACGAAGTTCGCCGCGCCCGCCATGTTCGCGACGAAGAGGCCGAAGACGAACAGGACGGCGTAGATGATGCCGCCGATGAGCAGGTAGGAGCGCGAGCCGGCTGCGGACCGGGCGGCGAGGATGCCGACGATGCCGAACAGCAGGTGCACGATGTTGTGCAGGGCCGACACCTGGAAGAGCCCGAGGAGCATGGCCATCGAGCTGTTGCCGGCGAACGACATGGTGCCCATGTCCATGGTCAGGCCGGGGATGAAGCCGGCGATGCCGACGATGAGGAAGACGACGCCGAAGAGCAGGGCGCCCTTCTGGACGAGGGTCGACGCGAACCCGGTGCGGGTCGATGCTGCGTTGCTGGTCATGGTGCTGTCCTTCCGAATGCGTTCCACGACGGCGTCTCGAGGTCACCGCACAGGGGCAGCGTCGTCGTCGTACAGGGGTTTCGGAGCAGCTGCGCAGCCGGATTGGTGCGGGGTCGGGGTGGTCGTCCAGCGCGATCGAGCAGGCGCGGGTCCTCCGCTGGGATGATCCCGGGTCTCCACCCGTGGGGGGACGCGCTCGACGGGCGCGCGGAAATAGCGTGGATCTCGTGATCGAGATCGAGCATCTGTCCAAGCGCTACGGCGCCAAGACCGCCGTCGACGACATCTCCTTCGTCGTCCGACCTGGCATCGTCACCGGCTTCCTCGGCCCGAACGGTGCCGGCAAGTCCACGACCATGCGGATGATCATGGGCCTCGACACCCCCACGGCCGGTCGCGTGCGGGTGAACGGGCAGGAGTACCGGTCCTTCCGCGATCCGCTCCGCCAGGTCGGTGCGCTGCTCGAGGCGAAGGCCGTGCACTCCGGGCGCAGCGCGTTCAACCACCTGCTCTCGCTCGCGGCGACGCACGGCATCCCGAAGTCCCGCGTGCACCACGTCATCGAGCTCACCGGCCTCGAGTCGGTCGCGAAGAAGCGCGTCGGCGGGTTCTCCCTCGGCATGGGACAGCGGCTCGGCATCGCGGCGGCACTGCTCGGCGACCCGAAGACCCTGATCCTGGACGAGCCGGTGAACGGCCTCGATCCGGACGGCGTCGTGTGGGTGCGTCAGCTGGCTCGTCACCTGGCGTCCGAGGGGCGCACGGTCTTCCTCTCCAGCCACCTGATGAGCGAGATGGCCCAGACCGCCGACCGCGTGGTCGTGCTCGGTCGCGGCAAGGTGCTCGCGGACGCCCCGATCGCGGAGTTCGTCGCCGGCAGCGGGCAGGGCGGCGGGGCACGCACCCTCGTCCGGACGCCACACCCCGACCAGCTGTTCGGGGCCGTCGGCTCCGCAGCGTCGTCGATCACCCCGCGCGAGGACGGCGCCTTCGTGGTCGTCGGGCCCGACGCGCAGCAGATCGGCACCATCGCCGCGCAGAGCGGTGCGGTGCTGCACGAACTCACCCCGATGGGTGCGAGCCTCGAGGAGGCGTACATGGCCCTGACCAAGGACGAGGTCGAGTACCAGGCGGAGGTCGCACGATGAGCGCCACCACCGCCACCACCGCTACCGCGATGTCCAGCGGCGTCGGCCTGGGGTTCGGCAGACTGGTCCGCAGCGAGTGGATCAAGTTCCGCAGCATCCGCTCCACCTGGTGGTGCTACGCCATCATCGTCGCCCTGACGATCGGTCTCGGCGCGATGATAGGTGCCGCCGCCCCCGTGATGGGACTGCCCGAAGGGGCCGAGGTCACGCAGGAGATCGCGAACCGGCAGATCGTCCTGCTGAGCACCTCGTCCGTCGGCTTCACCGTCCTGGTCGCCGCGGTGCTCGGGGTCCTCATCATCACCGGGGAGTACGGCACCGGCCAGGTCCGGTCCACCTTCACCGCGGACCCCGGACGCACGGGTGCGATCCTGGCCAAGGCCGTCGTGCTCGCCGTCGCCACCTTCGTGGTCAGTGCGGTGGCGACGTGGATCGGCGCGTTGCTCGTCTCGGTGCTCCAGGCGGACAAGGGCGTGACGGCCGACCTGCTCGACCCCGCGATCGCCATGCCGATCCTCGGGTCGTCGGTCTACGTGACGGGGATCGCCCTGCTCGCCTTCGGGATCGGGCTGCTCGTCCGCTCGAGCGCCGGCGGCATCGCCATCGCACTCGGCGTCCTGCTCGTCCTGCCGATCGTGCTGCAGCTCGTCGCCGGGCTCGTGGACCAGCAGTGGCTCCTCGACGTGTCCCGCTTCCTGCCCGACCAGGCCGGCAGCCAGCTCTACACCTACGAGCGGTCCGCAGACCAGCCGGCGCCGGAGGGTGTCGTGCTGAACGGCTGGTCCGGTGGCGGCATCCTGGCCGCGTGGGTCGTCGCGGTCGGCGTGGTCGCGTTGGCCACGGTCAAGAAGCGCGACGTCTGACGGAGGCCGCTGACGGTCACGACGTGACCACGAGACACAACGGGAGGTTCGGTGCCAGCTGGCACCGAGCCTCCCGTTCGTCTGCAGCCGGGTGCCGTCGGGTCAGGCCGCCCGCGAGAACAGCCCGCGCAGGGCCCGCGTCAGCCGCCACGAGCGCCGTGGCTGCTGGACGACCTCGACCGCACGCGTGGGCATGCGGAAGGCGAGGTCGTGGAGCATGTTCCGCTTCGTGCCGTCCCAGTTCGCGAAGAGGTAGGAGCCACCGATGAACGACATGCTCCGGACCGGCGTGCGCTTCCAGGAGTCGGCTGCCACGTAGTAGCCGGCGTGTCCCGCGCGGATGTGGTCGATGACGGTGTCCACGTCGAAGACACCGGTCGTGGTGACGACGGTGGTGATGCCCGTTCGGTCGCGGGCGACGTACTCGATGAGGTGTTCGGTCACGGCGTGCTCTGATCTGTGTCTGACTCGACCGGCCCGTGAGGTCGGCGCTCGGGAGGTGTTCGGAACCGCCCTTGCTTCCGCCTGGATGGTACGCCGGAGGGAGGGGCTGCTTCCAGCCGACGGTGCGGTCGGGGGACGAACGTCCGGACAGCGCGAGGAGCAGGGTGGTCTCATGCGTCACACCCGTCACTGCCGTCCCGTCGGCCTGCTCCTCGTCGCCACCGGGGCCGCGTTCGCCCTCGCCGGGTGCTCCGGCGGAGGTGACGCCGGACCGACCGCCACCGTGACGCGGACGGTCACCCCCTCGGCGTCCCCGTCGGCGTCGTCCGCTGCGGGCGCTGCACCCGCCACGGGGTCGTCCGTGCCGTCCGCAACGCCCTCGTGCGGACCGTCCGACGGCGCCGCTGCCGCTGCCGGCCCGATCACCGACCTCCCGCTGCCCGCCGGCCTCGAGTCCGCGCGCTGGGACGCCTCGCATGCGGACACCTCGGCCTACGACGGGTGCGCCGCACTGTCCGCGGTGACCGTCAGCGTGGTCGACGCGACCGCGAGCTCCCCGGTCGCGATCCTGCTGTTCCACGACGGTTCGTACCTCGGGACGGCCACGAAGGAGCAGTACCCGTTCGTCCCGCAGGTGACGCGGGAGTCGGCGGACGCGGTCCGCGTCGAGTACCGGTACCCGCAGGGCGCGGACAGCAACGCCGACCCGACCGGCCGGGCGACCGCGACCTACACGTGGAACGACGACACCGGTCGGGTCGTGATGTCCGGGGACGTCCCACCGACGCCGTGAGCCGTCGTGCCGGTGGCATGCTGTCCGGGTGCCCCTGACCCGCCCGGCGATCACCGCCGCCCTGCCCGGCGTTGCCCTCGCCGTCGTGATCGGCATCGCCGCGACCCTGGTCGGCCGCGCGGTCCCCGTCGTCGGCGGTCCGGTGCCGGCCGTCCTGCTCGGCGCTCTGGTGGGGTGGCTCGTGCGGCGTCGACGCCGGCAGGACGACGGGGCCGCCGACCTGGGTGTGCTCCAGCCCGGCGTGAAGTTCGCGTCCAGCCGGGTCCTGCAGGCCGCGGTCGTGCTCCTCGGCGCGCAGCTGTCGATCGGCGAGGTCCTGCGCATCGGTGGCGAGACCCTGCCGGTGATGCTCACGACGCTCGTGGTCTGCCTGGTCGCCGCATGGGGCATCGGCCGGCTGCTCCGGGTGTCGAGCACGCTCCGGACGCTCATCGGCGTCGGGACCGGCATCTGCGGCGCCTCCGCCATCGCGGCCGTCACGCCCGTGGTCGGAGCGGCCAGCGCCGAGGTCGCCTACGCGCTGTCCACCATCTTCCTCTGCAACATCGCAGCGGTCTTCGTCTTCCCCCTCGTCGGGCACGCGCTCGGGCTGTCGCAGCACGCGTTCGGCGTCTTCGCGGGCACCGCGGTCAACGACACCTCGTCCGTCGTCGCGACCGCCACGGTCTACGGCCGCCAGGCGACCGACACCGCGGTCGTCGTCAAGCTGGTGCGGACGCTGATGATCATCCCGATCGTGATCGGGCTGGCCGGCCTGGAGGCACGCCGCACCGCCCGCACGCAGCCGGACACCGCCGACGGGCGGCGTCGCGCCGGGGGCGTCCGCGTGCTGCGGTTGGTCCCGTGGTTCCTGGTCGGGTTCCTCGTCGTGGTGCTGCTGCGGACCACCGGGGTCCTGCCGGCGGCGGCCGCCCCGGGGTTCTCGGCGGCGGCCACGTTCCTCATCACGGTGGCGCTCGGCGCGGTGGGGGTCTCGACGGACTTCGCGGCCCTGCGTCGTGCCGGGTTCCGCCCGATGCTGCTCGGCATCGCACTGTGGGTGCTCGTCGCCGGGACGAGCCTGGGCGTGCAGGCGGCCTTCGGCCAGCTCTGACGGGCGGCGCGAGCCGGCGGCGCCGACCGACGCTTCCACGCGACCACGAGACGGACGGGAGGCACGGTGCCGGCTGGCCCCGTGCCTCCCGTCCGTCGGCGGCGTCAGCCGCGCAGCGCCTCCGCGAGCTTCACGCGACCGCCCGTCCGGAGCAGCGCATTCTCGTAGATGCGGGCGCCGACGGCGACGACCACCACGACCGACGCGGCCACCACGAGCAGCGACAGGATCGGCTCCCACCACTCGGCGGTCCCGAGGAAGATCCGCATCGGCATCCCGATCGGCGCGCTGAACGGGACGTACGACATGATCCCGACGATCGTCGGGTCGTCCGCCGCCACCACGATCAGGATGTACGGGATCATCACGAGCATCATCACCGGCATGGTCACGCTGCCGACGTCCTCTTGGCGGGAGACGAGCACGGCGGACGCGGCGAACAGTGCGGCGATGAGCACGAAGCCGACGGCGAAGAACCCGACGAACCACAGCACGCTCGGGCCGAGCAGGGTGAACAGGTTGTCCTGCCCGGTGACGGCCAGCGCCACCACCCCGGCGATCGCGATCGCGACGATCTGCGCGAACGCCATGATGCTGTTCCCGAGCACCTTGCCGGCGAGCAGTGCCCGTGCGGGGATCGCCGCCATCAGGATCTCGACCACGCGGGTGGACTTCTCCTCGACGACGCTCTGCGCGATCGACGAGCCGAAGGTCACGGCCGAGGCGAAGAACACGACGCCGAACATGATGCCGATCGCCGAGACGAGCCCCGCGGACAGGGCGCCCGGGTCGAGCAGCTCGACCGAGGGGGTGACACTGAGCGCGCTGACGACGTCGGTCGGGGTGTCCTCGAGTCCGACGACCGAGTAGCCGAGCGCGTCGTCGGACGGCACGATCGCCGCGTCGACCTCGCCGTCGCGGACGAGGCGCTCGGCCTGGGCGACGGTCCGCGTCGGGGTGACGTCGAACCCGTCCGTGGACTCGAGCGAGACCCCGTCGACGACCGCGACGGGTGTGGTGTCGTCCGCGGTGGCCTTGCCGACGATGCCGCCGATCACGATCGAGGCCACGACGACCACCAGCAGGATCGCCGCCGAGACCACGAAGGCCTTGCTGCGGAGGCGAGCCTGGATCTCGCGGGCGGTGACGAGCTGCACCGCGTGCACGAGGGAGCTGTTCATCGGACGACCTCCCGGAAGACCTCGCTGAGCCGGGGCACCCGCGGGGCGAACGACCCCACGGTGCCGTGCTGGACGGCGCGCTGCAGGACGCGCTGCGCGGTGGCCTCGTCGGCCTCGAACACGGCGTAGCCGCCGTCGAACTCGCGCACGGTGACGCCGGGCTCGTCGCGGAGCCAGGCGACGTCGCCGTCGACGAGCAGCTCCCACGCGGCCGGGCCGGCGCTGCGGCGCAGGTCCTCCTGGGAGCCGGCGGCGCGGATCGTGCCGTCGGCGATCACCACCACGTCGTCGCAGAGTCGTTCGACCACGTCGAGCTGGTGGCTCGAGAAGAGCACCGGGACGCCCTTGGCAGCCTGCTCGCGGAGCACGCCGAGCACCGTGTCGACGGCCATCGGGTCGAGGCCCGAGAACGGCTCGTCGAGCACCAGGACCTCGGGGTCGTGCACGAGTGCCGCGGCGACCTGCACGCGCTGCTGGTTGCCCAGGGAGAGCTTCTCGACGGCGTCGCCCGCGTGCTGTGCGAGGTCGAGGCGTTCGAGCAGTGCGGTGGTGCGCTGCCCGGCGGTCCGCTTCTCGACACCGTGCAGGCGCGCCAGGTAGGTGATCTGCTCGGCGACCGGCATCTTCGGGTACAGCCCGCGTTCCTCGGGCATGTAGCCGAAGCGGCGGCGGTCGGTCGGCCCGACCTCGCTGCCGTCGATCGTGACCCTCCCGGTGTCGGCCTGCAGCACGCCGAGCAGGATGCGCATGGTCGTCGTCTTGCCGGCTCCGTTGCCGCCGACGAAGCCGGTCAGTCGGCCGCTGCCGACCGAGAACCCCACGTCGTCGAGCACCCGACGGTCGCCGAAGTGCTTCGTGACCCCTTCGATGGTGAGCATCGCCCGTTCCCCTTCCGCCGGCGGTCCTCGCCGACGTCCCGACGCTACGGTCCGGGAGGTCCGCCCCACCTCCGGCACGAGGCGGGACTTCGCGACGCCCCGGCTCCACCGCACGGTGGAGTGGACTCCGTCAGCCCGCGGAGGCGACGCCCCGCTCGAACGCCCAGACGACCGCCTGGATCCGGTCGCGCACACCGGTCTTCTGCAGGACGTTCGACACGTGCGTCTTCACCGTTGCCTCGCCGACGAAGAGCTCGCGGGCGATCTCGGCGTTGCTGTACCCGCGGGCGAGCAGGCGCAGGACCTCGGCCTCGCGCTCGGTGAGGCCGGCTGCGACGATGGCAGCCGCACCGGTGTCCGGGGCTGCCGTCCCACCGCCGCCGTCGACCCCCGGGCAGTCCGGCCCGTGTCCGGCGGTCGCGCGGCTGATCACGCGACGCGTCACGTCGGGGGCGAGCAGGGCGTCCCCGGCTGCCACGGTCCGCACGGCGTCGATCAGCCGTTCGGGGGAGGCGTTCTTCAGCAGGAACCCGCTCGCACCGGCCTCGAGCGCCTGGAACAGGGCGTCGTCGTCGTCGAACGTGGTGAGGACGAGGACCGCTGGCGGGTCCGCGAGTGCACCGATCCGCCGTGCCGCCTCGAGCCCGTCGACGCCGGGCATCTGGACGTCGAGGCACACCACGTCCGGCCGCAGCGCGACGACGGCCTCGACCGCGGCGGCACCGTCCGGGGCCTCGCCGACCACGCGGAAGCCGGGTTCGGACTCCAGGATGACGCGGAAGCCGGCGCGCACCAGGTCCTGGTCGTCCGCGAGCACGATCGTCAGGTCGTCGGCAGCCATGCCCGTACCAGGTACCCTCCCCGGGCTCGCGGCCCGATCTCGATGCGGCCGCCCACCGCGGCGACACGCTCCCGCATGCCGACGTGTCCCAGTCCGCTGCCGGCCGCGCCACGGGCCGCACGGGCGCCGTGTCCGTCGTCCGCGACCTCCACCTCGATGCCGTCGTCGAGGTAGCGCAGCCGCAGGTCCGCGCGGGCCGTCGGTCCGGCGTGCTTCACGATGTTCGTCACGGCCTCCTGCGCGATCCGGAACGCGACCGCGCCGACGGTCGGCGGGACGGCGCGTTCGTCGCCGACGACCACGTACTCGCCGTCGTGGCCGGCGGTGCGCACGGCCTCGACGAGTTCCGGCATGCGCCCGAGCCCGGCCGTGCTCGGCGCTGAGTCGGTCGCGTTCGCAGCCGAGTCGGTGCCGTTCCCGACGCGGTCGTCCTCGCGCAGGGTCCCCAGCATGCGCCGGAGCTCCGCGACCGCTGTCCGCGCGCTGTCTTCGACCACCGTGAGCGACGCGGTCGCCTGGGCCGGATCGCGGACGACCACGCGTCGCGCGGCCCCGGCCTGGACGCCCATCAGCGACACGTGGTGCGCGACCACGTCGTGCAGTTCCCGAGCGATCCGCACTCGCTCGAGGGTGAGCGCCTGGGCAGCGGTGCGCTCCCGCTCGGACGTGAGCTCGGCGGTGCGTTCGGTGAGGTCCTGCTTCGCGACCGCGGCCGCCCAAGCCCGGTTGCCGGCGTACCAGGCGCCACCGAAGTAGAGCACATTGATGAGGATGTTGACCAGCGAGTACGCGACGTACGGCGGGATGAGTGCGTCCTCGTCGTTCGGCAGGGCACTCGGCACCGCCCACCCGAACGAGAGCGAGACGAACACCCAGGCGAACATCCCGCCGATGATCACCCAGCGGACCGCCTCGGCACGGACGCGGTCCGAGCACCAGGCGCCCACCGTGTAGAGCGCGATGAAGAGCGTGAAGTTGACGAGGACGATTTCGGGCACGTGGAGCAGCTGCGTCGCGGCGAACGCCAGCGCGGACACGACGGCGACCGTCATCGGCCACCGGCGGCGGAACGCGATCGGTGCGGCGTTCGCGACGACCATCAGCGCCGAGACCCACCACGGTGCCTGCTCGTCCTCGTACACGCCCGCGGCGCCGTACAGCGTCGTCGTGACGGCCAGCCCGACGCCGAGCACCAGCGCGAGCAGTGCGTCCTGGCGGTGCTCCCGCGACCCGACGGGCAGCCGGGCCCACCCCTCCGTCGTCCTCCCCATGTGGTCAACGCTACCGGGAGGGCACCGATCGCAGGCTCCGGCGGGCGACCAGCAGCGGGGCACCGGCAGCGACCGCCACGACGGCGGCCGCCGCGGTGAACGTCGTCGCTGTGCCAACCCGACCCACCGCCGCACCAGCCGCTGCCGCCCCGAGTGCCTGTCCGGCGACGAGCACGACGAAGAGCAGCGCGGTGCCCGCGGCCGCGTGCTGCTGGTCGATCTCGGTCGTCCAGGCGATGAGTGCGCCGGTCGCTGCCGTGTAGCCCCAGCCGAAGAGCGCACACGCCATCAGCGCGGGGGCGACGAGGTGGGGCAGCAGCCCGAGCGCGAGGACCGCGACGGCCGCGAGCGTCGTCGTCAGCGACCACGTCCGAGCCGCCGGCACCCCGCTCGTCCACCGGGCCGTCCCCGCCACCGAGGCCCCGCCGACACCGAGCACGATCCACGCCACGACGGTCGACGCACTCGGCACGCCCGCGCCGACGAGCGCCGAGCGGCCGTAGGTCCAGACCGCCGCGGAGCCCGCGCCGAAGAGCAGGGCGACCACGACCGGCACGACCTGTGCACCGAACCACGAACGGCCGGGCAGCACGGGGCGTGCCGGACGCCCGGACGTGACCGCGCGCCGGGTCGGCCGCGCCGCGAGGAACACCACGGCCCCGACCAGCAGCGTCAGGACCCCGGCGACGGTCCACGCGGTCCGCCAGTCCGGCAGCAGCACGAGCGCGAGCAGCCCGGCGGCGACGAGCCCCGGACCCGTGCCGGAGTTCACGACCGCCTGTGCCCGGTCGCGTGCCGCGCCGTCGACCCGACCGGCGACCAGCTGCACCATCGCCGGCGACGCGAGTCCGGCGCCGGTCGACGCCACGACGGCGGACGCCCCGAACACCGGGGTCGTCGGGCTCGCAGCCATCACGATCGCGCCCGCGCCCGCCGTGAGCGCCGCGCCGAGGACGAGCCACCGGGCAGCGCGGCCCGCGAGGAGGAACCCCACGACGGCGCCGACGCAGTACAGGACGGAAGCGGCCGAGGACACCGCCCCGCCGACGTCCGCCCCGAAGCCGAGGTCGCGCTGCACGTCCGGCAGGAACAGCCCGTACGCCAGGCGCACCAGCCCGTACGTCGAGGCGACGAGACCGAGCCCGCCGACCACCAGGATGCGAGTCCGCAACGAAAACGACCGTTTCACTCTTGCGACCCTAGGCTGGCGGCATGGCGATGCGTCCAGGAACCGAGCAGCGGGTGCTCGACGCTGCCGAGGAGCTCTTCTTCACACGGGGCATTGCGGCGACGCCGATCGACGCCGTGCTCGAGCGCGCGGGGGTGTCGTCGGCGACGCTCTACCGCGGGTACCCGAGCAAGGAAGCCCTCGTCGCCGCAGCGCTCGACCGGCGCCACCAGGACTGGGTCGCGACCTGGGACCGCGCGCTCGAGCGGGCGGCGGACGACCGCGGCAGGCTCCTCGCCGTCTTCGACGCGCTCGACGACTTCCGGTCCACCCCGACGGGCTCCCGGTGGTGCGCGTTCCTCGGGACCGCTGCCGAGTACGTCGACGCCCCGGAGGACCTGCGCGCCGTCCTCGACCGCGAGACCGGCACCCTGCGCCGGCGGCTCACCGAGACGGCCAGGCCGGTCGTGGGCGATCGTGCCCCAGCGCTCGCCGAACAGCTCCTGCTGCTCGTCTCCGGCGCACTCGCGATGCGCCTGCGCGACCCTGCGGCGAACGCCGCCACCGCTCGTGCGGTCGCGTCCGCACTCCTGCCCTGAGGAGCCGGCCCCAGCGCGGACGGGAGGCGCGGTGCGGGTGACGAACGCCCGTCACCCGCACCGTGCCTCCCGTCGGACCCCTCTCGGCTGCGCGTCGGCCGGTCAGTGCGCGGGGGCCACCAGGTCGTCGACCGCGGTCAGGACGTCCGCGACCTCGGTGCGGGTCGTGTAGTCGACGTGCACGTCCGCGAAGCGGACCACGCCGTCGGTGTCGATCACGAAGACCGACGGGAACGGGATCGCCGCGGTGTCGTCGGCGTTGCTGTCGGCGACGTCGAAGCCGAGCTCCGTGTGCGCGACTCGTGCGGCGGCACTCGGCTCCGTGACGATGCCGAAGCGCCCGGCGAGCACGTTCTCCGGATCGGTGAGCACGGGGAACGCGAGCTCACCGTTCGCGATCGACTGCTCGGTGGCCTCCGGCGTCTGCGGCGACACGGCGACGAGCTGCACGCCGCGCTCGTGCAGCGCCGGAAGGAGGTCCTGCTGGTACGTGCGCAGGGTGATGTTGCAGTAGGGGCACCAGGCGCCGCGGTAGAAGACGATGACGGTCGGGGTGGAACCGCGGACCGCCGTGAGCGAGGTCTCCTCGCCCGCCGGGGTGACGAGCCGCGCGTCCGGAGCGGTCTCACCAGCGCCGACGGCCCCGTCGGGTACGCCCGAGGCGCGCAGGTCGGCCTGCTCGCCGTCGAAGACCGCGGACAGCTCCGGGCCGATCTGGGCGGTGAAGCCCCGGTTGAAGTCGTCCACCTGGCGGGCGATGGTCTGGTCGGTCACGTCGGTCTCCTCGGGTCCGGGGCGCCGGCGAGCGGGCCGGTGCGTGGAGCGTAGGCACGTCTGCTCGGCAGGGGAACGGCCGTCGTCACGGAGCGTCATCCCGGTCGTCGTGAGTGACGCGTGCTCAGGTCTTCGGCGGTCGGATGATCGGGTCGCTCCACTTCGGGAACGGCGGGAACTCGCCGGGGAGCGACTCCTCGGGGTACTCCCCGTCGTTGCGGCCGCCGACGGCCTCGGTGAGCTCGAGTCCGTCGTTGGTCCAGAAGAGTTCGCTGTAGATCGTGAGGGCGTGGTTGCCGTTGCTGACGATGAGGTACTGGATGTGCCAGCCGTCGTCGGTGACCGCCCACACGTCGTGGTTCTTCCCGAGCGTTCGTTCTCGCCACGGCCAGCCCTGGTCCTCGAAGTAGTCGATCATCGCTCGCAGTTCACGACGGTCGCTGCCGGCGCCAGGGGAGGACCAGACACGTGATGTGCGCTGGTCGTAGCTGTTCTCGGTGGTCGAACCGACCAACGGGACGACGCCGTCACCACCGATCCCCGGGACACGGTCGCCTCCTACCCACCGCCACTCGCTGTCGTGCACCCGATGTTGCGCGGCGGCGAGCACCTGCTGCATCCGTTCGTAGTGCTCGTGGTACCGGTCGAACTCCTCGTGGAGCGACATCCGTGCGACGTCCTCCTGCGTCAGGCCTGCGGCGTCGACGGACATGTGGCCTCCTCCTGCCGTGCACCCGGACAGGAGCCAGGTGCAGACGGCGATCGCCATGAGGGCGCGGATCGATCGCATGGTCTTCATCCTCGCCCTCCCGTTGCGATGATCTGCGAGATGGTGTCCTGAGCAGTTGAACCGGGGGTCAGGTAACCGACCTGGCCGGCGGCCTCGGGGTACATGTCGTGGCCTGTCACGGCCGCGAGGCCGCCCGCCGCTTCGGAGCTGAAGACCTCGACGTCCGGCAGGTCACGTGGATCGGTCCGCCCGACCCTGCCCTTGATGGCGGTGTGGTCCGCCTGCCCTTCCGTTGCGTACACGCGGTCGACGTTGAGGTGTTCCGGCTTCGTCGCGTCCGTGAAGCCCACCGATCCGTAGGTGACGAAGGTGTCGACGCGGTGTCGGGTCTGGACCAGTGCTTCGGCTGCGGTCGTCGAGCCGTACGAGTGGCCGAGCACCGTGAGTCGACGCGGTGCCCCGCCTCGACTGTCGTGGATGCCGTCGAGGAAGGACGCCAGTTGGGCCCCACCGGCGGCGGCTCGTCCCTGCGCCGGGACCTCGGGCAAGGCAGGCGCGCGGTAGCCGAACCAGGACACGACCGCGAACGACGTCGAGCCTTGCAGTCGTGCCGCGGAGTTGAGCAGCCCCGACGCAGCGCGCACCTTCTGGAGCGTGCTGTCGAGGGTCGTCGTCGCACCTGGGACGTTCACCGTGACGTTCTCGGCGGTGTCCAGGTCGCCCAACACGACCGCGGCGACGGGAGCGCCGTTCGCGACGCCGAAGCCGACGAGCTGCGCCACCTTCGCGGTCGGCGCGGGCAGGTCGGCCGCGATCCGGTCAGCTCGCTGGAGGCCTCGAGCGAGCGCGCGGACCTGTGCGGTGAACTCCTCGATGCTCACCGCGCCGTACGTGGAGGCCAAGCCGAAGAGCCGGTACAACCGTTCCGGGTCCCTCACCGCCGCGGCGAGCACCCGCCGCGAGGCCACGTCACGAGCGACGGCAGGCAGCCCGTCGAGGTTCGCCAGCTGCACCTGTGTGCGGAGCGGGAGTGCCGCGATGTCCTCGGCGATGAGACCGAGATCTTTCCACGCCGCCGCGACCTCCGCCGGGGTCATGGACGGGTCCAGCAGTCGCTGTGCCACCGGGGACAGGGCCGACGCTCCCGCGACGTCGAGCGCGGTATCGGCGACCGACCCTCCGCCGGCAGCCTCGAACGCGTCGGCGACCCGCGCTGCCCAGCGGGCGTCCTCGGCGTTCTCGTCGAGGTAGGCGCCGAAGCCGCTCGGCAGCGGGGGCGCATCGACGGGGACCCACCCGCACCGGTCGCGGAACCCCGCCCAGGCGTTGCGGACGCGGACGAGGTCCTGCTCCGTCACGCCGTCCTGCGCCTGAGCCGTCTCGGCGAACTGTCGCAGCCGGTCCGGGTCGGCACTGCTGCGCCCGGTCGACTGCCCACCGGCGCGCCGTCGGTGTCGAGCGCGGAACGTCGCGGTGACGGGCGTCGGCGTGATCGGGGGATCGGTGGGTTCCCGGTCGAACATCGCCGCGCTCGCATCGAGTACGGGCTCCCACACGGCTCCGACGCCGACCAGCGCGTGCTGGCGGTCGGCCGCTCGTCGCTGCCAGGCCGCGAGCTCCGACCGGCGCCGGCGCTCCCGCGAGGCTTGGTGCAAGGCGATCCGCACCTGGTCGGCGAGGTCGTCGAGCGCGCGTGCGAGGCGTACCCGGTCCTCGAATTCGACGGTCCTGGCGGTCTCGAACAGGCGCGCGTACCCGCCGTCGAAGTCGCGCAGTGCTGCTTCGGCAGCGCTGCGTCGCGCCCACGCGCTCCCACGCAGCGCCAGCGCAGCCTGCGTAGCGCACGCTGCGAGCCGCGCAGCTGCGGCGTCGTCGAACTCGAACCCCACGTTCCACCCCCATCACCCGATCGGCAATGCGTAGAACGTAGCATTTCAGTACAGGTGCGACGAAGCCTGTGGAACACGGCTCTTCCGAGGACGGGAGGCTCGGAGCCAGCCCGCCCCGCGCCTCCCGTCCGCCTCCGTGCGGGACGCACGCCGGGAGGCGCGCACGACGGGAAGCGCGCCGCACCACCGAACGACGTGGCGCGGCGTGCCTTCCGTTGTGCGGGAGCACCGCGCGCCGCCCCGCAGCGCAAGCGCTGCGCGCTCCCGCGCCTCAGGCGCGACCGCGGTTGCGCCGCCGGATCTCCTTCGGTGCCCGCCCCGCCATGAACGACCGCGCGGGGTCGACGAGGAAGCCCTGGCGCAGCGCCTCGCGGCCGACGAGCATCCGGAATCCCATCTGGTCGCGGTTGCTCAGCGTGACCTCGGCGTCGATCGTGCGACCCGCGAGGGTGATCGGCGTCAGCACGACGATGCGCTCCTGGGTGTGCCCCGTCGAGCTCCGGACGATGCGGCGGTCGTGCACGTCGCACTCGTGCGTGACGGCGTCGGCGTCGGTGTCCTGCCACGGGTGCACCGAGAAGCGCACCCGGTCGCCGGGGAGCTCCTCGAGGTCGAACGCGTGCAGCGCCGAGCTCCGCGCGCCGGTGTCGAGCTTGACCTTGATCCAGGGCAGGTCCAGCCCGGGCAGGGCAGCCCACTCACGCCATCCTGCGATCGTCGGGTTCCGGGCCATGTGCCCATCCTGTCGCATGCTTTGATTGAGCGTCGCCGTCGACGTCTCGACCCCGTGGAGCAACCCCGATGAAACTCGCCATCCTGTCGCGCGCCCCGCACGCGTACTCGACGCAGCGTCTGCGTGCCGCAGCGGTCGATCGCGGGCACGAGGTCAAGGTGCTGAACACCCTGCGCTTCGCCATCGACCTGTCCGGCGACGAGCCCGACCTGCTGTACCGGGGCAAGCTGCTCAGCGACTACGACGCCGTGCTCCCGCGCATCGGCAACTCGATCACCTACTACGGCACCGCGGTGGTCCGGCAGTTCGAGCAGATGGACGTCTACACGCCGAACACGGCCACGGGGATCACGAACTCGCGCGACAAGCTCCGGGCGAACCAGATCCTGTCCCGGCACCACATCGGCATGCCGGCCACCACCTTCGTGAACAGTCGCGCGGACGTCCGCGGGGCGATCGACAGCGTCGGCGGGGCGCCGGTGGTCATCAAGCTCCTCGAGGGGACGCAGGGCATCGGCGTGATCCTGGCGCCCGAGGCGAAGGTCGCGGAGTCGATCGTCGAGACCCTGCACTCCACGAAGCAGAACGTCCTCATCCAGGCGTTCATCTCCGAGAGCCGGGGCCGTGACATCCGTGCACTGGTCGTGGGGGACCGGGTCGTGGCCGCGATGCGACGCAGCGCCTCCGGCGATGAGTTCCGGTCGAACGTGCACCGCGGCGGCACCGTCGAGAAGGTCACGCTGAGCCCCGAGTACGAGGAAGCGGCGGTGCGGTCGGCGCAGATCATGGGCCTGCGCGTCGCGGGGGTCGACATGCTCGAGGGCAACGACGGACCGCTCGTCATGGAGGTCAACTCGTCGCCCGGCCTCGAGGGCATCGAGCGTGCGACCGGCCTCGACGTCGCCGGCGCGATCATCGACTTCATCGGCAACCAGGTCGCGTTCCCGGAGATCGACGTCCGGCAGCGCCTCAGCGTCTCGACCGGCTACGGCGTGGCCGAGCTCCTCGTGCACACGAACGCCGACCTGGTGGGCAAGACGATCAAGGAGTCCGGGCTGTGGGACCGGGACATCACGGTCCTGACCCTGCACCGCGGCGCCTCGGTGATCCCGAACCCCCGCAGCGGCGTCGAACTGCAGGCCAGCGACCGCCTGCTGTGCTTCGGCAAGCTCGAGGAGATGCGGTCGATGATCCCGGACCGCCGCCGCCGTCGGTCGAAGGTCCGCAAGCTGCCGAAGGACGCCTGACCGGTGCCGCCCAGCGCACCCGGATCGCGTACCCAGGTCAGATGCGGAAGTATGTGTCGGTGACGATCATGACGGAACGACCGGTCGACCAGTCGACGAGCAGCGAACCGGAGCGCCCCGGCAACGCCACGGCGAAGCACCAGAACGTGTCGCTCCTGTCGGTCGCGACGACCGTCGCGGACCGCGTGACGACGTCGGCGGACATCGAGGCGCGCCTCCGCGGAGCCCTGCGTCGGCTCCGGCTCCCGACCGGTCTGCTCGAGCGGGTCGCCGGGGTCACCGAGCGCCGCAACTGGGGCGAGGGCCAGACCTTCCAGGACGCCGCGATCGATGCCGGCCGCCGCGCCATGGCCGAGGCGGGCATCCGGCCGGAGGACGTCGGCCTGCTCATCAACACCTCCGTCACGCGCCCCCACCTCGAGCCGAGCGTCGCCGTCCGCCTGCACCACGGGCTCGGACTGCCGACGTCGGCGATCAACTTCGACATCGCGAACGCCTGCCTCGGCTTCGTCAACGCGATGAGCGTCGCCGCGGGCATGATCGACTCCGGGCAGATCAAGTACGCGCTCATCGTGGACGGCGAGGACGCCGACCAGGTGCAGCTCAACACGATCGACCGCCTGAACCAGGGCGGCCGGAACCGCAAGGACTTCATGAGCGAGTTCGCGAGCCTGACCCTCGGGTCGGGTGCCGCGGCCGCCGTGCTCGGCCCGTCCGACGTCCACCCCGAGGGGCACCGCATCATCGGCGGCGTCACCCGTGCGGCGACGCAGTGGTACGACCTGTGCGTCGGCAGCGTGGACGGGATGTTCACGGACGCGAAGATGCTGCTCAAGGGCGGCATGGAGCTCGTCGTCGCCGCCTGGAACGAGGCACGCGCGCACTTCGACTGGGCCGACATGGACCGCTACGTCCTGCACCAGGTCTCCGACGTGCACACGAACGCGTTCGTCGAGGCCATCGGCATCCCGCGCACCAAGGTGCCGACCACGTACCAGCGCTACGGCAACGTCGGTCCGGCGTCGATCCCGATCACCCTGGCCGACGAGGTCGACCGCGGCGGCATCACCCGCGGCGACCGCGTCTTCCTCGGCGGCGTCGGCTCGGGCATCAACACGGCGATGATGGAACTGCGCTGGTGAGGTCCGGCCTCCCGCGCGTCGCCGCCAGCACGGCTCCGGCGACGCTCCCGCCGCCCCTGCCCGGACTCGACCCGGCCTGGTCCCGCCTGGTCACGGTCCCCGCGTCGACGGACGGTCGGCCGGGAGGCTCGGCTCGCCCCGCGCGCACCTGGCACCTCCTCGACACGGCCGGTCAGCTCGAGGCGCTCGGCGTCGCGCCGGTCGGCACCCTGCTCTGCGTGCACGGCAACCCCACGTGGTCCTACCTGTGGCGGTCCGTCGCCGCCCGCACGCTCGACGCCGCCGGGGCCGGTGGCCCGGCCTGGCGCGTGGTCGCGGTCGACCAGCTCGACATGGGCTTCTCGGAGCGCACCGCGGACCAGCACCGCCTGGCCGACCGCGTCCGCGACCTCGGCGCCCTGACCGACGAGCTCGGGCTCACGGGGCCCGTCGTCACCCTCGGGCACGACTGGGGCGGTGTCGTCTCGCTCGGCTGGGCGGTCGACCACCCCGACCTCGTGGTGGGCGTGGCGACGTGCAACACCGCCGTGCACCAGCCCGACGACGCCCCGATCCCCGCCCCGCTGCGGCTCGCGCTGCGCCCCGGCGTGCTCGGGCGCGGGACGGTGCTGACCCCGGCGTTCCTCGAGACGACGCTCGCGATCGCGCACCCGGCGCTCGACCGTCCCGTCGCCGACGCCTACCGCGCGCCGTACCGCGGTGCCGTCCGTCGCGGCGGCATCGGCGGCTTCGTCGCGGACATCCCGGTCGACGCCACCCACCCGAGCGCCGCCGAGCTCGACCGCATCGCCGCCGGTGTCGCGGCGCTCGACGTCCCGGCGCTGGTCATGTGGGGGCCGCGCGACCCGGTGTTCCTCGAGCGGTACCTCGACGACCTGGTCGACCGGGTGCCGCACGCCGACGTGCACCGCTTCGAGGGCGCGGGGCACCTGCTGCCGGACGACGCCGACGTCGCGGGGACGGTGCTCGACTGGCTCGGTGACCGCCTGCCGGACGGCCACGCACCCGGCGGCGGCACGCAGGACGCACCCGAGTCTCGCGGTGCCCGACCGATCTCGGGCGCTGCGGCTCGAGACGCGTCGCTCGACCCGAGTCTCGGTCACCGCCCGCTCTGGGCGGCCCTGGACGACCTCGCGACGGACACGAGCCCGGCGCTCGTCGAGATGGCCGCCGCCGGTGGACCGCGCACGGTCTCGTGGCGGCTGCTCGCCCGACGGGTCCGCGAGGTCGCCGCCGGGCTCGCCGACCTCGGCGTCCGCCCCGGCGACCGGGTGTCCCTGCTCGTCACGCCCGGCGCCGACCTGACGGCGGTGCTCTACGCGTGCGTCCGCATCGGCGCGGTCGTGGTGGTGGCGGATGCCGGGCTCGGGCTCCGCGGCCTGACCCGTGCCGTCCGCGGTGCCCGGCCGGACTGGGTGATCGGCGCCCTGCCGGGCCTGGCCGCCGCTCGCGCGCTGGGCTGGCCGGGACGGCGCATCGCGACGGTCACGCTCCCGGCCCCCGCGCGGAGGGCCCTCGGGGTGGAGCACACCCTCGTCGAGGTCGCCCGACGCGGCGCCCGCCGACTCGCAGCCGAAGCGGACCTGCCCGCAGCACCCTCGCCGGACGCCCCGGCTGCCGTCCTCTTCACCTCGGGCTCGACCGGTCCGGCGAAGGGCGTCGTGTACACGCATGGACAGCTCGCCGCGGTGCGCGACGTCCTCGCGGCGCAGTACGACGTCGGCGTCGGCACCGGACTGGTCGCGGGTTTCGCGCCCTTCGCCCTGCTCGGCCCCGCCCTCGGTGCCCGCTCGGTGGCACCGGACATGGACGTCACCGCTCCGCGAACCCTGACGGCGCGGGCGGTGGCCGACGCGGTCGCGGCGGCCGACGCGTCCGTGGTGTTCCTCTCGCCGGCCGCGCTCGCGAACGTCGTCGCGACGTCGTCCGCGCTGACCGCAGCCGACCGGCAGACGCTCGCGCGCGTGCGCCTGTTCCTGTCCGCGGGTGCGCCGGTGTCCGCGGCACTCCTCGCGTCGGCGACCGACCTCATGCCGAACGCGGCGGCGCACACCCCCTACGGCATGACCGAGGGACTCCTCATGACCGACGTCGACCTGGACGGCGTGCGGGCGGCCGGGGCGGCACCCGACGGCGGCATCTGCGTCGGGCGACCGGCCACCGGTGTCCGCGTGCGCATCGCGCCGCTCGACGCCGACGGTGCGCCGACCGGTGCCCTGACGGACCAGGCGGGGACCACCGGCGAGGTCGTCGTCGCCGCACCGCACGTCCGTGACCGGTACGACCGGCTCTGGCGCACCGACCGTGTGTCGCGGGCGGGGGTCGGGGACCCGCGTGGACACCGCACCGGCGACGTCGGGCACCTCGATGCCGACGGTCGCCTCTGGATCGAGGGTCGGCTGCAGCACGTCGTGACGACCCCTGACGGCGTCGTCACCCCGGTCGGGCCCGAGCAGCGGATCGAGCGGGTCGACGGGGTCGGCCGGGCGGGCATCGTCGGGACCGGGCCCGCGGGCACCCAGCAGGTCGTCGCCGTCGTCGAGACCCTCCCCGCAGCACGACGTCCGGGCCTCGCGTCGGCTGACCTCGCCGCCGCCGTCCGTGCGGCAGCAGGGATCCCGCTCGCCGCGGTGCTCGTCGTGCCGGTCCTGCCGACGGACATCCGGCACAACTCCAAGGTCGATCGCGCACGGCTGTCGCGGTGGGCGTCGACGGTGCTCGGCGGCGGCCGGATGGTCCGCCCGTGAGGGTCCTCGTCACCGGGGCCAGCGGGTTCCTCGGCCGGGCGACGGCCGCCGCCGTGCGCGACGCCGGGCACGACGTCCGGACGTTCCAGCGTCGGCCCTCCGGGGTCCACGGGGCCGAGGACGCCCTCGGCACGATGACCGACGCCGCGGCGGTCGCGCGTGCGGTGGACGGTGTGGAGGCCGTGGTGCACCTGGCGGCGAAGGTGTCGCTCGCGGGCGACCCGGCCGACTTCGCCCACGTCAACGTCGCCGGGACGAGCGCGCTGGTCGACGCCGCGCGTGCCGCCGGGGTCGGCCGCTTCGTCTTCGTGTCGTCGCCGTCCGTGGCGCACACCGGATCGTCACTGGCGGGCGCCGCCGCCGACCCCGCCGAGCCGACCGCCGCGCGCGGGCACTACGCGCGCACGAAGGCTGCCGCCGAACTGCTGGCGCTCGCGGCGGACGCGCCGGGCTTCGCGGTCGTCGCCGTCCGACCGCACCTGGTGTGGGGGCCGGGGGACACCCAGCTCGTCGGTCGCATCGTCGATCGCGCACGCACCGGGCGGCTGCCGCTCCTCGACTCGGGCGCCGCGCTCATCGACACGCTCTACGTCGACAACGCCGCATCGGCGATGGTCGCCGCGCTCGAGCACGCGACCGACGACGCGGTGCACGGCAACGCCTACGTCGTGACGAACGGCGAACCCCGGCCCGTGGGGGAGCTCCTGGCGGGGATCTGCACGGCGTCCGGGGTCCCGGCACCGCGGCTGCACGTGCCCGCAGCGCTCGCCCGCGCTGCCGGCTCGGTCGTCGAGGCAGTGTGGCGGGTGCGTCCCGGTGCGGACGAGCCGCCGATGACGCGGTTCCTCGCCGAGCAGCTGTCGACGGCGCACTGGTTCGACCAGCGGCGGACACGGGCGGAGCTGCACTGGACTCCGACGGTCTCGATCGACGAGGGGCTCCGGCGACTCCGGACCGGATCGCGCACCGGACGCTGACCGACGCGCAACCGCGTCACCCGCAGCGCTCGGACGGCGGACGGAGAACACGACGGACCCGCGTTCGGGTCGCGGGTCCGTCGTGGGACTGTGGTGCTCTGCGGTGCGGGTCAGCCGGTGAAGCGCTGCCAGAGATCGGTGATGATCGGCCAGACGTCACCGGCACGATCTGCCGAGGCGATCGCGATCGTCACGACTGGGTAGGCGGTGACCGCGAGGCTGACCAGGACGGCGAGGACGATCGCGAAGACCGACGTGACCGTGTGGCGCCGGGTCAGTGCCCAGAGCAGCAGGGCGAGGACGACCACCACGCCGAGCAGCGTGACGAGGGCGATCCGGATGAACGGGAACGGCACGAGTCCGGCGGTGGTGGCGGTCACCCCGCCGAGGAACCCGACCAGCGGGAGGTACGCACCGAGGGCCACGGCGAGCACCAGCACGATGCCGATGCCCGACGTGATCCAGACACCGCGCGGACGGGGACGACGAGCGGTCGAGCCCCGTCGTCCCGCCCACGCGGTGGTCATCGCCGGGCCTCGGCGTCAGCCTCGCCGTCGTCGCTGCGGTGCGCGGCGGTGCCGTCGTGGTGGGCGTCGGCCTCGTCGCGGACGACGTCGGCAGCGTGCTCGATGCGGTCGGCCGCTTCGTCGAGGGCGGCGGCGACGCGCTCGTCCGTGTCGGACGTGCCGGTGGTCTCGGACGTCCCGGTGTCGGACGTGTCGCCGTGTGCCGAGGAGGCAGCGCCGTCCTTCGTCGCGCTCGCTGCCGCGTCGACCGCGTCCGAGGCCGCGGCACCGGCGTCCGCTGCGGCGTCGGTCGCCGCTGCGGCAGCACTCGATGCACGGTCCCGGATCTCCTGCGAGGCGTCCTCCGCGGCGTCCTTCGCTGCGCTCACCGCCTCCTTCGCCGCGTCTCCGGCGTCCGAGGACTTCTCCGCGGCGCGCTCGGCCGCGTCGGACGCGGTCTCCCGCGCGGCGTCGACGGCGTCTGCGGTCTTCTCCCGCGCGGTGTCGACGGCGTCCGCGGTCTCTTCGCGGGCGGTGTCGATCGCGTCGGATGCCCGGTCACCCAGGTCGGCGGCGGTCGCCCGAGCGCGGTCGACGGCGTCACCGGCAGCGTCCCGCGCACGGCCGGCGGCCTCCCGTGTGGCGTCCGCGGCGTCCCGCGCGGCATCGCGTGCCCGCTCGGCGACCTCGGCGGCGCCGTCGCGGACGTTCTCCGCGGCGCCCGAGACGGCTTCCTTCGTGCGGTCGACCGCGTCACCGACGGCCTCGCGGGCCTTGTCGACCGGCGTCGGTTCGTCGTCGAAGGGGCCGTGCACGTCGAGCACGCGTACGTCGACGGTGGTGGGCTGCCCGGCGCCGAGCTGCGACACCGCCGCGGCCACCTGACGGCGGACCTCGTCGGCGACCTCGAGCACCGGGTGCGGGTAGCTGACGACCACGGAGACGGTCACGTCGAGCGTGCCGTCGTTGTCGTCGACCTGGACGCCGGGGGCTCCGGCGGTGCGACCGAGCTGCGATCGCATGCGGTCGGCGGCCCGGGCGACGAGCCCGCCCAGGTGGTGGACGCCCGGCACGCCGAGCGCCGTCTCCGCCGCGGTGCGGGCGGCGACCACCAGTGGCCCGGCATCCTCGGGGAGCGGGGTGGTCAGCTCGGACGGCAGGTCGACCTCGGTGATCTGCGTCCGGGCGTTCGGATCGTGCTGCATGGCTTCCTCCTCGTGAACAGGACGGCCGTCGCCCCCCGGGGGGGGCCGACGGCCGTGGTCCGCTACTTCTTGAAGACGTCCTTGACGTCCTCGCCGGTCTGCTTGGCGCTCGCCGCGGCCTGGTCCTTCTTGCCCTCCGCGACCTTCTCGTCGTTGTTCGTCGCGTTGCCGAAGGCCTCCTTGGCCTTGCCGGTCAGGTCCTGGGCAGCGTTCTTGATCTTGTCGTCGAGTTCCATGGTGGGTTCCCTTCTCGCTCGTGGGCTGTCGCCCGGTGGTGACGGCCGGGAGGCACTGGTCGCCTCGTCCGGCCCGCTTGCGGTGGTGCGGTGGTGCTGGTGGTGCTGGTGGTGCGGTGGTGCTGGTGGTCGCGTTACTGGACGCGGGTGGTGCGTGCCAGTGCGGTGCGGGTGCCGCCGGTGAGGTGGACCAGGACCGGGATCTGCCGGCCGAGGGTGGCATCCAGGGTGCTCAGGGCGTGGTCGACGGCGTCGAGGACGGTGACCGCGTCCCCACCACGGCGGACGTGGACCTTGATCCGCGCCGCGCGGGTCTGCTTCACCAGGTACGTGTCGACCTTGGAGCCGACGATGTCGTGGATGCCGGTGAGTTCGTGGTCGATGACGTCCCGGACGAGGGCGACGTTCACGGTGACCTGGTCGTCGCCGGAGCGTTCCCGGACGGCGACACTGGTGCCGCCGCCACCGCGGGTGAACACCACGACCAACGCCAGGACGATGACCACCGCGCAGACGGCGGCGATGATCCACAGGGCGGTGTCGGGGACGCTGACCTGCTCCGGCAGGGTCACGACCTGCCCGAGGGCGTCGCGGACGGGTTGCAGGACACCGGCGCCGATGACCGCGCCGACGATGATGCTGATCAGGCCGATCAGGAACAGCAGGACCCGGTTGAAGCCGCGGTTGGTGGTGGTCATGCCAGGGTTCCCTTCTGTTCCACGGTGACCTTCACCGACGAGCCGTGCTTGCCGCCGAGCCGACCGAGCCGGTCCTGGACCGCCTGTTCCACGACATGGCGGTCGACGGGGATGCCGGACAGGGGCACCACGTGCACCTCGGTGTGGTGGCCCCTGGCGGAGGCACTGGTGTTGGACTCCGGGACGCCTGCTGCCAGGGCGGCGGCGTTCTGGGCGGTGGAGGCCAGGATGCGGGTGTCGATCACGACCGCGCCGCGGTCCCGGTCGATCCCGGACCGGGGCTGCCGGCCGGGCTTGATCGCCAACACGATGAGGATGATGCCGAGGATCACCAGGACGGCGGCGATGACCTCGGCGATGGTCGTGAACGCTGCGTCGGGCTTCAGGGCGGTGTCGGCGACGGTCTGCGGGTCCGCAACCAGCGGGCCCTGCCCGATGGCCTTCAGGACCGCTTCGGTGCCGATCCACGCCGCGACCAACACCACGATGATCAGGGTGATTGCCAGGGCGGTGGACCGGGACCGGTGGATGCTGCGACGACGCAGCCGCTTCTCGAGCTGTTCGGTGCTCATGATGGCTCCTCCTACCGGACCCGGCCCTCGTGCTCACGCACGATCCCGGTCAGTTCGATGTGGGTCCGACCCACCCGTCGGCCGGAGAGGTCCCCGACGCGGGAGCGGATCGTGTCAGCGGCCGTCGTCGCGGCGGAGACGATGTCCCCGCCGGCGGCGATCGGGCCGGTGACCTCGAGCGCGAGCGCGCCGTCGTGGTCCTCCAGCCCGACCCGGAGCCGCTTCGCGGGGGCGCCGAGACGCTCCGCTGCGACGGCCCGGGCCAGCGCCGTCAGCGCCCGGGCGGTGATCTCGACCCGGCCCGGGACCGCGCTCACCGGGAGGCTCCCCGGGCCGGCGCTCACCGGGAGCTCCGGCGTCCGGTCAGCACGTCGGTCAGGGCGCCGCGGTCGATCTTGCCCGAGGTGATCGCGGCCACGAGGGCACCGATCAGACCGAACACGATCACCAGGACGAAGCCCCAGAACCCGAACTGCAGGGCCACGACAGCGAGGATGGCGCCGATCAGCGCGCCGACGAGTGTGTTACTCAACGCGCGACTCCTTCTTGTCCTCGTTGTCGTCGTCGTCACCCGGGATGTAGACGTCCTGGACGGTGACGTTGACCTCGGCGACCTCCATGCCGACGATCTGCTGCAGGGCGCGGGCGACCGACGAACGGACACCGTCGGCGACCTGCTGCAGCGAGACCGGGTACTCGGCCACGATCGTCACGTCGGCAGCGACCTGCTTCTCGCCGACCTCGACCTTGACGCCCTGGCCGTAGTCACGCTGGCCGATCGCGTCGCGGATCGCGCCGATGGCACGGGCGGCGCCGTTGCCGAGCGAGTGCACGCCGTTGACCTCGCGGGCGGCGATGCCGGCGACCTTCGAGACGACGGTGTCGTCGATCGTGGTCTTGCCCGAGGTCGAGCCGGACGCGTGGGTGCCGGTCGAGCTGGTGGCGGCAGAGGTGAGGTTGGTGGTGTCAGCCATTGGTTGCTCCCTTCGAGTGCCCGCCGGGACTCGTTCCCAGCGGTTGCTGTTCACGGATGAGACGGGCTGACACCGACCTTCGTCACGCGGGTGTCCGCTGATTCAGCGCTCTTCCAGGGAAAGCGCCAGAACGACGGTTCTCCGTGTACCCCGACGGGGATCGGTCAGTCGGAGCCGCCGATACCGGCCCCGGTGTTGCGCGACGCAGCGTCGCGTACGGAGCGCACGTACGCCATCGGCGACAGCCCGCACTCCTGCTGGAAGAGCTGCTGCAGCCGGCGCGGTCGCACCCCCGCCGCGTCGGCGATGTCGTCGACGGTCAGGTCGCTGCCGGCGTGCTCGACGATGTGCGCCACGGCGCGCCGCACCCGCCAGGACGTCCGGCCGGACTCGGGCCGCGCGGCGCGCGAGCTCCGCAGGGTCGTGGCCGGATCCTCGCCGAAGCGCTCCCGGTAGGCGGCGGCGAAGCGCCCGGGGTTGGTGAAGCCCCACCGCCGCGCGACGGGGGTCACGCCCTCGTCGCCGACCGCGCGGAGGAGCTCGCGACGGACACAGTCGAGCCGGTGGTCGCGCATGAAGCGGTTCGGCGTGGTGCCGAGCGTCCGCGCGAAGACGTCCTGCAGCCCGCGCTGGCTCAGCCCGCACGCCGCGGCGATGTCGGGGACGGACGGACGGTCCTGCGCGTGCGCCTCGATGTGCCGGATCGCGTCGCGCAGGCGGTTCGCCACGGGGACGTCCTGGCCGCGGTTGCGGATCGGGAAGGTGTCGAGCACGACCACCGCGAGCCGCCGGTTCAGCGCGGTCCGCATCGAGCCCACCACGCGGTCGTCGAGCAGGGCGGGTGCGAGGTCCTGCACCAGGCGACGGAGCGGCTCGCGTCGCGCGATCGCCTCGTCCTGCTGGTCGAACAGCAGCGGTCCCTCGGGCAGGCGGTAGCCGAGCTCCTCGCCGACCGACCGGAGGAACGGGTCCGACACGTGCAGGCCGTTGTAGACGGTGTCGGCCGACTCGAAGCGGTAGGCCTCGGACGCCGAGGCGATGTACGGGCTCCCCGGCTCGATCACCCTGGTGCGGTCCGCGAAGTGCATCTCGAGCCGGCCCTTCGTGAGCCAGAACACCACGTGGTCGCTCCGCGGGCCGATCACCCCGCCCCGACGCCCGCCCTCGGCACGCATCGTGCGGAGGGTGACGTCGTCGTCGCCGACGATCGTGTACTCGTAGCGGGTGCCCTCGGTGACGTAGGTCTCGGTCCCGAGGTCCTTGCCGTTGTACTCGGCGGAGAAGATCCGCGCGTAGTCGGTGCCGTCACTCTCGGTGAACCGCAGCCGGCGGTAACCGTTCGTCGACGAGGTGCTCACCCGCGCATCATGCCAGCACTGTCCGGGATGCGCGCTCCCGTGACGGTCGTGAGCGGCATCGGACGGGAGGCGCGTGGCGGCGCCGCCACGGGCCTCCCGTCCGGTGCGTCCCGGCTCGATCCGCACCAGCGCGGCGATCCGTCCGGCCGCGCGGTCCGTCCGCTGAGGGTGCGGGCCGTCCTGGCAATCAGTGAATAATTCTCAGGAGATTTTGCGATGCACAGTGGCTCGTGACCGCAGGAATACCCCAGGGGGGTACCCTGTTGTCGAGGACGGAGGTCGGGATGCCGAACGCACAGCACGCACACGTCGGGTACATCGAGGACAAGGGCGACCTGCTCAAGCGGCTGCGCCGCGCGGAGGGGCAGGTGCGCGGGATCGCCCGCATGGTCGAGGACGAGACGTACTGCATCGACGTGCTCACCCAGATCTCCGCGGCGAACCGGGCGCTCGAACGGGTTGCCCTGTCGCTGCTCGAGGACCACCTGCGTCACTGCGTCGCCGAGGCCGTGTCCGAGGGTGGCGACGCCGCCGACGCGAAGGTGCGCGAGGCGAGCGACGCGATCGCCCGGCTCGTCCGCTCCTGACCCACACGACCACCACTCCCGAGGAGGAACCATGACCACCGAGACCGTCGCCGTGACCGGGATGACCTGCGAGCACTGCGTGGCGAGCGTGACCGAGGAGGTCTCCGAGCTCACCGGTGTGACGGACGTCGCCGTCGACCTGGTGCCGGGCGGATCGTCGTCCGTCACCGTCACGTCGGACAGCCCGATCGACGACCAGGCCCTGCGCGCCGCGATCGCGGAGGCGGGGTACGAGGTCGTGACCCGGTGAGCGACGGCGTCGTCGAGCTCGACATCACGGGGATGACCTGCGCCTCGTGCGCGAACCGCGTCGAGCGGAAGCTCGGCAAGCTGCCGGGTGTCTCGGCGACGGTGAACTACGCCACGGAGCAGGCGCAGGTCACGGTCACCGATCCCGGCACGGTCGACACGGCTGCCCTGGTGGCGGCCGTCGAGGCCGCCGGGTACGGCGCGACCGTGCACGTGCGGCAGCCGGCAGCCGGGAACGACGTCGACGCGGACGACGACTCCGCCCGGGACGACACCACCGCGCCCCTGCGGCAGCGGCTCGTCGTCTCGACGGTGCTCGCCGTGCCCGTCGTGCTGCTCTCGATGGTGCCGGTCCTGCAGTTCCCGAACTGGCAGTGGGCGGCCCTGGCACTGGCCGCGCCCGTCGCCGTCTGGGGTGCGCTCCCGTTCCACCGGGCGGCGTGGGTGAACGCCCGGCACGGCGCCGCGACCATGGACACGCTGGTCAGCGTCGGGGTGCTCGCCGCCTTCGGGTGGTCCCTGTACGCGCTCTTCCTCGGTGACGCCGGTCGCCCCGGCATGCACATGACCTTCTCGTGGTTCGCGTCCGACCCCGAGGCGAGCGACCTCTACCTCGAGGTCGCCGCAGCCGTGACCGTGTTCATCCTCGCCGGGCGGTACATGGAGGCACGGGCGAAGCAGCGCTCCGGCGCGGCGCTCCGCGCACTGCTCGAGCTCGGCGCGAAGGACGCGTCGGTCCTCCGCGACGGGCCGTCCGGTCCGGTCGAGACCCGCGTGCCCGCCGCCTCGCTCGTCGTCGGCGACGTGGTCGTCGTCCGCCCGGGCGAGCGGATCCCGAGTGACGGCGTCGTGCGCGAGGGCTCGTCGGCCGTCGACCTCAGCATGCTCACCGGCGAGTCCGTCCCCGTCGAGGTCCGTCCGGGCGACCGCGTCACCGGCGCCACCATCGACGTCGGGGGTCGGCTCGTGGTCGAGGTCACCGCCGTCGGTGCCGACACCGAGCTCGCCCGGATGGGGCGTCTCGTCGAGGAAGCGCAGACCGGCAAGGCCGCCGTCCAGCGGCTGGCCGACCGGGTCTCGGCGGTCTTCGTGCCGGTCGTCATCGGCCTCGCCGTGGTCGCCTTCGTCGGCTGGCTCGTCGCCGGTGGTTCCCTGACCGCCGCGTTCACCGCCGCCGTCGCGACGCTCATCATCGCCTGCCCGTGCGCGCTCGGGCTCGCGACGCCCACGGCCCTGCTCGTCGGGACGGGCCGCGGTTCGCAGCTCGGCATCCTGATCGGCGGCCCGCAGGCCCTCGAACGGACCCGCGCCGTCGACACGATCGTGCTCGACAAGACGGGCACGGTGACGACGGGGGAGATGCGCCTGTCGGCGGTCCTCCCGATCGGTGCCGCGCCCGACGCTGACGCGACACTGCTCGCGCTGGCCGCCGCGGTCGAGGACGGTTCCGAGCACCCCGTGGCCCGCGCGGTCGTCCGGGCCGCCCGGGAGCGCGGTCTCGACGTCCCGGTCGCCGAGCAGTTCACCGCGACCCCGGGCGCGGGCGTGCAGGGCGTGGTCGACGGCGAGGTGGTCGTCGTCGGCACCGCCCGGTGGCTCGCCGAGGCCTGGGCCGTCCGTGTCGACGACGCCCTGGCCGCACGGGTCGGTGCTGCCGAGGCGGACGGCGGGACCGCGGTCCTCGTCGCCCGGGGTGGTGCCCTGCTCGGCGCGGTCGTCGTGGGCGACACCGTGAAGCCCGAGGCACCCGAGGCCGTCCGCCGCTTCGTCGGGCTCGGCCTGCGTCCGGTGCTGCTCACCGGTGACAACGAGGGTGCCGCCCGCGCCGTCGCGGACCGGGTCGGCATCGACGACGTGCACGCCAGGGCGACCCCCGCGTCCAAGCTCGAGACCGTCCGGCGGCTGCAGGCCGAGGGGCGGACCGTCGCGATGGTCGGCGACGGGGTGAACGACGCTGCGGCACTCGCGGCGGCGGACCTCGGCATCGCCATGGGAGCGGGGACCGACGCGGCGATCGCGGCGAGCGACGTCACGGTCGTCAGCGGTCGGCTCACCGTGGTGGCGGACGCGGTCCAGCTGTCGCGGGCGACGCTCCGGACGATCCGCGGCAACCTCTTCTGGGCCTTCGCGTACAACGTCGCGGCGATCCCGCTCGCGATGGCGGGACTGCTGAACCCCGTCCTGGCGGGTGCGGCGATGGCGTTCTCGTCCGTGTTCGTGGTGACGAACAGCCTGCGGCTGCGGCGCTTCACGCCGTCGGACTGACGGACGGGGGCGCTCCGGCTGCGGGCGGGGCGGGCCCCGGCTCCGGGCGGGGCGGGGCGGGCAGGATGGGCGCATGCGATCCCTCCCGGGTGTCCTCGGTGCCGCGGCGCCCGTCCACGTCGCGCCGATGGCGGGTGGGCCGAGCACGCCCGCGCTCGTGTCGGCCGCGGGGCGCGCGGGACACCTCGCACAGCTCGCCGGTGGGTACCTCGACGCCGACGCACTCGCCGCACAGGTCGCCGCGGTCCGGTCGAGCGGCACCGGGTCCTTCGGCGTGAACCTGTTCGTGCCGGCACCCGTGCCGGTCGACGACGGCGTGTACGAGGCCTACCGCGCCGAGCTCGAGGCGGACGCCGGGCGCCCGCTGCCCTCGAAGCACGAGGACGACGACGCCTGGTCGGACAAGCTCGGACTGCTGCTCGACGACCCGGTGCCGGTCGTGTCGTTCACCTTCGGGATCCCGGCTGCGTCGGTGGTCAACGAGTTCCGCCGCCGGGACGTCCTGACGGTGCAGTCCGTGACGAGCGTCACCGAGGCACGCGCGGCCGCCGAGCGCGGCGTCGACGTGCTGCTCGTGCAGGGGGAGGCGGCGGGCGGGCACTCGGCGGTCCTCGACGCGGCAGCGACACCCGCGCCCGTGCCGCTGCAGGACCTGGTCCGCCGGGTCACCGCCGCCGTGCGGCTGCCCGTGGTCGCGGCGGGCGGACTCGGGACGGCCGACGCGGTGCGCGCCCAGCTGGACGCCGGTGCGGCCGCCGTCGCCGTCGGCACCGCCGTGCTGCGGACCGACGAGGCCGGCACCTCCGCCACCCACCGTGCCGCGCTCACCGACCGGGCCTTCGACCGGACGGTCGTGACCCGCGCCTTCACCGGACGCCCGGCGCGGAGCCTCGCCAACGCGTTCACCCGTGCGCACCCGGACGCCCCGCTCGGGTACCCGGCCCTGCACCACCTGACGCGGCCGATCCGGAGCGAGGCAGCCGCGGTCGGGGACCCGCACCGACTCCACCTGTGGGCGGGCCGGGGCTGGCGGGCGGCGACCGACGGCCCGGTGACCGACGCCCTCGCAGCACTCCTGCCCTAGCCGCCGAGCGTGCGGCGCTCGGTCGGGTGCGGAGCCGGGTGGTTCGTCGCTCGGCCCGTGGGCGACCGCCGTCGGGCTGTGCGCGGAGACACCCCGACGGCACTACGCTCGGACGTGGTCCGCGACGCAGCGCTGCGGTGACCCGCGGTCCAGTACGTCTTGAAGGTACCCAGGAGGACCGAAGTGACCGAATCCGCTCCCGTCGACCCCACATCGACCGACGGCTGGAAGAAGCTCGCCGGCATCGCCGACGGCTTCACCCCGGACCTGCGCGGCTGGTTCGACAGCGACCCCGGTCGTGCCGAGCGCTACACGTTCCAGGCCGCCGACCTGACCGTCGACCTGTCGAAGGGCCTCGTCGACGACGAGATCCTCGGCGCCCTGCTCCAGGTCGCGAAGGACACCGGCGTCGCCGAGCGCTTCGAGGCGATGCTCGCCGGCGAGCACATCAACGTGACCGAGGACCGCGCCGTCCTGCACACCGCCCTCCGTCGGCCGAAGGGCATCGAGCCCGCCCTCGTGGTCGACGGGCAGGACGTCGACGCCGACGTCCACGCCACGCTCGACAAGGTCTACGCCTTCGCCGAGCAGGTCCGCGACGGCTCGTGGACCGGTGTCACCGGCAAGCGCATCGAGACGGTCGTGAACATCGGCATCGGCGGCTCGGACCTCGGCCCGGTCATGGTCTACGAGGCCCTCAAGCCGTACGTGCAGGAGGGGCTCGAGGCGCGCTTCGTGTCGAACATCGACCCCGCCGACATCTACGAGAAGACCGCGGACCTCGACCCGGAGACCACGCTCTTCATCGTCGCGTCGAAGACGTTCGGCACGCTCGAGACCCTGACCAACGCCCGCCTCGCCCGCCAGTGGCTCTGGGAGCGCCTCGGCCTGACCGATGCGTCCGACGACGAGAAGTCGAACGCCGTCGCCAAGCACTTCGTCGCCGTCTCGACCGCGCTCGACAAGGTCGCCGCGTTCGGCATCGACCCCGAGAACGCCTTCGGCTTCTGGGACTGGGTGGGCGGCCGCTACTCGGTCGACTCCGCGATCGGAACCTCGGTCGTCATCGCGATCGGCAAGGAGAACTGGCAGCAGTTCCTCGCAGGCTTCCACGCCGTCGACGAGCACGTCCGCACCACGCCGCTCGAGCAGAACGTCCCGGTCCTCATGGGTCTGCTCAACGTCTGGTACACGAACTTCCTCGGTGCGCAGAGCCACGCGGTCCTGCCGTACACGCAGTACCTGCACCGCTTCGCCGCCTACCTGCAGCAGCTCACGATGGAGTCGAACGGCAAGCGCGTCCGTTGGGACGGCTCGCCCGTCACGACGGACACCGGCGAGGTCTTCTGGGGCGAGCCGGGCACGAACGGTCAGCACGCGTTCTACCAGCTCATCCACCAGGGCACCCGCCTGATCCCGGCGGACTTCATCACCGTCGCGAAGCCGGCCCGTCCGCTCAAGGACGAGTCCGGCGACGGGAAGGCCGTGCAGCCGGGCCAGGACGTCCACGCGCTGTTCCTCGCCAACTTCTTCGCGCAGACGAAGGCGCTCGCGTTCGGCAAGACCGCCGACGAGGTCCGCGCCGAGGGCACCACCGACGAGGGCATCGTCGCGGCCCGCACCTTCACGGGCAACAAGCCGTCGACGTCGATCCTCGCGCCGGAGCTCACCCCGAGCGTCCTCGGCCAGCTCATCGCCCTCTACGAGCACATCGTGTTCACCGAGGGCACCATCTGGGGCATCGACTCGTTCGACCAGTGGGGCGTCGAGCTCGGCAAGCAGCTCGCGCTGCAGATCGCCCCGGCGGTCGACGGCGACCAGGACGCGCTCGCGTCGCAGGACTCCTCGACCAAGGCGCTCATCGCCCGGTACCTGGAGCTGCGCGGCGAGTAGCCCCCCCCGAGCCGGGGGGCGGGGGGGCGGGGGCCCCGCGGCCCCCCCGCCTCCCGTCCGTCGTGTGGTCGCCCCGCCCGCCCCGCCTGCTGCGCCCGGAGGCGAGTCTCGCGGTGCGCGACACTCCTCGGTCGGGTGGCTCCGAGACGTGTCGCTCAGGCCGAGACTCGGCCAGCGCGGCGCGTCAGCGCGCGAGCGGGTCGAGGTTGAGCGTCGTGCCCTCGTAGAGGTACTGGTCTCCGCCGAACACCTGCACGTCGTCATTGAGCCAGACGAGCGCCTTGACGCTGATGCCGAAGCGCGCGGCGACGTCACCGATCAGGTCGTCGCGGGCGACCGTGTACGACCGCGGCGCCCCGGAGGCCGTCGTCGCGGTGACCGGACCGGCGGCGTTCGACCGAGCGCCCCCGTCGACCGGGTGCACGTTCGTCTGCCGCTGGGGCACCGACCAGCGCACGGGTGCGACGGCGAGCACCTTGCCACCGGCGATCTCGATCGGCAGGTCCGTCTGCCCGGCGTCGGCCGCCGAGGACACGACCAGGGTCACGAGCCCGGACGGGTCGACACCCGATCCGTCCAGCGGCACGTCCTTCGACACCGGCGCGGGGGTCGGACCGCCGAGCACCGCGTCGCCCACGCCGGGGTAGGTCAACCCGTCACCGACCTGTCGCTCCCGCTCGAAGAACCCCACACCGATCGGCACCGGGAGCGACGAGGTCACGCCGGTGTACTGCGCGGTGAAGGTGTCGTCGCCGTCCGCCACGACACGGTAGTGGAAGTGGATGCTGCCCTTCGGCGACGCGACGTCGCCCTCGGTCAGGACCGTCCCGGCCGGGATCGGCGTGAGGACGGGGTCGGGGACGGCGGCCTCGGTCGCGACCGGTGTGGGAGCGCGCGGGGTCGCCGAGGCCTCGATGTGGGCGGCGTCCGGGTCCTCGGTCGCGGTGGCGGTCGGTGCCGGCGTCCGGCTCGCCGTCGGCGGGACCGAGGGCGCCGGGAGCGCTCCGTCGGACCCGCCGAGCAGCGAGCAACCGGACAGCGCGACGGCGACGACCAGAGCGGTGGCGCCGGTCGCGACGGTTCGGTTCATGATTCCCCCTCGGTTCCCGATGCTACCGCGGGGTCCGGGACACCACGTGCCGCGCGGACGGGGATGTGTCCGGGGGCACACGCCGTCGGTGCGAGCGGCTACCGTCGGAGCATGGACCGCCACGAGATCCTCGCCGCCGCCGCGGCCGCCCACGCCGCTCGCATCGCCGAGGCCGGCGGTGACGACACCGCTGCCCGTCAGCGTGCCGCCGCGGTCGAGGGGCGCGAGCCCGGGACGGACGACGCCTCGGCCGATGCCGTCCGCGCGGTCGAGCGTCGGCGTGCGGGCGAGCTCGAACGGGCCGCCGAGCGCACCGAGGGGGCGCTGTCCGACTGGCACCGGATGGGTACCCGTCGCGGGGTCACGCCGGACGAGCAGCTGCGGAGCGCCTGGACGGTGACCGGGGTCCCGGAGCCCGGTGCCGCCCGCGCGCTGGCGAACGTCCTGCTGTCGACCGCGGGGCACGCGGGCCGCGTCGCCGACGCCGCGCGGCGGAACCCGGCACTGGGTGGGGCAGCGAGCGCCGCAGCCCGCCGGACCGTGCGTCGGTACACCGATCACGGGGCCGGGATGGCCTCGCTCGGCGACGTCCTCGGTGACGGCGCGTCTGACACCGACTGAGCGGCACGGCGACGGCCGTTCGTGGTCGGCCGTCCAGCTCCGACCCCCTCGGCCACCGGGCATCGCGTCGGAGCCCGCTCGGCCGCCCCTGCGCCGGTCGTCGTCGGGCCCTCGACCAGCGGACCGGGGGACCGGCGGACCGGCGTCGCGCCGTCCGCCAGAATCGTTCCGGGCCGCGGCACATCGGACCGCTCCCTCGCTCATCAGGCGTTTCTTGGATCGGTCCAAACGTCAGGTCGACAGAATGTCCAATTGACAGGACATGAAATCGGGTTACGATCGCTGCACGCAACGCCGCGCGATCACCCGACGAAGGAGTCAACGAATGGTCGACATCAAGCCGACAGCACCGAACGTCGCACTTCCACCGGTGGGGGAGGGTCCCCACCGCCGCCGTCTCGGCGTCCTGGCGCTCGTCGCCACCTTCGGCGGCCTGCTCTTCGGCTACGACACCGGTGTGATCAACGGCGCGCTGCTCCCCATGAAGGAGGAGCTCGGCCTGACCAACCTGACCGAGGGTGTCGTCACGAGTTCGCTGCTCTTCGGTGCGGCGATCGGCGCGATGCTCGGTGGTCGGATCGCGGACGGCTGGGGGCGCCGGAACACGATCATCCTGCTCGCCGTCACCTTCTTCGTCGGCACGCTGACGTGCGTCGTCGCCCCGGCCTTCGGGGTCATGGTCGTCGGTCGTGTCCTGCTCGGACTGGCCGTGGGCGGTGCGTCGACCGTGGTGCCCGTCTTCCTCGCCGAGCTCGCGCCGTACGAGATCCGTGGGTCGCTCTCCGGTCGGAACGAGCTCATGATCGTGATCGGCCAGCTCGCCGCGTTCGTCGTCAACGCGATCATCGGCAACCTGTGGGGCGAGGGCAACGGCGTCTGGCGCGTGATGCTCGCCGTCTGCGCCCTGCCCGCGATCGCGCTCTTCGTCGGCATGCTCCGCGTCCCGGAGTCGCCGCGCTGGCTCGCGTCGAAGGGCCGCTACGGCGAGGCCTTGTCCGTGCTGGGACAGATCCGGTCGGAAGAGCGTGCGAAGGCCGAGCTCGACGACATCAAGCGCACGAACGAGGCCGAAGCGCGGGTCCAGCGGGTCAGTGGCTGGCGGACACTGCTCGGCAACAAGTGGCTGATCCGGATCGTGCTCATCGGCGCGGGCATCGGTGTCGCGCAGCAGCTCACCGGCATCAACTCGATCATGTACTACGGCCAGACCGTCCTCATCGAGTCCGGTTTCCAGGAGTCCGCGGCCCTGATCGCGAACATCGCCCCCGGGGTCATCGCGGTCGTGGGCGGCGTGATCGCCCTCGCCAACATGGAGCGCATCAATCGACGCACGACCCTCATCATCGGCTACTCGCTGACGACGGTGTGCCACTTCCTGATCGGCATCGCGTCGATGACCCTGGTCGAGGGCAACCCCGCGCGGCCGTGGGTGATCCTGTTCCTGGTCGTCGCGTTCGTCGGCTCGATGCAGACGTTCCTCAACATCGCGACGTGGGTGATCCTCTCCGAGATCTTCCCGACGCAGATCCGTGCGCTCGGCATGGGCATCGCGGTCTTCTGCCTCTGGATCGCGAACGCGTTCCTCGGGCTGTACTTCCCGACGATCGTGGCGGCGACCGGCATCACGGGGACCTTCTTCGGCTTCGCCGTCGTCGGCGTGCTCGCCCTGCTCTTCATCTGGAAGTTCGTGCCGGAGAGCCGCGGCCGCACCCTCGAGGAGGTCGAGGAGGGCGTCACCACCGGCAACATCTTCACGGTGCCGCAGAAGGCGTCCCGCCGCTAGACCCGGCGGGACGACGGGCGGGAGGCCCGTGGCGACACCGCCACGGGCCTCCCGTCCGTCCCCCGTCCTGCTGTGAAGGGGTGCGCGCCCGAGCCGTAGGCTCGGCCCGTCGTTGTAGCCGTACAAGTACAGGAGGTCGGGCGTGGTCGAACTCGGCGCCGGATCCTTCCCGGTCGCACTCACCGTCACGTGTGCCGCACTGCTCGTGGTCGCGGTCGGCTGCGCCGTGTTCGTCGCCGTCGACGTCGTGCGGCACCCTCCGCACATGCGCGTCATGGCGCTCGTGTGGCCGCTCACGATGCTGTTCGGCAGTGTCGTCTGGCTGGTCTTCTACCTCCGGCGGGGCCGGGCCACCGCGCCGGACCACGGGCGGTGGGCCGGGACCGCGATCGACACGAGCCACTGCGGTGCCGGGTGCGCCCTCGGTGATCTCGTCGGCGAGTTCGGGCTGGCGTGGTTCCCCGCGATCGGTGCGCTGGTCGGGCTCGGCTCGCTCTACCAGGACCGCATGGTCGCCGGATGGGCCGTGGACTTCGTGCTCGCCTACCTGCTGGGCATCGGGTTCCAGTACTTCGCGATCGCCCCGATGCGCGGGCTCGGGGTCCGCGCCGGGTTGGTCGCCGCGCTCAAGGCGGACACGCTGAGCATCATCGCGTGGCAGATCGGGATGTACGGCCTCATGGCGGTGTGGCAGCTCGCGGTGTTCCCGGCGGTCTTCGGTGGCCGGGCCAGCGTGTTCTCGCCCGAGTTCTGGGTCGCGATGCAGTTCGCCATGGTCGCCGGCTTCGTCTGCGCCTACCCGGTCAACGCCTGGCTCGTGCGCCGCGGCATCAAGGAGGCCATGTGACGGACTGCGAGGATGGTGGGCATGTCCGACATCGACGAGGTGCTCGCGGCGTCCCGGGGGCTGCTCGGCGTCGTCGCGCGGTCCATGACGACCGCGCTCGAACACGTCACCGTCCCGCAGTTCCGGCTCATCGTGCTCGTCACCACGCTGGGACCGACCCGCGCCGGTGACCTCGCCGAGCGTCTCGCGGTCGGGCCGTCGACGCTCACGCGGAACGTCGACCGGCTGGTGGCCGGGGGATGGGTGGAGCGTCGACCCGGACCGCTGAACCGACGCGAGGTGCTCGTCGCCGCCACCGAGCGTGGTCGCGCGCTCGTCGACGAGGTGAGTGCCCGTCGGGGCCGCGAGCTCGCCGAGGTGCTGGAGCGGGTGCCGGAGTCGGACCGCCCCACCGTGGTCGCCGGCATGCGGGCGCTCCGGACGGCGATGGACGAGCCGCTCCCGGAGGAGGTCTCGGGCTTCGGCGGGTAGCCCTCGACGCCCCACAGTTGTACACGTACAATCATTGTGCTCGTACAACTGATGGAGGACCGTGTCCGCAACTGCTCCAGCCCGCGCCCACCTGCACACCGCCGGGACCCGTTTCGGCGGCGCCGCCGTCCGGCTGGCGATCCCCGCCCTGGTCGTCGGTGCCGGAGCCGGGGTGGCCGCCGTCGTCTTCCGCTGGCTCATCCAGCACGCGACCCTCGTGTTCAGTGGGCACACCGACTACTCCGCGACCACCGGCCACCCGGCGAACCCGTGGGTGCCCTGGCTCGGGAGCGGGTTCGTCGTCCTGGCGCCCGTCGTCGGCGGACTCCTGTACGGCCCGCTCATCCACCGCTTCGCGCGGGAGGCGCGCGGCCACGGCGTCCCCGAGGTGATGTTCGCGGTCGACCGGAACGGCGGGCGGATCCGGGGCAGTGTCGCGGTCGTGAAGGCGCTCGCCAGTGCGATCTGCATCGGTGCCGGCGGCTCGGTCGGGCGCGAGGGGCCGATCATCCAGATCGGCTCCGCGCTCGGCTCCACGATCGGTCGGTGGGCGCGGATGCCCGAGGTCCGGCTGAAGACCCTCGTCGCGTGCGGTGCTGCCGGTGGGATCTCGGCGACCTTCAACGCCCCGGTCGCCGGCGTATTCTTCGCCCTCGAGCTGCTCCTGAGGGACTTCACCCCGACGTCGTTCGGTGCCGTCGCGATCGCGAGCGTGACGGCCGCGCTCGTCGGGCGTGCGGTCTTCGGCGACACCGCGTTCCTGCACCTGCCGGCCATCGGGGGCATCACCCCGCCGGAGTACCTGCTCTTCGCGCTCCTCGGGCTGCTCGCGGGTGCGGTCGGGATCGGCTTCACGCGGGTGCTCTACCTCGTCGAGGATGCCTTCGACCTGCTCTGGAGGGCGACGCGCGGTCCGGAGTGGGCTCGGCCGGTCGTCGGCGGGGTGCTCCTCGGGCTGCTGCTGCTCGCCCTGCCGCAGATGTACGGCGTCGGGTACCCCGTGCTCGAGCACGGTGTCGCCGGTCGGTACGCGCTCGGGTTCCTCGCCGTCCTCGTCGTCGGCAAGGTCCTGGCGACGTCCCTGACGCTCGGGATCGGCGGCTCCGGTGGTGTCTTCGCGCCGTCGTTGTTCATCGGTGCGATGACCGGCGCCGCGTTCGGCCAGGTCGCCGCTGCGGTCGACCCGGCCCTCCGCGGGCAGGTCGCGGCCTTCGCGGTCGTCGGGATGGGGGCGGTGTTCGCAGGGTCGACCCGTGCTCCGATCACCGCCGGCATCATGCTGTTCGAGCTCACCGGCGACTACGCCCTCGTCCTGCCGGTCGTCGTCGCGGTCGTCGTCGCGACGGCCGTGTCGAAGGTGCTGTCCCGCGACACGGTCTACACGCTCAAGCTCAGTCGGCGTGGCGTGGACCTCACCGACTCCGCGGTCCCCGCCCGTCGGCTCCCGAGCGGGACGGTACGTGACGCAGCGAGGGGACTCGGCACGGTCGTCCCGGTGACGGCCACCGCGGCGCAGGCGCTCGACGCCCTCGCGTCGTCCGGGGGAGCCGCCGTGGTCGTCGTGGACGCCGAGGGGCGCTTCGCCGGCGTCGTGTCGGCGCGGTCCGCCGGCGAGGCCGTCCTGACGGACGTGGACGTCGCGGACCGGCCGGTGCTCGACGTCGCGTCCGAGGTGCGGGCGGTCCCGGCAGCGTCCGGTCTGGCGTCCGTCGTGCAGGACGTCGTGGACGCGGCGGACACCGACGGGTTGCCGGTGGTCGACCGGGACGGCCGCCCCGTCGGCTGGCTGGGTCAGGCGGAGGCGCTGCGGGCACTGGTCCCCGCCACGTGACGGACGGGAGGCACGGTGCCAGCTGGCACCGTGCCTCCCGTCAGTCGTGTGGTCGCGACCGTGCCTGCGCTACGGGCGCAGGAGCACCTTGCCGACGCGTCCGGCGGTGTCGCTGGCACGCGCCGCGTCACGGGCGTCCTCGAACACGAAGGTCTCGGAGACGGGGAGCGTCAGCGAGCCGTCGAGCACGCGGGTGATCAGCTCGCCGAAGAGCTGGCCCTTGGTCTCGGCCGGCATGGTCTTGCTGACGACCGCGCCCCAGAAGCCCTTGACCGTGAGCTGACCGAAGATGACCTTGCCCGACGGGATCTCGAGCGTCGGCGACGCCATCGCGCCGAAGACGACGAGGGTGCCGTTCTCGCCCAGCACCGAGGCGATGTCGCCGGCGGCCTTCCCGCCGACGGACTCGACGCCCGCGACGATCGGCGCGCCGCCGGTGAGCTCGCGGACCTGGTCCTGCCAGCCCTCGGTGTCCGTGGCGACGATGCGGTCGATGCCCTGCTCGCGGAGTTCCTCGACGCCCTCGGCGCGACGGACCAGTCCGATCACGTTGATGCCGCGCGCCTTGCCGAGCTGCGCGACCATGCGGCCGACGGCGCCGTTCGCGGCGTTCTGGATGATCCAGTCGCCCTCGTGCAGGTCGAGCGAGTGCAGCAGGCTGATCGCGCTGAACGGCATCGACACGAGCTGCGCGGCGGACTCGTCGGGCATGGCGTCCGGCACGGGGACGAGCCCGGCGGCGTCGGCGACGTAGTACTCGGCCCAGACGCCGAAGGTGCCGCCGGCGACGCGCTGGCCGACCTGCAGGCGGTCGACGCCCTCGCCGAGGGCCTCGACGACGCCGAGCGCCTCGGTGCCGCTCGCGGCGGGGAGTTCGGGCTTGAAGCCGTAGGTGCCGCGGATCGTCCACAGGTCGTGGTTGTGGATCGGGGAGAGGACGGTCCGGACGAGCACCTGGCCGGGGCCGGGCTGCGGGACGGGTCGCTCGGCGACGGTCAGGACGTCGGCGGGCTCACCGAAGGTCCCGTGGACGACGGCGCGCATGGTGGTGGGGGTGGTGTCGGTCATGGGTCAGTCCTCCGAGACGACGATGGTGACGTCGATGTTGCCGCGGGTGGCGTTCGAGTACGGGCAGACCTGGTGCGCGGCGTCCGCGAGGGCCTGGGCGACGTCGTGCTCGACGTCCGGGATGACGACCTCGAGCATGACGGCGAGCTGGTACCCGCCCTGGCCGTTCGGGCCGATCGAGACGCGGCCGCCGACGGTCGAGTCGGTGATCTTCACCTTCTGCGCGCGGGCGACGCCCTGCAGCGCGGAGTGGAAGCACGCGGCGTAGCCGGCGGCGAAGAGCTGCTCGGGGTTCGCGCCGTTGCCGGAGCCTCCCATCTCCTTCGGGATGGCGAGGTCGTGCTCGACGCGACCGTCGCTGGTGGCGACGTGGCCGTTGCGGCCTTCGCCCGTGGCGAGGGCCTCGGCGGTGTAGAGGACGTCCATGGGGGTCCTTCCTTCCTTCGTGGGGTCAGTCGGCCGCGACCGCGGGGTCCGCGGCGGCGGCGTGCATGGTGGCCGTGAGGCGCTGCAGCGTGCTGATGAGCTCGAGCGCGGCGTGCTCGTCGGACAGGCCCATCCCGGCGGCGATGCGGGCCGGGACGTGGGCGAGCTCCGGGCGGATCGAGCGCCCGCGGTCGCCGAGCGTGACCGTGACGACGCGTTCGTCGGTGCTGCGGCGCTCGCGACGGACCAGGTCGGCCTGCTCCATGCGGCGCAGGAGCGGTGAGAGCGTGCCCGAGTCGAGCTGCAGGTGGTCGCCGAGCGTGGACACGGTCTGGTCGCCCTCGATCCACAGGGTCACGAGGACGAGGTACTGGGGGTAGGTGAGGCCCCAGGGTTCGAGCAGCGCGCGGTACGCCTGGGTCGTGGCCCGGGACGCCGCGTACAGCGAGAAGCACACCATCTCGTCGGTCACCGGCATACCGCCAGTCTTGCACGCAACTCGGTTGTGCACAACCAGGTTGTTCGCAGCCTGCGGCCGGACGGCGACCTGTCTGGCCGGTTAGGCTGACCTGAGCCCACGATGACCCACCACGACACCGACAGCACCGCGACCCCGAGCGCAGGGAACCCCCTCCGCACCGGCACCGCGTCGTCCCACGGCAAGACGATCCTGATCGGCGAGCACGCCGTGGTGTACGGCGTACCCGCCCTGGTGCTCCCCGTGCTCGACGTCCGCGTCACCGCGACCGCGACCCCGGTGTCGCCCGACGCCGGCAGCCGTCTCGAGTCCACCGTGCACACCGGGCCGCTCGACACCGCCCCCGCCGCGGTCCTGCCCACCGTGACCGCCGTGACCGCGACGCTCCGCCACCTCGGCGCCGAGGGGCAGCACGTGCACGTCCGGGTCGACAGCGCCGTGCCGACCGCCCGCGGCATGGGGTCCAGCGCCGCGGTGGCCGCCGCGGTCACCGCCGCCGTGGCCGACGTCTTCGGTCGGACCCTTGACCCCGAGGAGCACCACGAGCTCGTGCAGGAGTGCGAGCGCGTCGCGCACGGCCGGCCGTCCGGGCTCGACGCCCGGGGGGTCGTCGCCGAGGTCCCCGTCTGGTTCGAGGGCGGCGTCGTCGAGCCCGTCCCGCTCGGCGCGGCGTTCACCTTCGTCGTCGCGGACACCGGCGTCCCCGGCCACACGCGCGCGGCCGTCGCGGCCGTCCGCGAGCGCCACGACGCCGACCCCGCCTCGGTCGACACCGTCGTCGAGGCGATCGGCGCCCTCGCGCGACGCGCACGGGGGACGCTCGAGGATGGCGACGCCCAGGCCCTCGGTGCCACGATGGACGCCGCGCACGAACTGCTCACCGAACTCGACGTGTCGAGCGCGGACCTCGACCGGCTCGTCGACGCCGCACGCCGTGCGGACGCCCTCGGCGCGAAGCTCACCGGCGGTGGGCGCGGCGGATGCGTCCTCGCGCTCGTCGCGGACGGGGAGCACGCCGACCGCGTGTCCGCCGCACTCCGTGCCGCGGGCGCGACGGAGACCTGGACCACCACGATCGGAGCCCGCGCTTGATGACCGCCACCGCCGTCGCGCACCCCAACATCGCGCTCGTGAAGTACTGGGGCAAGGCCGACGCGCAGCTCGCCCTGCCCGCGACCGGCAGCGTGTCGATGGGCCTCGACGTGTTCCCGACCACGACGACCGTCACGCTCGACGGGGCGGCGGGGACCGACTCGCTCGTGCTCAACGGCGGGGCTGCGCCCGAGGGTGCCCTGCTCCGCGTGCAGCAGTTCCTCGACCTCGTGCGCGACCTCGCCGGTTCCGCCGACCGTGCCGCCGTCGTCTCCGAGAACACCGTGCCGACCGGCGCGGGGCTCGCGTCGAGCGCGTCCGGGTTCGCGGCGCTCGCGACCGCGGCCGCGGCGGCGTACGGGCTCGACCTGTCCGAGCGCGACCTGTCCCGGCTCGCCCGGCGCGGGTCCGGGTCGGCGACCCGGTCGATCCCCGGCGGTGTCGCGGTGTGGCACGCGGGTGACGACCAGGGCTCCTACGCCGAGCGCGTCCCCGCCCCGCCGATGGCCATGGTCGTCGTGACGATCTCGGCCGGCGAGAAGGCGATCGGTTCCCGCGAGGCGATGCGCCGCACGATCGCGACCTCGCCGTTCTACCCGGCCTGGGTCACCTCGACGACCGAGACCGTGGGCGAGATGCTCGACGCCTGCGCCGCCGGCGACTTCACCCGCATCGGCGAGCTCACCGAGAGCAACGCCCTCCGCATGCACGCCACGATCGAGGGCGCCTTCCCGCCCATCCGGTACCTGAACGCCCGCAGCGTCGCGGTGTTCGACGCCGTCGCCGAGCTGCGCACCGCGGGCACCGAGGCGTACGCCACGGCTGACGCCGGACCGAACGTCGTCGTGCTCACGAAGCCCGAGGACCGGGGCGCCGTCGCGACCGCCCTCGCCGGCCTGGGAGACGTCATCGAGTCGGGCACCGGACCAGGCGCGCGGGTCGTCCGCTCCGAAGGAACGGGTGCACCCGGAGTGGGTGTCGTCCGACCGGAGGAGTCCGCCGAGTGATCGAGTTCCGCGCCCACGGCAAGCTGTTCGTCGCGGGTGAGTACGCCGTCGTCGAGCCCGGGCAGCCGTCCGTGCTCATCGCCCTCGACCGCGCCATCACCGCCCGGGTGAGCGAGGGCCACGGCTCCGGGAGCGTGCACTCCGAGGAGTACGGGCACCTGCCGCTGACCTGGACCCGGGACGAGGACGGCCTGGCGCTCGACCGCGAGCACCACCCCTACGACTACGTGATGGCGACGATCGACCTGGTCGAGAAGCTCCGCGCCGAGCGCGGGATCGCACCCCGGTTCCACGACCTGCGCATCGAGAGCCAGCTCGACGACGCCAGCGGACGGAAGTTCGGGCTCGGGTCGTCGGCCGCGGTGACCGTCGCGACCGTCGGCGCGCTCGACCGCTTCTACGGCATCGGACTCTCGCAGCGGGACCGCTTCCGCGTCGCCCTGCTCGCCACCGTCCGGGTCAACCCGCGCGCATCCGGCGGGGACCTCGCCGCGAGCACCTTCGGCGGCTGGCTCCGCTACAGCGCGCCGGACCGTGAGCGCCTCGTGGCGATGCTCGACAGCCGCGCCGTGACCGCGATCCTCGACGACACCGAGGCCTGGACCGGCTTCGACGTGCAGCGGCTCCCGGCGCCGAAGGACCTGGAACTGCTGGTCGGCTGGACGGGCTCGCCGGCGTCGACGACGAAGCTCGTCAGCGTGGTCCGGAAGCACCGCAACGGCGGGTACCAGGCGTTCCTCGACGACAGCCGCGCCTGCGTCGACGACCTGACCACGGGCCTCCAGACCGGCGATGCGTCGATGACGCTCGACGCGCTGCGCCGAGCCCGGACGCTCCTGCAGCGCCTCGGTGCCTCCGTGGGCTCGCAGATCGAGACCGAGCGCTTGGCGACCCTGTGCGACGTCGTCGAGTCGGCCGGCGGGGCGGCGAAGCCGTCCGGCGCCGGCGGCGGCGACTGCGGCATCGCACTCGTCCCGGCGGACACCGACCTCGCCGGCATCCACCGCGCCTGGGAGGCGCACGACATCAGACACCTCAGCGTCGCGGTGCAAGCGCCCGAAGGGAGCGTCGAATGACCGACCTGCTGACCCCGATCCCCACGAAGTGGGTGGGGCCGATCCGCGTGAGCGGCAACGCCGTCGAGGGCGAGTACGAGGTGCCCCTCGCCACGTACGAGTCGCCGCTCTGGCCGTCCGTCGGTCGCGGGGCCCGCGTCTCGCGCATGATCGAGGGCGGCATCGTCGCGACCGTCGTCGACGAGCGGATGACCCGATCGGTCGTCGTGAAGGCCGACAGTGCGGCGGCCGCGCACATCGCCGCCGGCCGGATCCTGGCGCGCCAGGACGAGCTCGAGCAGATCGTCGCCGGGCAGAGCCGGTTCGCCAAGCTCATCGAGGTGCACCCCGAGATCGTCGGCGACCTGCTGTTCCTGCGCTTCGCGTTCACCACGGGCGACGCCTCTGGCCACAACATGGTCACGCAGGCGGCGGACAAGCTGCTGCCCGCGATCCTCGGCTGGGAGCCGGGCCTGCGGTACGTCAGCGTCTCGGGCAACTTCTGCACGGACAAGAAGGCCACCGCGGTGAACGGCATCCGCGGACGCGGCCGGAACACCATCGCCGAGATCGTGATCCCGGGCGAGATCGTCGAGAAGCGGCTGCGGTCGAGTGCCGAGCGCATCGCCGAGCTCAACGTCGCGAAGAACCTGGTCGGCTCCACCATCGCCGGAGCACTGCGCTCCGCGAACGCGCACTACGCGAACATGCTCCTCGGCTTCTACCTGGCCACGGGGCAGGACGCCGCGAACATCGTCGAGGGCTCCCAGGGCATCACGTTCGCCGAGGCCCGCGGTGACGACCTGTACTTCTCCACCGCGCTGCCGCACCTGATCGTCGGCACGGTCGGCAACGGCAAGGGCGGGGACCTGCCCGTCGTCGAGGACGCCCTCGTGCGCCTCGGGTGCCGCGAGGAGCGCGAGCCCGGCGCGAACGCCCGCCGCCTGGCCGCCCTGTGCGCCGCGACCGTGCTCTGCGGTGAGCTGTCGCTGCTCGCCGCGCAGACCAACCCGGGGGAGCTGATGGCGGCGCACGTCGCCATGGAACGTCGCGGCTCGAAGCCCGCCGGAGGTGCAGCATGACCGCCCAGCAGCAGCAGCAGCCCGCACCGCAGCAGACCCTGCGCGTCGGCATCCACGACCTCGCCATCGCGACCGGGCACCACGTGCTCGAGCTCGACGACCTGGCCGAACGGCTCGGTGTCGACCCGGCGAAGTACCACGTCGGCATCGGTCAGGACGCCTTCAGCGTGCCCGCTCCCGACGAGGACATCGTCACGATGGGCGCCGCCGCCGCGAAGGAGGTCATCGACCGCCACGGCGTCGAGGGCATCCGCACGGTGCTGTTCGCCACCGAGTCCGGCGTCGACCAGTCCAAGGCCGCCGGGGTCTTCGTGCACGGGCTGCTCGGCCTGCCGCAGAACGTCCGGGTCGTCGAGCTGAAGCAGGCCTGCTACGGCGGGACCGCCGCGGTGCAGCTCGCCCTCGGCATCATCGCGCGGGCACCCCACGAGCGCGTCCTCGTCATCGCCGCCGACGTCGCGCGCTACGACGTCGACACCGCCGCCGAGCCCACGCAGGGTGCAGGGGCCGCCGCGATCCTGGTGTCCGCGGACCCCGACCTGATCGAGATCGAGCCCGCCGCCGGCGTCTTCACCGCCGACGTCGACGACTTCTGGCGACCGAACGACCGCTCGACCGCGCTCGTCGACGGCCGGCTGTCGGTCAGCGCCTACGTCGACGCGTTCGTCGGGGCGTGGGACGACCTGGCGTCGCAGGGCGGCCCGGCCTACGGGGACATCGCGCGGTTCGTGCACCACCAGCCGTTCACGAAGATGGCGCTCAAGGCGCACCGGAAGCTCACGCAGCACGTCGGTGTGCCCTTCGACGAGTCCGAGCTCGCGCTCGGCTTCACCTACAACAAGCAGACCGGCAACACCTACACGGCCTCGCTCTGGATCGGGCTCGCAGCGCTGCTCGACCTCGACGACGACCTGGCCGGGGAGCGGATCGCCCTGTTCAGCTACGGCTCGGGCAGCGTCGGCGAGCTGATCACCGGCATCGTCCGACCCGACCACCAGCAACACCGTCGGCAGGGCCGCGTCCGCGACCTGCTCGAGGCACGCGTCCCGCTGACCGTCGACGCCTACCGGGAGCTGCACGCCGCCGGCGCCGCCACGAGCGAGGACGTCGAGCGTCCCCGCGTCACGGCTGCGCCGTACCGCTTCGCGGGCGTGCGCGGTGGTGCGCGGCACTACGAGGCGACCGCGCAGGACTGACGCGACCCGCGACGGACGGGAGGCGCGGTGCCGGCCGGCACCGCGCCTCCCGTCCGTCGTCGCGCGCTCCTGCGTGCGCGAACCAACCCATCGCACGCGACCTGGGATGCCGATCCGCCCGTCGGGTGTCAGAAGGAACGGCATCCCATGAGCGGAAGTGCCTCCCACGTGCGGAAGTGCCTCCCACGAGCGGAAGCGCCTCTTCCGCGGCTCAGTACACGTCGCGCACGTACCGCTTCGCGCGCCGCAGGTCCGCCAGGTACGCGTGCGCGTCGTCCTCGTCGCGGCCCCGCCCGGTCCGGATGACCTCCAGCAATGCCTGCTCGACGTCCTTCGCCATCCGCGACGCGTCCCCGCAGACGTACACGTGTGCGCCGTCCTCGAGCCACCGGTACAGCTCCGCCGCCTGCTCCCGCATCCGTGTCTGCACGTAGACCTTCTCGGCCTGGTCGCGCGAGAACGCCAGGTCCAGCCGGTCGAGCACACCACGCTCCTGCAGCTCCGTCAGCTCGTCCTCGTACACGAAGTCGGTGTCGCGGTGCTGGTCGCCGAAGAACAGCCAGTTGCGCCCGGTCGCCCCCGCGGCGGCCCGCTCGTGCAGGAACCCGCGGAACGGGGCGATGCCGGTGCCCGGGCCGATCATGACCATCGGGGCGTCGCCGTCGGCGGGCACCCCGAACGCGGCGTTCGGCTGGAGGTAGACACCCACCTCGCCGTCGGCCTGCACCCGGTCCGCCAGGTACGTCGAGGCGACGCCGGCGTGCGTGCGGTGCGCGTCGCCGTAGCGGACGGACGCGACGGTGAGGTGGACGCGGCCCGGGTGCGCGAGCGGACTCGACGAGATCGAGTACTGCCGCGCCTGCAGGCCGCGCAGGGTCGGGAGCAGTTCCTCGATCGTCGGCGCGGCACTGCCGGCGTCGCGGAGCAGGTCGAGGACGTCACGGCCCCACAGCCACCGGTCGAGCTCGTGCTTGTCACCGTGCGACACGACGGCCGCGAGCTCCGACGCCGGTGCCCGCTGCACCAGGTCGGCCACGAGGTCCTTCGACGGCGTCCGGATCTCCCGGTCGGTGCGGAGGACCTCGGCGAGCGGTCGCCCGTCGACGTCCGCCGATCCGTCTGCGCCGAGGTGCGTGAGCAGCTGCTCGACCAGCGCGGGGTCGTTGTGCGGGACCACCGCCAGCGCGTCACCGGCCGCGTACTCGATGCCCGAGTCCCCGAGGTCGAACTCGAAGTGCCGGATCTCCTTCGCGCTGCGCGGAGCGGAGAGCAGCCGGTTGACGACGAGCGGCGCGCGGTACGGGGTGCGCTTGGTCCACTGCGAGCCCGGCCGGGAGGCGCGACCCGACACGGCACCGACGGCTGCGGCGGACGAGGGGGTCGCCCCGGCGGCGGGGCCGGACGCGGCCGGCTGGCCACCGGCCGCTGCGGCGAGTCGGTCGAGCACCGCGGCGCTCCAGAGCGCGGCGGGGTCCTCGAAGTCGACGTCGCAGTCCACGCGGTCGTGGATCCGCGTCGCACCGAGCTGCTCGAAGCGGGTGTCGAGGAGCTTGCCGGCCTGGCAGAACTCGTCGTAGCTCGTGTCGCCGAGGCCGAGGACGGCGTACTGCAGGCCCTCGAGCCGGGGCACGGTGCTCGCCTGCAGTGCGTCCCAGAACAGGCCGGCGTTGTCGGGCATCTCGCCCTCGCCGTACGTCGAGGTGACGACGAGCACGTGCGACATCCCGGCGAGCTGCTCCGGCGTCACGGCGTCGAGCGGGGTCGCCCGACCGCCGAGCCCGCGGGCCTTCGCGCCCGCGACGAGCTCGTCGGCCAGGAACTCGGCGTTGCCCGTCTGGGTGCCGAAGAGCACGTCGACCGTCGTGGTCGGGGCACCGCCGGCTGCGCGCTTGCCGGCTGCCGCGATGCCGGCGATGAACCCGGCGAGCCAGGACTCCTGCGCCGCCGAGAACGGTGCGTCGACCGGGATCAGCTGCCCGGTGGGAGGGAGCGTGCTCATGCCGACACCGCCTCGACGGGGGCCTGCGGTGCACGGGCGGCGATGTCCTCGAGCGCCGCGGTCGCGAGCAGCTCGTCGAAGCGGGCCGCGCGGACCCGCCCGGCGTTCTTGGCGTTCTGGTGCATGATCCACCCCGTGGTGCCCGGCATGTCCGCGCTGCGGTTGTTCCGCTGCGCGAGGGCACGCTTCGAGTCGTCGAGCCGCTTGACGGCGATGAGGGTCGCGAGCTCGTCGTCGGCGAACCGGTCGAACGTGCTGCGGAGGTACTTCACGACGCGCTGCTTCACCTGGAAGTCCTCGGTCAGGACGAGGTTCCGCACGGCCTCGGTCACGCGGGGGTCGTTCGGCGCGGCCCCCGGCACCCGCTCCTGCGCCACGTCCTGGGCGACCCCGAGCACGGTGTACGACGACAGCAGCGAGAACGTGTCGTCGCCCTGGTCACCGAGCGTCGGGGCACGGCCATCGAGCACGGTCTTGCGGTCGCGGTAGTCGAGCTTGAACGAGCGGAGCCGGTCCGTCGCGACGGAGCCCGCGAGCTCGTCGAGCAGCTCGTTCCGGGTCGCCGCGGCGAGGATCTCGTCGGCGTCCTGGCTGAGCAGGAGCGCGCGCGGCATCCCGACGAACACGTGCTCGCGGGTGGTCGACCAGTCGGCGAGCAGCCGTTCGGCCAGGGCGGACCCGGTGGCCTCGAGGTGCCACTCGAGCAGGAGCTTCGCCGCGGCCTCGTGGAACGCACCGCGCTCGGTCTCGGTCACGGGGAAGACGAGGAGCGAGTCGGTGCTCGCGCGCTCGGTCACCGTGCCCGACGGGTCGTACTGGTACAGGAAGCCGCCGGACATGCCGTTGCCGAGCCCCTTGCCGTAGCCGCCGAGGTTGAGCACGGCGCCGCCGGTCATGTACTCGCAGCCGAAGTCACCGAGGCCCTCGACCACCGCGGTCGCGCCGGAGTTGCGGACGGCGAACCGGTCGCCGGCCTCGCCCTCGACGAACGTGCGGCCGCCGGTCGCGCCGAACAGGGCGAAGTTGCCGACGAGGACGTTGCCGCCCCGCTCGGCGCTCCCGCCGCCCGGGGCGCGGACGACGATCCGCCCGCCGGACTGGCTCTTGCCGACACCGTCGTTCGCGGTGCCGGTGTGGTCGAGCGTCGTGCCGTCGTTCGTGAAGACACCGTACGACTGCCCGGCCGAGCCGCTCGTGCGGATCGTCAGTGCACCGTCGACCAGCCGTCGACGCCCGCGGTCGTCAGTGGTGACCGCCGGGTGCGCGGACAGGTCGACGCCCCGCAGCTCGTGGTCGAGGATGCGCTCGAGGTCGATGCCGAGCTGCCCGCCGACCGACTTGTCGGCGTTGCCGAGGACGATGCCGTCCACGACCAGCGCGGGCTCGTGCCCGTCGATGAGCGCCGCGCGCACCTGCTCGATGAGCGCGTCGTCGGTGCGGAAGTCCTTCTCGAGGTACTCCGGGTCGGTGACGACCTCCTCGGGGACCTGGGCGAGCAGGTTCCGCACGTCGAGCCGCCCGACGGACGCCGGGTGGTCGAGGAGCTGCAGCAGGTCGGTACGGCCCCGGGCCTCGCGGAGCGAGTGGAGGCCGAGGCGCGCGAGGATCTGCCGGACGTCGTGCGCGATGTTGAGTAGGTACTGCGCGAGCGCACGGGGGTCGCCCTCGAAGGCCTCGGCGTTCGTCGTCAGACCGGCCGGGCACTTCACGTTGCAGTTCTTCGCCATCACGCAGCCGAGCATCATCAGCGCGGTCGTGCCGAACTCGAACGAGTCCCCGCCGAGCAGCGCGCTCGTGACGACGTCCGAGCCGGTCTGGTGTGCACCGGAGCAGCGGAGCGTGACCTTCTGGCGCAGGCCGTTCGCGACGAGGGCCTGGTGCACCTCGGCCACGCCGATCTCCGCGGAGCGGCCGGCGTACTTCAGGCTCGTGACCGCGGCGGCGCCGGTGCCACCGGTGTTGCCCGCGACGTTGATGACGTCCGCGCCGGCCTTGGCGACACCCACTGCGATCGTGCCGATGCCCTCGGAGGACACGAGCTTCACGACGACCCGGACCCGCGCGGCCTTGCAGTCGTGGATGAGCTGCGCGAGGTCCTCGATCGAGTACGTGTCGTGGTGCGGCGGCGGCGAGATGAGCTCGACGCCGGGCGTGCCACCCCGGGCCGCGGCGATGTCCACCGTGACCTTCGGGGCGGGGAGCTGGCCGCCCTCGCCGGGCTTCGCGCCCTGGCCGATCTTGATCTCGAGCTCCTCGAGCATCGGGTCGGCGAGGTAGCCCGCCCAGATGCCGAAGCGGCCCGAGGCGAACTGCTTGATGCGCGACCCGCGGATCGTGCCGTAGCGGGAGTGGTGCTCGCCGCCCTCGCCGGAGTTCGACATGCCGCCGACCATGTTCGTACCGTGCGCGACAGCCTCGTGCGCCGTCGCGACCAGGGCGCCGTGGCTCATCGCACCGGACGCCAGGGTGCGGGTGATCTCGTGCGCGGGCTGGACCGCGGCCACGTCGACGCTCGCCGGTGCCTGCTGCAGCAGACCGAGCAGCTCGGCGGCGGCACCGGTGGCGCGGAGCGTCACGTGGTCGTCGGCGACCTCGTCGACGTCGACCGTGCCGGGGTGCAACAGGGCGAGCCCGTCCGCGAGGGCACGGTGACGCGCTGCGCCCGTGGGTCCCGTGGAGGTGAGCTGCAGGGTGAAGCGCCCCGTGCCTCCCGGCAGTCCCTCGGCGTCGTCACGCGAGCCGGCGAGACCGCGCACCGTGATGCTGGTGTTGCCGGTGGTCGCGAAGCGGCCGAGCTCGCGCGCGAAGTCCTCCGCCTTGTCGATGCCGGTGACGTCCGCGGGCAATGCCAGTACGTCGCGCAGGGCGGCGGGCCGGCGGGACCGCTCGTCGTGCGTGGTCTGCAGGAACGTGACGTAGCCCGGGGTGATCCGGTGCGCGTCGATCTCGGCGTCGCTCAGCCGGTCGTAGCCGGTGTTCCGGTACGCGGCGTCGGAGATGCCGAAGGAGTCGTCGAGCTGTCGGAGCGTCAGGAGCCGCAGCGCGTCGGAGTCACCGGAGCGCTCGAAGGCCGGGCGCTCCTCGGTCATGCCGCCGAAGCCGCGGACGCTCGCGACGCCGAACGAGTGGCCCGCGCCGTCCGAGCGCTCCTTGAAGAGCCCGAGCAGCGGCACCTGGCCCTCGGACGCCACGGTCCGGGCGCGCTCGTGCCAGTCGGTCGCGGCCTGCGCGATCCGGGCGAAGCCGACACCGCCGACCGGGGCGGCCATGTGCGGGAAGACCCGGGCGAACAGGTCGTCGCCGGTGTCGAGGTAGTTCGGCTCGAAGAACTCGCCGCCGATGTAGCTCTCGGCCGTGCACAGCCCGACGCGGCCCATCGTCTTCGCGAGGGCCTTCTCGGCGGCCTTGCGGAAGCGCTGCAGGGCCAGGTCGGTGGCGGTGTACTCGCCGGCCGGGGCGGCCTCGGCGGGGTACTTCTCCTCCGCACGGAGCCGTGCGGACAGGCTGTACACGGCCGACGCGCCGAACCCCAGGGCCGTCGCCACGTGGTGCGACGACGGCAGCTGCCCGGACTCGGCGACGATCGACACGCGCAGCCGCAGCCCGGTCTCGATGAGCCGCTGGTTGACCGCGGCCACCGCGAGGATCACGGGCAGCGGCGCGTGCGTCGAGGACACGCTGCGGTCGGTCAGGACCGCGATGCCGCCGGAGTGCTCGGCGAAGGCCACGACGGCCTCGGCGAGCCGTTCCGTCGCGGAGCGGACCGCGTCGGCGTTCGCCGGCTCGTCACCGAGGACCGGCACGTAGAGCATGTCGAAGCGCTCGAGCGGCACGATGCTCTGGTCGCGCAGGCGCACCATGTCGAGGTGCCCGAGGACGGGGGAGTCCACCACGATCTGCCGACTGGGCGCGCCGGTTCCGCTGCCGGTGGCGCTGCCCGTCCCGTCGGGCTTGCTGCCGAGGGCGACGCGCATGGACATGCCGTCGGCCTCGCGGATCGAGTCGAGCGGCGGGTTCGTCACCTGGGCGAAGCGCTGCGAGAAGTACTTCGCCATGCCGCCCTCGGTGTCGCTCAGCGCGTTGATGGCGGTGCCGTAGCCCATCGCCGAGATGCGCTCCGAGCCGTTCGCGAGCATCGGGTCGAGCATGAACCGGAAGCTCTCCTGGTTCAGCGAGTACGCCACGTAGCGGCCGGCGAGCGACAGGTCGCCGTCGTAGCCGAGCGTGCTGGTGCCCCGGTCGTAGTCCGGCGCGGGCAGGTCGTCCAGGTGCACGCGGGCGGCGTCGAGGAGCGTGCCGTGGTCGCGCCGGGCGGCGAGCATCCGGAGGACCTCGTCGGTGCGCATCACCGATCCGGTGCGGTGGTCGACGACGAGCATGCCGCCGGCCTCGATCCGGCCGCGGTGCACGACCTCGCCGGCCGGGAAGGCCACCTGGCCGGCCTCGGACGCCACCATCAGGTACTCGGCCGTCTGCACGGTGCGCAGGGGGCGGAGCCCGAGGCGGTCGAGCCGCGCGCCGACGACGTCCCCGTCGCTGAAGATCACCGCGGCGGGGCCGTCGTTCTTCTCCTCGTACAGCGAGAAGTACTCGAGCATGTCGCGGACGTCGGGCGTCAGGGTGCGGTCGTTCTCCCACGCCGGCGGCATCAGCGTGACCACGGCCTCGACGATGTCGAGTCCGTCGTCGAACACCCGGCTCTGCAGGGTCTGGTCGAGGCGGCTCGAGTCCGACTGCCCGGGCGGCCGGACGATGCTGCGCGTGCGGGCGGCGGCGAGGGCCTCGTCCGACAGGCGGTTCTTCCGGTCGGTGTTCAGCTCACCGTTGTGCGCCATGAGGCGGAACGGCTGCGCCATGGTCGGGTGCGGCTCGGTGTTCGTCGAGAACCGGGTGTGGAAGTAGAGCGTCCGCACCGAGTGCCGCGGGTCAGTCAGGTCCCGGAAGTACGAGATGACCTCGCCCGAGTTCAGACGGCCCTTGAGGATCTGCGTCCGGGCGCTGAGCGACAGCGGGTACAGGGCGGCGTGCGGGGCGTGCGCCTCGGCGGCCTGCGTGTAGGAGACGCGCTCGACGGCCAGGAGCGCACGGTTCGCGGCGGCGTCGACCTCCGAGCGCTCCCACGACGCGGGCGCACGGAAGACCCACTGCACGATCGGCAGCTGGTACTGCTCGGCCTCGGGGCGGGCGACCGAGTGGTCGACGGGGACGTCGCGGACGAGCAGGAGCTCGAAGCCCTCGTGCTCGATCGCACCCGTCACGGTCTGTTCGGCGGCGGCACGCTCGGCCGGGTCGGACGGCACGAAGCAGTTCGCGACGCCGAAGTGCCCGGCGCGCAGGGCCGCGCCGGTGATCGCGCTGAAGAACTCCACCGACAGGTCGATGCTCACGCCGGCGCCGTCGCCGACGCCCTCGGCGGACTTGCCACCGCGGTGCGGGATCGAGCAGAGCGCTTCGTCGCCCTTGCGGAGGACGTCGTGGCTCGGGGTGCCGTCGAGGCGGGTGATGAAGCCGACGCCGCAGTCGCTCGACTCGCGGGCAGGGTCGTACAGACCGAAGGGGGAGGGGTTCACGTGCGGGTCCAGTGGGGCTCAGCCGGCAGCGGACGGCCAGGGCTGCATCGGTGGAGCGCTCGCCGCGGGCGGACCGGTGGTGGCGGTCGTGGCCCTGTGTGGGGGTGGTGCGGTGAGCCGATGCTACGGGTTGGTATACCGCAGGTGCAACAGACCGGCCGGACGGGAGGCGCGGGGCGGGTTCCGCACGCGCCTCCCGTCCGGCCCGGTGCCGGTCCCGTTCCCGTTCCGGCCGGGAAGGGGGAGAGACTCAGCGTGCGCGGTGCTCGAGGAGCGGGCGGTCCTCGGGCTGTGCGGCTGCGGGGGAGGCTCCGGGTCGGACGAGCACCGGGCGCCGCCGGGAGCGGAACACCCACGCCTTGAACAGGACGAAGCGCACCAGGGTCGCGACGAGGTTCGCGCCGGTGAGCACGAGGACCTCGGCGCCGTGCGAGGCCCCGGGCACGGTCGTGTGCAGCAGGACGAGCGACCCCGCGGTGATCGCCCACGCGATGCCGAACACGACGAGCCCCTGCACGTGGTGGACCCCGGCACCCGCCCGGCCGCGCACCCCGAAGGTGAAGCGACGGTTCAGCGCGGTGTTGCCGATCGCGGTGATGAGGAGCGCGAGGAAGTCCGCCGTCTGCGCGCCGATCGCCGGGCGGAACAGCGCGTAGAGCAGCGCGAAGGCGACCGTGGACAGCACGCCGATGGTGCCGAACCGCAGGAGCTGCCCGACGATCCCCACGTGCGGTGTCGTGAAGGGCTGTCGACCGATCGCGTCGTACACCGGCGCGATCGGGATGCGCCCCGTCGCCAGACCGCGGGAGACGCGCCACATGCCCTTGAGGTCCTCGGTGGCGGTCGACGCGATGTGCACGGAGGAGTCCACGTCGTCGACCCAGTCCACCGGGACCTCGTGGATGCGCAGCCCCGCGTGCTCGGCCAGCACCAGGAGCTCGGTGTCGAAGAACCACGCGTCGTCCTCGCAGAGGGGCAGCAGGTGGTCCGCCGCCTGACGGGTGATCGCCTTGAACCCGCACTGGGCGTCGGAGAACGAGACGCCCATCGTGCTGCGGAGGAGCAGGTTGTACGAGCGGGAGATGAACTCCCGCTTGCCGCCCCGCACGACTCGGGAGGACCCGGCGAGCCGCGTGCCGATCGCCATGTCGGAGTGGCCGGAGAGCAGCGGTGCCACGAGCGGTTCGAGTGCCGCGAGGTCGGTCGACAGGTCCTCGTCCACGTAGACGAGCACCGCGGCCGGGGACGCTGCCCAGACCGCCTTGAGCGCCCGTCCGCGGCCCTTCAGCGGCAGGTGGACGGCGTGCACCTCCGGCAGCATCGCGGCCAGGTCGTCGGCGATCCGAGCGGTGTCGTCGGTCGAGGCGTTGTCGGCGATCGTGATGCGCCAGGTGTGCTGCAACGACGTCCGGCAGAAGTGGTGCAGACGCCGGACGTGGGCGGCGAGCGTGCCCTGCTCGTTGTGGCAGGGGACGACGATGTCGATGTCGAGGGCGGTGCTGCTCTCGTGGGGGGTGGCTGCTTCCGTCATGTCGCCCAGGCTCGGCAGCGTGCCGATGGGGACCGCAGCAGCACCCTGTGGTGCCCCTAAGAAGCGGCGGGACGGCTCAGCCGGTGGTGCCGAGGACGATCTGCACGACGGCGACGACGGCGAGCGCCGCGATGGGCACGCCCGCGATCCAGAGTCCTGCGCGCGTCTGCGTCCGCCGGATCGTCGGCGTCGCGTGCGAGGTCTGCGCGAACCGGGTCGCCGCGACGAGCTCGGGGGCGGCGGCCGGTGGCTCGGGTTCGGGCTGGGGACGGTCGTCCTCGAACGCCGGGACCTCGACGACCAGGTCCTCGGTGCGGGCACGCTCGGGCAGCCGGGTGAACCGCTGGCCCGTCGCTCGCGGATCGCCGTCCCGCACGTCGCCGTGTCGTGTGTCCATCGCGTTCCCCTTCCGCTGGTGCCCGCAGCGTACTCGTCGGTCGGTCGGTCGGGCGTGCGGGCGGGCGTGCGGAACCGCCTGCGCCCCGGCGGCCTGCGGACGCGAGTACGGCGGTCGTGTGACGATCCTGGTTCGCGGGATCCCGGCGGCGTGCACCGGGATCGTCAGGCGTCGGCTCGGGTCCCGGTCTCCGGCAGGTCGACGGTGAACGCGGTCCGTCCCGGCTCCGACACGACCCGGACGCTCCCGCCGTGTGCGGTCACGACCGCCCGGACGATCGCGAGGCCGAGTCCGCTCGTCCCGTGCTCCCGCGATCGGGACGACGAGCCCCGGGTGAACCGGTCGAACAGGACCGGCAGCACCTCGGCCTCGATCGGCGGACCGTCGTTCGCCACGACCAGCCGCGCGGAGCCGCCGTCGGCCTCGGTGACCGGGACGTGCTGCAGCGACACGACGACGGTCGTACCGGTCGGTGTGTGCGTCCGGGCGTTCGCGAGCAGGTTCGTGACGGCACGCCGCAGCTGTCCCGCGTCGCCGGACACCGTCAGGGGGTGGTCGTCGGCGAGCTGCAGCGTCCACCGGTGGTCCGGGGCCGTGGCCCTGGCGTCCATCACGGCCTCGACCACAGCGGCGGACAGGTCGACCTCGTCGTGGACGGCACCGGACCGGGCCGCCGAGGACGCGGCGTCGCGTGCCGTGGCGTCGAGCGCTGCGGCGTCGAGCCGGGCGAGCAGCAGGAGTTCTTCGACCAGGTCGCCCATCCGCACCGCCTCGCGGCCGATGCGTTCGGCGTTGCGGTGCAGTGCGTCGACGTCCTGCGTCCCGGTGGACAGCTCGGCGTAGGCTCGGACGGTCGCGATCGGCGTGCGCAGCTCGTGTGAGGCGTCGGCGACGAAGGTGCGCATGCCCCGCTCGGCGTCGCGGCGGACGGTGAGCGCCCGGCCGACGTGGCCGAGCAGCCGGTTGAGCGCGGTGCCGACCTGCCCGACCTCGCGGCTGACCTCGAGGTCCGACGAGGGCACCCGGGCGGCGATGTCGGCGTCGCCGCGCTCGAGGTCGAGGGCGGTGACGCCCGACGCCACGGACGCGACCCGCTCGAGCGGGCGCAGCGACCGGTGGACCGCCAGGGTCAGCGCCCAGGCGGCGACGAGGAGCGCGAGCAGCGTCGTGCTCCCGATGACGACGACGAGCCGGACGACCGACGCGCGCAGGTCACCGAGCGGCAGCGCGGTCACGAACACGTCGCCGTTCCGGGTGACCGCCTGCGCGCGGTACGCCCCGAGCGACCCCAGTGAGACCGTCGTCGGGTCCGCGTCCGGTTCGACGTCCGCGAGCACGGTCCGCTGCGCCCGGCTGAGGGCGTGCTGCTCGCCCGCGGCGTCCGTGTACCCGGCGAGCACGGCGTCCCCGTCGCGCAGGACTGCGACGACGGTGTCGGCTGCCTGTCCGGGTGCACCGATGAACCGGTTGTCCGGGTCCGGCCGACCGCTGGACGAGTCCGGCGGCGGCCCGGACGGCGGCTGCCCGCCCGGCGTGCGCCCTGCCGCGGTCGCGAGCTCCGCGTCGAGCCGTCCGACCAGGTACTCGCGGTACGCGACCACGGTCACCGCCCCGACGACGACGTTCGTCGCGACGAGCAGCAGCGCCACGGCCCCGACGATCCGCCACCGCAGCGACGGGGCACGCGACGGTCTGGGCCCACGCCGCCGGTTCCGGACCGACGCGCCAGCGGCGGGCCGGCCGTGCCGGTGGGGGGAGGCGCGACCCACCCGGTCCGGCCGGCTCACGTCGTCGGCCGCAGCACGTAGCCGGCACCCCGGACCGTCTGCAGCATCGGCTCGCGCCCGGCGTCGAGCTTCCGCCGCAGGTACGACACGTACATGTCGACGAGGTTCGACGACGTGCCGAAGTCCATGCCCCACACGCTCGCCAGGATCTGCTCGCGGGACAGCACCCGGTTCGCGTTCCGGGCGAGGTGGCGGAGGAGCTCGTACTCGGTCGGCGTGAGCTCGATCGGCTCGCCGTCGCGCAGGACGGAGCGGTCCTCCTCGTCGAGCCGGAGGTCGCCGACGACGACCGCGGACGACCCCGGTGCCGCGACCACCTGCGGTGCGGTCCGGGCCAGGATGCGGGCGCGGACGAGCAGCTCGTCGATGCCGAAGGGCTTCGTCAGGTAGTCGTCGCCGCCGCCGGTGAGCCCGGCGAGCCGGTCCTCGGGGGCGTCCCGCGCGGTGAGGAAGAGCACCCGGACCGGGTCGCGGGCGTCCCGGAGCCGCTCGAGGACCTCGAACCCGTCGATGTCCGGCAGCATCACGTCGAGCACGACCACGTCGGGCAGGAAGTCCCGCGCCGCGAAGAGCACGTCCCGTCCGCGGTGCACTGCCCGCACGGCCCAGCCGTCGCCCTCGAACGCGAGGGTGACGGCTTCGGCCAGGGCGTGCTCGTCGTCGACGACGAGGACACGGACGGGGCTGCCGTCGGTGCGCCGGAGTGGTCGGTCCGCCATGCTCCGGAGCCTAGCCACCGCCGTGTCCTCGTCGCCGCTCATCGTGGAGCCGTCACTCCGCCGTGCTCAGGTCGTAGACCGTCTGGCCGCCGACCGTGGTGCTGGTGAAGGTGTCCTCCACCCACTGCGCGATCTCGCTCGAGGTGGACGAGCCGCCGCCCATCCGGCCACCACCGTTGCCGGATGCGATGTAGTAGGCGACCTTGCCCTCCTGCACGTACGCCTTGAACTCGGCGAGGGTGGGGGTCGGGTCGCTCGACCAGCCGCCGATCGCCATCACCGCGGTGTCCGTGTCGAGCTCCAGCTGCGCCGCGGACTGGGACCCGTCGACCGCAGCTGCCCAGGTCGTGTCCGTGGCCGTGAGCAGCTTCTCCAGCGCCGACGACGTCGACGCGCCGCCGCCCATCCCGCCGCCCATCCCGCCGCCGGACGGGGCGTCACCGTCGGCAGTCGAGTCGGTCGAGGAGTCGGACGTGCCGCTCTGGGTGCCGCTGGCCGAGCCACCGGGCGGGGTGCCCATCTCACCGGACGGCATCTGCCCGGACGGCATCTCACCGGAGGGCATCTCACCGGAGGGCGCCTGGCCGGCGGTGCCGCTCGGAGGGGTACCGCCGGGGCCCTGCTGCGAGCTGTCGCCGTCGTTGCCGCTGGTCGATCCGCCGGGGCCTCCCGTCCCTCCAGGCTGTCCGCCGCCACCGGGGAAGCCGCCGGTCCCGCCGGAGCTGCTGCCCGCCGGACCGACGCTCGGGATGGACCCGGAGTGCGCGACGCTCGTCGTCGCGAGCGCGTACGCGGTGGTGCCGGTCAGGCCGAACAGGGTGCCCGCGAGGACGCCGACGGTGACCGCCTTGCGGAGGGTGGGAACGCTGCCGACGACGATCGCGGCTGCGGAGAGGAGCCCGCCGACCAGGACCACCCAGCGCAGCCACGGGAGCCACGTCGGGTTCTCGTTCAGCAGGCACCAGCTCCAGTACGCGGTGCCGCCGACCATCGCGGCGAGGCCGAGGCGACCGGTGATGCGCTCGCGGGCGTGCCAGAGCAGCGCGCCGCCGGTGCCGACCAGACCGGCGATCGCGGGGGCGAGGGCGACCGTGTAGTACGGGTGGATCGTGCCGGACATGAAGGAGAACACCAGGCCGGTGACGATCAGCCAACCGCCCCAGAGCACCAGGCCGGCGCGGGCCGGGTCGGCGAGGTGCCGGCGGCCGACGACCACCAGGCCGAGCACGAGTGCGATGAGCGCGGCGGGCAGGAGCCAGGAGATTTCGAGGCCCATCTCCGACGAGAACAGGCGGTCGAGCCCGGTCGAGCCGCCGAACGACGAGCCCGCGGTGCCGCCGCCCATGCCGCCACCACCGTTGCCGGAGCCGCCGAAGATCCTGCCGAGACCGTTGTAGCCGAACACGAGGTCGAGGACCGTGTTGTCCGTCGACCCGCCGATGTAGGGACGGGACTCCGCGGGCCAGAGCGCCACGGCGACGACCCACCACCCGGCAGAGACGACCAGGGACACCGCGGCGATGCCGAGACCGATGGCACGCCGGCCCCAGCTCGTGCGGGCGGCGAACAGGTAGACCAGGCCGAACGCCGGCAGGACGAGCAGCCCCTGGAGCATCTTGGTCAGGAACGCGAAACCGAGGGCGACGCCGGCCAGGGCGATCCACCGCCAGCTGCCCTTCGGGAGCGCCCGGACGGTGCAGTACGCGCCCGCGGTCATGAGCAGGACGAGGAGCGCGTCCGGGTTGTCGAAGCGGAACATCAGCGCGGCGGCCGGGGTCGCGGCGACGACGAAGCCGGCGAGCAGTGCGCCGACGTTCGCGGTCGTCGCGCCGAGGCGGGCGAGAGTGCGCCGGACCGTGCCCCACACCAGGGCGACGGACCCGACGGCCATGAGCGCCTGGGGGAGCAGCAGGCTGGACGACGAGAAGCCGAACACCCGGGCGGACAGCACCATCACCCACAGCGAGGCCGGGGGCTTGTCGACGGTGATGAAGTTCGACGAGTCGAGCGAGCCGAAGAAGAAGGCCTCCCACGACTTCGTGCCGGCCTGCACGGCGGCGGCGTAGAAGCTGTTCGCGTACCCGGAGATGCTGAGGTCCCACAGGTACACGACGGCGGTGACGACGAGGAGCGCCCAGAAGGTCGGGCGGAGCCAGCGGGCGTCCTCGCGCTCGCCGAGGAACAGACGGGCGGCGGCCGGGCGGCGCGTCGGCGCTCCCGGGTGCGCTCGGTCGTGACGGTCGGTCACGGGGATCGGGTAGGTGGTCATGGCAGCGAGCATCGCCGCGCCAGGTCGGCCGTACCGATGTGCTGCCTTGGTGCTCCCTAAGACCGCAGCGACGCGGCTCGGGTCACCCTCCGGTCACCGCGCGACGGATCTGCTCGATCGGGACCTTCGGCGAGCGGTCGGCGGCCAGCAGGCCGTTGGTCTCCTGCATCGTGTCGGTGAGCTGCGTCCAGCAGGACCCCGCGAGGAACGAACTCGCGCGCACTGCGTCGTGCAGCGCTGCGACACGGGCGATCCAGTCGGGGCCGTCCGTTGCAGAGGTGTACCCCCAACCGTCCTGTCCGTGGCCGGCTGGTCGGAACCGTACGCCGCCGAACTCCGTCAGCATCACCGGCTGCCCGCGGTCGACCGCCCCGCCGACGAACTGCGGGTGTCCGGACGGCGCCAGTCCTTCGAGGGCACGGGTGCGTGCTGTCTCGTCGGCGTAGGTGCGTGCGAGCACCGCCCCGTCGCCCTCGTAGTCGTGGATCGTGACGATGTCGGTGTCCTGCTGCTCCCAGCCGTCGTTGCTGACCACCGGCCGGGAGGGATCGAGTGCCCGGGTCAGGTCGACGAGCGCCCGGGCGTACGCCTGTTGCGCGGGGTCGGTGACGACGTGCTGGATGCCCCAGGACTCGTTGAGCGGCACCCAGGTGACGATCGACGGATGGGACACGTCGCGCTCGACCGCGGCGATCCACTCGGTGGTGAGCCGCTGCACGGCGGTGGGGGAGAACTCGTACGCGTTCGGCGCCTCGCCCCAGACCAGCACGCCGAGGCGGTCCGCCCAGTAGAGGAAGCGTGGGTCCTCGATCTTCTGGTGCAGCCGGACCGCGTTGAAGCCGAGCGCCTTGACGAGCTCGACCTCCTGTCGGTGGGCAAGCGGGTGCGGTGCCGCGAGGTGCGACTGCGGCCAGAAGGCCTGGTCGAGGACACTGCGCATCGTGTACGGCTGACGGTTCAGGAGGAAGCGGCCGCCACCCACGCCGACGCTGCGGATGCCGAGGTAGCTCCCCACCACGTCGAGCACCCGACCGTCCGTGTCGACCAGGGTGAGGACGGCGTCGACGAGCCGCGGCGTCTCCGGGGACCAGGTGAGTTCGTCCTCGGCCTGCCCGTTGCGCTGGCGGGCGACCGGCACCGTGACGTCGAGCGTCGGGTGGCTGTGGGTCGCGTCCCACTCCGTGCTCCCGAGGTCCTCGTCCCGCTCGTCGAAGCGGAGGGCGATCCGCAGCCGCGCGCCGTCCGGCACCGGGCCACGGAAACGGACCGACAGCGCGCTGGCGGTCGGGCCTGCGGGAGTCCACCGGACCGCGTCGATCGCGCCGGTGGGGACAGCCTCGAGCCAGACCGTCTGCCAGATCCCCGTCGTGCGGCGGTACCAGATCGCGTGGGCGTCCTCGTGCCAGTCCTGCTTGCCGCGCGGCAGGGTGACGTCGTGCGGGTCGTCCTCGGCGCGGACCACGAGCAGGTGCTCGTCGGCGTCGGAGCCGTCCGTGAGCAGGGCGGTGACGTCGAGGGTGAACGGCGTGTGACCACCCTCGTGCTGCCCGACGAACCGGCCGTCGATCCAGACCTGTGCACTGTGGTCCACGGCACCGAAGTGGAGGAGCAGGCGCGGGCGGCGGGGTCCGTGGCCCGCGGCCGCGAGCTCGTCGCGGCCCAGGGTCCGGGCGTACCAGACCACGGGGTGGAACCCCGGTTCGGCGATGCCCGATGCCTCCGACTCCGGGGGGAACGGCACCGTGATCGTGCGCGGCGACGGCAGACCGGTCGCCCAGCCCTCCTCCCTCCCGGTGTCCCCGTCGTCGTGGCGGAAGTCCCACGGGCCGCAGAGGTCCACCCAGTCGCGCCGCACCAGCTGCGGTCGCGGGTACCGGCCGTCCTGTCGGCTCGCGAGGGGGACCGTGTCGGGGTCGAGGGGACCCGAGGGGGCGACGCTGCTCATGGTCCGTGAATGTACAGCGCTGTAAATCGGCCGTCAACGATACGGTGAGCGAGTGGGACGGGTCACGCTGCAGGACGTCGCCGAGCACGCCGGCGTCTCGATGAAGACGGTCTCGAACGTCGTGCGGGGCTACGAGCACGTCAGCGACGCGATGCGCTCCCGCGTGCAGCGGTCCGTCGACGCGCTCGGGTACCGACCGAACGTGGCCGGTCGCCGCCTCGCGACCGGCCGGACGAACATGCTCGCGTTCGCCTTCCCCGACCTCCGGCGCCCGTACTTCGCCGAGCTCGCGCACGTGTTCTCCCGGGTCTGCGCTGCACAGGGGTACCAGCTCCTGCTCGAGGAGACCGCCGGATCCGCCGGCGGAGAGCTCTCCGCCGTCCGAGGGCGGGAGGCGGGCGTGGTCGACGGCGTCGTCATCCACCCCCAGGAACACACGCCCACCGAGATCGATCGTGCCCGCGGCGACACCCCCGTGGTGTTCCTCGGCGAGGACGTCCGGCCCGAGGGCGCCGACCTCGTCGCGATCGACAACGTCCGAGCTGCCGCCGAGGCCGTGGCGCACCTCGTCGCGCTCGGGCGTCGGCGCATCGGGTTCCTCGGCCACGAGGTCGGCGGGCTGTCCCGTACCTCGGCCTTCCGTCTCGAGGGCTACCGCGACGGGCTGGCCGCTGCACGGCTGCCCTTCGACCCGTCGCTCTGCGTCCCGCGCGCGGTGGGCGATGCCCGCGGCGCCGAGGATGCCTTCGGTCGTGCGCTCGACGCCGGCCTGTCGATCGACGCGCTGCTCTGCCGCGACGACCTGGCGGCCGTCGGCGCCCTGCGGGCGATGCGGCTCCGGGACCTCGACGCCCCCCGTGACGTCGCGGTGGTCGGGTGGGACGCCATCGGCCTCGCATCCAGCCTGGTCCCGAGCCTGACGTCGGTCGCGCCGGACACCGTGGCGCTCGCCGAGGCGGCGCTCGAGCGTCTGCGTGAGCGCATCGAGGGCCGCCCCGGCGCCGGCCGGTCCGTGACGGTCGGACACCGTCTGCTCGTGGGGGAGAGCGCACCGTACCCGGACGGTTCGGTCGACTGAACCCGCGGGTCCGCCCGACCCGTGCGGGACGACGTCGGCGTCGTTCCTCGACGGCCCCGGTCAGGCCTCGTCGGGGTGCACGCTCCCCAGGAGCTCGACGAGCGCACTCCGGAGCGACCCGGGAAGCCCGACGGACTCGAGCTCGACGATGCGGTCCGCCCGCGGCGCGTTCCGGTCCAGGACCTCCCACGCGGCCAGTTTCTCCGGGTTGCCGGCCTGCGCCCGCTCGAGCAGGTCGCGTGCCGCGTCGCGGGCGTCGACCCCGACCGTCGGGACACCGGCGAGCGTGAGCACGGCACCCTCGTCGGATGCGGCCTCGACGTCGACGGAGAACCGGCCCGCGTCGACGACTGCCGTCTCCTGTCCGGCTGCGGGTGTGCCGAGGAACGTGATCCGCCACCGTCGTCGAGCAGGTACGGCGCCGGTGTCACCGGTGGCGGGGTCGATCCGGAAGGTGGCGGCGTCGCGGTCCCAGGTGAGCGTCGTCCTGCACGGACCCGCTCCGTCGGCGCCCAGTGGGCCGTCCGACCCCTCGACGGCAGCAGGTCCCTCGCGGTCCTCGACCAGGGTGAACGACCCTGACGTCCCCGGTGCGACGAGGACCTCGAGTGCCGCGGGGTTGACCGTCGCGTCGACCTCCTCCGGCGCGGCGAGCGGCAGGATCCCGCCGGCGCGGAGCAGTACCGGGACGGTCTCGATCGTGCGGTGGAGCTCGACGAACCGGTCCCCGGCGTAGGTGGTACCCGTGAAGACGTCGGTCCAGGTCCCCGGCGGCAGCCACGCCCGGGCACGACCACGGAGGGTGACCTGGTCGCGCGGCTCGACGATCGGTGCGACGAGCAGCTCGGTGCCGAAGGCGTACTCGTTCGGCACCCGGTACGCCTCGTCGCGGTGCGGCTCGAGGTGGTACATCGGGCGGACCAGGGCGGTGCCGGCGGCGGCGAGGTGGTTCATGGTGTGGAGGTAGGGCACGAGCCGGTGGCGGAACCGCAGGGCGGCGCCCATGGCGGCGCGGGACTCGGCCGGGAACATCCACGGCTCCTTGCGGATGAAGGGGTTGTTCGCGGAGTGCAGGCGCATGACCGGGGAGAACACGCCGAACTGCACCCACCGCGTCGCGAGCTCGTCGTCACGGACCCCGCGGGTGTGCCCGCCGATGTCGTGGCTCCACCAGGGGTACCCGATGTTGGCCGCGGTGGCGGTGAACTCCGGCTGGAACGCCAGCGACGCCCACGAGACCACTGCGTCACCGGAGAACCCGACGGCGTAGCGGTGGCTCCCCGGGCCCGCGTAGCGCGAGAACGTCATCCCCGTCCCGCCGTCCCGGGCCGAGTCGAGCAGGTGGAAGTGGTTGAGCAGCCAGAGCGGATCGACCCCGGGGATGCTGGTCGTCCGTCCCTGTTGCCAGTCGATCCACCAGAAGTCGACCCCCTGCTCCTCGAGCGGGCGGTGGAGCACGTCGAAGTACGCGCGCAGGAACGCCGGGTCGGTCGGATCGAAGCCGATCGTCTGCTCGGACTCCGGATCGACGCCGGTCGCGGCCGCCATCGCCGGGTAGGCGTCCTCGAACGCGCGGACACCGTCCGCCGGGTGCAGGTTGAGCGTCGTGCGCATGCCGCGGCGGTGCAGCTCGCCGAGGAACGCAGCCGGGTCGGGGAAGAGCGACGGCTCCCACGAGTACCCGGTCCAGCCGTCGCCGAACCGGGGCGGCACGGAGTCGACACGGTGCCAGTCCATGTCGATGACGGCGACCGAGAACGGCAGGCGCTCCTCGGCGAACCGGTCGAGCAGCGCCAGGTAGGACTCGTCCGAGTACGGGTGGTACCGGCTCCACCAGTTGCCGAGCGCCCACCTCGGCAGCAGCGTCGGCGGCCCGGAGACGGCGTGGAAGGCCTGGAGTGCTGCGTCGTAGTCACGCCCGTACGCGAACACGGAGACGTCACGTCGTCCGGGCGCGCGACTCCCGACCCAGCCGTCGTCCTCGAACAGGAAGGACCCGCTGTCGTCGAGCGCGACGATGCCGTCCCGTGCCAGGACGCCGGACTCGAGCGCCATACGGCCGTCGACGTCGTCGAGCGTCCGACCGGTGCCGCCGAGGTCACGTGGCTCCTGCCCGTAGCGCCACCGGTTCGCGTCCGGCCCGGAGGTCTCGACGACGAACCCGGTCGCCGAGAACGGCCGTCCGTCGTACCGCAGCGTCGCCCGGTCCGTCGTCACCTCGACCCCGTCGCCGCGTCGCGTGACCGTGTACTCGGGGACGTCGAGTCGCCGCCGGATCGCGAAGGTCGAGGCGCGGTCCTCGAACGCGCCGTCGTCGCTCCACTCGACACGGAACAGGCCGTCCTGCAGCACGGTGACACGCCAGTGGTCGCCCTGCACGACGGCGTCCGGGGACGCGACAGGATCGGATCCCGGGAAGGGGCGGATGGTGGGCAGTGGCCCGGTGGGCGGCGTGGTCACGATGGTGGTCCTGTCCCGGCCGGTGCGGCCGTCGTCGGTCTGGAGGCGTGGGTCGCGCTCGCGTCACGGGTCACGCTGGGCGCTGGCGTCGGCCTGGGGCTCGGGTCAGCTCTTCACGGCGCCCTGCGTCACGCCGCTGATCACCCAGCGCTGCGCGAAGAGGTAGACCACGATGGTCGGCGCCATGGCCATCAGGTACGAGGCGAAGGCGACGTTGTAGTTCGTGCCGAACTGGCTCTGGAAGATGTTCTGCACCACGGGCAGTGTCTGCAGCCCCGGATCCGCGGTGACGAGGGACGGCAGCATGAAGTCGTTCCAGGACGCCAGGAACGCGAAGATGCCGACCGTCGCGTTCATCGGCCCGAGCAGCGGCAGGATGACGCGCCAGAAGATCTGCCAGGTGGACGCGCCGTCGATGCGGGCGCTCTCCTCCAGTTCGACGGGGATTGACCGGAGGAACGCCGAGTAGAGCAGCACGCTGAAGGACAGTTGGAACATCGCGTGCAGGATCGCCACCCCGATCGGGTTGTCGAGCGAGAGCATCGCCGTGAACTTGATCTGCGGCAGCGCGACGACGGGGAACGGCAGGAACATCGCGGCGAGCAGGTAGACGAACGACCAGCGGAAGAACCGGCGGTGCCAGTTGCGCACGATCGCGTACGAGGCGAGCGAGCTGAGCAGGAGCGTCACGACGACGGTCAGCGCAGCGACCGCCACCGAGACCGAGAACGACACCGGGAACCGGGTGAGGGTCCACGCTTCGGCGAAGCTCGCCGGGTTGAACGGCAGCGGCAGCGAGAGGGCGTTGCCGTCCACGGCCTGCGCGGGCGTCTTGAACGCCATCGCGACCGTGACGTAGAGCGGGACGAGGACGGTGAGCGACGCGACCGCCAGGACGATGGTCAGCGGCCAGTCGAACCGACCGAGCCGGTGTCGGCGCGGGCGGTCGCTCGGGGTGCGAGCGGCGGCGGTCGCCGGGGAACGGGTGTCGATGGCGCTCATGCGAGTCGGAGGTTCCTTCCGCGGGTCACCGCGAGCTGCAGGACCGAGATGAGGACGGTGATGATGAAGAAGACGGTCGCGTTGGCCATCTGGTAGGCGTAGTCGCCGCTCGTGAAGCCGGTGAAGATCGTCATCGCGACGCTGCTCGTCGCAGAGCCCGGACCGCCGTTGGTGAGGCCGACGATGACGTCGTAAGCGCCGAGGTAGCCCTTCACGCCGAGCACGGTGTTGATGACGATGAACCCGCCGATGAGCGGCAGCGTGATCGATCGGAGCTGCTTCCACGCGCCGGCGCCGTCGAGCGAGCTGGCCTCGTAGACGTCGGTCGGGATCGAGGTCAGCCCCGCCGTGTAGACGAGCAGGGCGCCGGGGATCGTCTGCCACGCGGACACGACGACGATCGCGAGCCAGGCGAGGTCGGGGTCGCCGAGGATGCTCTGCTCGAGCGGACCGAAGCCGACCGAGGTCGCCAGGGCGGGCAGGGTGTTCGAGAACAGGTAGTTGAACACGTAGGCGACGATGATGCCGGACACCACCATCGGGATCACGAACACCGCGCGGAGCCCCCCGGCGAAGCGGACCCGCTTCGTGAGGGCGACCGCGAGCGCCAGGGCGATCACCTGCGTGACGATCACCGTCACGACGGCGAAGCCGAGTGTGAACCCGTACGACCCGAGGATCGCCGGGTCGGAGACGAGGGCGCGGTAGTTCTCGATGCCCAGGAAGTGCCACTGCCCGAAGCCGAGGTAGTCGGTGAAGCTGTAGAAGACGCCGACGCCGGCCGGTGCCACGACGAAGGCCGTGAACAGCACGAGGGCCGGCACGAGGAACAGGTAGTACACGCCCTCGGTGCGGTTCAGCGAGCCGACGCGTCGGTGCACGCGCGACGCCGTCGTGGCAGGACCGGGACGTGGTTCCTCGGTGTCGGGGTTCAGCGGGGTCTGCATGGTCATGGGAGCTCCTGGGTCCGTGTCAGCGGTGCCGGGTCGTCGGTGTCGGAAGCCGTTGTTCAGACGGTCGCCGAACGGCCCGCGAGCCGCCGCCAGTCGGTGTCGAGCTTCCGCAGCATGGACTCGAAGTCTCCGCTGCGGATCGCCGTCTGCAGGTAGTTGCCGAGCGGGATCGATGTGGGGACGAAGGTCCCGGCGCCCTGGTAGAACGCTCCGTCGTCGACGTACTGCTGCAGGCCGGCGATGCGTTCGTCGTTCTGCGGAGCAGCGTCCTCGGTGGTCGCGAACGCCAGGTTGTCGAGGTTGTAGGCGTTGATGACGTCCCGCTGCATGAGGAACTCGACGAGCTCCCGGGCCTCGTCGAGGTGCGCCGTGGTGGTCGGGATCCACAGTCCGAGGTCGATGTTGACGCGCGCCTGTCGGTCGGCGGGGTCGTTCGACACCGGCAGCGCGAAGGTACCGACCGGGAGGTCCTCGTCGACCAGGGCGATCTGGCTGAGCGCCCATGGACCCTGCAGGTACATCGCGACCTTGCCCTGCCCGAACGCCAGGTTGCCGTCAGCGTAGGAGCGGGTGGCGTGGTCGGGGTTGAAGAAGGACGAGATCGTCTTCGCTCGTTCCATCGGCAGCGCGAAGTCCTTCTCGAACGAGACCTCGGAGTCCGGGCCGACGTCCGTCCCCTGTTCCTTCATCTTTCGGAAGAAGACCCCGGTGTCGACGAGGCTCCCGACCGAGTAGTCGAACAAGCCCTGCCACAGCGTCCACGTGTCGCGGTCCGTGGCGTAGACCGGGATGACGTCCGTCTGCTGCAGCGCCGTGCAGACGTCCACGAACTCGTCCCACGTCGTCGGCACGGGGAGGTCCTGCTCAGCGAAGATGCGCTTGTTGTAGATGACGCCGGCGGCGGCGAGCGAGAACGGCAGCACGCTGGTGCGGTCCTCGAACTTCGCGTACTGGGTCGTCAGCCCGTCGATGTCCTTGCGCACCCTCGCCGCGGACGGCAGGTCGCCCAGGTCACGCAGCACGCCGCGTTCGACGTACCGGGCGAGCTCGAGGTTGTCGTTGAAGCAGCCGACGTCGGCGGGTTCCCCGCGGACGAACTGCGGTGCGATCGCCACCGTGCTGTCGTGCACGACGTGGAGACCGCTGTGCTCGCGCTCGAACCGTCGCAGCAGATCGTCGAAGTACGCGATGACCTCTTGCTTCTGCTCGTAGAAGCGCAACGTCGTCCCGGCTGCGGCGGAGCCGCTCGGCGGCCGCGTCGAGCACCCCGCGAGTGTCAGCGCCCCGAGGGCCGTCCCCCCGACGGCACTCGCGAGGAACCCGCGGCGGCTCAGTGCCGTCGTCGCCGTCCTGTTGCTCATGACCATGGTCACTCCCTCGTGCGCTTCGTCGCGCGTGCTCTGTTTTACAGCGCTGTAAAAGCAAAGTCAACGAGAGTGACCGGAGCTTGACTGCTCGGCTCGGCTCGACCGGGTCAGGCGTAGCGGCGGGCGGCGCGCAGCGCGTGGGCGGTGTACGACCCGCCGAACAGGTACACGTGCAGCAGCAGGGGCGCGAGCTGGTGCAGCTCGACGCGCTCCTGCCACCCGTCGGCGAGCCGGGACTCGGCGTCGTACGCGGCGAGCACGGTCTCGAGCCGCGGGAGGCCGAACAGTGCCAGGAGCGCCAGGTCCGTCTCCGCGTGCCCGCCGTGCGGTGTGGCGTCGATGAGCACCGCGCCGGTCGGCTCCGCGGAGTCCGTCGGCCAGAGCACGTTCCCGGCCCAGAGGTCGCCGTGGATCCGCGCGGGGGCGTCCCCGACGAGGCGGGGCTGCGGGGAACCGAGCGTGCCGTCCTCGAGCCGGTCGGCCACGCGGTCGAACACCGCGGCCTCGGCAGCGTCGAACCCGCCCCGGTCGACGATGCGGCGGACGAAGTCGCGGATGCGGTACTCGGCGAAGAACGCGCCCCAGCTCGCCGGAGCGTCGGCCGCTGTGGTGAACGGCGTGCGCGAACGGCCCATCCGGAGCCCACCGCTCGTCGGGAACCCGGGGGAGGGCGCACCCCAGTGCGACGCACCGGCGGCGTGGGTGTGCGCGAGCGACCGACCGAAGCGCTCGGCCTGCGCCCTCGTCGGGGAGCCGTCCGCGATGCGCTCCAGGTGCAGGACGGTCGGCTGCGGGTGGTCGAGCACGCGGGCGATCCGGGTGCCGCCGGTGTCCTCGGCCTCGGCGAGCCAGGCCAGGCCGGCAGCCTCGGCGGTGGCCTCGTCGGGGTCGCGGAAGGTCTTCACGTGGATGTCGGGCACGCGTCCCATCCTGCCGAGGCCGCGGTGCAGGCGTTCAGGCTCCGCGGCGGGACGCGTCACACCGCGTCGACGAGGGCCTGCGCCAGCGGGTGCCACTGCCGCGAGCTCGGCCCGCTGAGCACCAGCGTCCGGACGTACCGCGGCTCCACGGGCAGCATCACCAGGTCGTCGGGCAGCATCACGCGACCGAGCGTCGGCACGATCGAGACGCCCTCGCCGCGCTGGATCATCCCGAACATCGTGCTCATCTCCCGCACGCGGTGCGCCCAGCGGAACGGCTGCCCGGCGAGCTCGTGCATGCGCTGGATCTGGTGCTCGCACCCACCGCCGCCGGCGACGAGTCCGTCCTCGTGCAGGTCGTCGAGCGTCAGCGCCGCGCTCGACGCGAGCGGGTGGTCCCGCCGCACGACGGCGCTCATCTCGTCCCGCGCGACGACCACGCCTCCGTCGGGCGCCGGCACCGGGTCGACGAGGACGGCAGCGTCCACGGTGCCGCCCTCGAGCCACTCGGGCATCTCGTCGTCGTCGCCCTCGTAGACCTGCACGTCGACGTCGGGCAGCGTCACCGCCCACAGCTCGCGGAGCCGCGGCAGCAGGCCCTGGCAGACGGTCGGCACGGCGGCGAGGCGCACGGTGCCGCGGGCCGTGGCGGGCCGCACCACGGCCTCCAGGGCGTCGACCGAGGCGAGCACGCTGCGGGCGTGCGCCAGCATGCGGTCGCCGAGCGGGGTGGCGACCGCGGCGCCGCCGCGCCGGACGACCAGGCCGCCGACCTCGCGTTCGAGCCCGGCGACCGCGTGCGAGACGGCGGACTGGCCGACGCCCAGCGCGGCGGCGCCGCCGGTGAAGGAGCCGGCGTCGACGGTCGCGACGAACGCGCGGAGCTGCTGGATCGAGAGGACCATGCGTTCCCTTCATGCCATCATGCGGAGCAGTCGTTCGACACATGCCCGCGTGGTGGTCGATGCTAGCGCTCGTGAACGCCCTCCTCTACGTCCTGGTCGCCCTCACCTGGGGCTCGAGCTTCTTCTTCGCGAAGATCGGCCTCGAGGGTCTCGCACCGCAGCAGGTCGCCACCGTGCGCACCGTGCTCGGCGCGCTCACGCTCGTGGTCGTGCTGCTCGTCACGCGGCGCCGGTGGCCGCGGGAGCCGCGCGTGTGGGGGCACCTGCTCGTCGTCGCGGTCTTCCTGAACGCGGTGCCGTCGTCGCTCATGGCGTGGGCGGAGCAGACCGTGCCCTCCGGTCTGGCGAGCATCTACAACGCGACGACGCCGATCATGACGCTGCTGGCGCTCGCCGTGCTCGTGCCGTCCGAGCGGCTGGGTCGACGGCAGCTCGGCGGGATCGCGCTCGGGATCGTCGGCGTGCTCGTGCTCGTCGGACCCTGGGACCTGGTCGGCGACCCTGCCGTGCTCGCCACCGTCCCCGGGCAGCTGGCGCTGCTCGGCATGACCGCCTCGTACGGCATCGGCCTGGCGTGGCTCCGCCGCTTCGGCGTCGGGAGCGGACAGGACCCGACCACCGTCGCGACCGTGCAGCTGAGCCTGGCGGCGCTGCTCATGCTGCTCGTCGCGCCCGTCATCGCCACCGGTCCGGTGCAGCTGGACTGGAGGATCGTGGCCGCGATGGTCGCGCTCGGTGCAGTGGGCACGGGGCTGGCCTACGCGTGGAACACCCGGCTGGTCGGGGCGTGGGGCGCCGGGCGGGCCTCCACGGTGACCTACCTGACGCCGGTCGTCGGGGTGGCACTGGGGGTCCTCGTGCTGGGGGAGCCGCTGCGGTGGAACGAGCCCGTGGGTGGGGTCGTGGTGCTGCTCGGGATCGCGTTGGCGTCGGGGGTGCTCGGGCGGCGGCGCGGGCGGTCGGCGGCGCGGGCGGCGACGGCCTGAGGGCGGGGACCCGAGCGTGGGGCAGGGCTCGGGTGCTGGGCTGGCCGGCGCTGCGCTGTGCTGTGCTGGCCGTTTTTCCCATAGCGGCTGCGATGGAAAGCGGAAACGCGCGTACCTGACGGAAAGGAACGACCAGGTACGCCCGGATCGACCTCGTACGAGCGGATCGACCTGGTACGCGCGGATCGGCCTGGTGTACCAGAGCGGCGGGGAACCCTCAGGTACGCCCGGAACGATCAGCGCAGTCGCTCGCGGCAGTACGCTCGCCCCGTGCTGACGATCGAGACCGCGCTCCCCGGGGAGCCCGTCGCCGTGAGCATCCTGCGCCTGTACATGAGCGAGGTCGCCTCGCGGTGGTACGGCCGGCCGGCGACGGCGGACGAGGTGGACCGGGCGCTCCGGGACGAACCCGCTGACGACCTGACGGGGGAGACGGGTGTGCTCCTCCTCGCCCTCGACGACGGCGAGCCCGTCGCGTGCGCGGGTGCACGTTTCCGGGGAGAGGTCGCGGAGCTGACCAAGGTGTTCACTCGCCCCGACGCTCGTGGACGTGGGATCGGGCGACGGCTGGTCGAGGCCGTCGAACGAGCCTGCGTGGACCGGAGGGTCGCCGTGGTGCAGCTCGACACCCGGGAGGAGCTCGCCGAGGCGTGTGCGCTCTACGAACGGCTCGGCTACCGGCGGGTCGAGGCGTTCAACGACGAGCCGTACTCCGACCGCTGGTACCGGAAGGACCTCGTGCTCCGGTCGGCTTGAGCGCTCGCGGTGTCAGAAGGCGGCGAGGGCGTGCTCGAGCATCTGGTGCCCCTGGCGCTCGAAGCGCTCGTCGTGGACGGCGTACGCCCACACCGCGGTCCCGACCGCTTCCCGCAGCTGCAGCCACCGCCAGTCGTCCGCCTCGCGGGGGTCCGCACCGTAGCCGTCGAAGAAGGCCCGCTCGAGCTCGGGTGAACCCTCCCAGTGGAGCACCGCCAGACGGGTGAGGTCCGCAGTGGCCGGGCGGAACGCGAAGCGCCCGAAGTCGATCGCGTGCAGCCGGCGGTCCTGCACGATCCAGGTGCGGGGGTGCCAGTCGCCGTGCGTCGGCACCAGCGTCACGGGGTGCGGTGTCGACGATCGGAGCAGCGTCCGCGCGCGGTCCTCGAGCGGGGGCTCGATCCGGTGCGGGGCGTCGAGGGAGCGGAGTGCCTTCGTGGTCTCGGCCGTCAGGTACTCCGCATCGGCGCGGGCCGCCTGGTCGTGCAGCCGTCGGAGGATCGCGCCTGCCTGTCGGTGCACGGCCGCAGCGGTCTCGTCGGGGGTCCCGAGCGCGAGGTGCCCGGGGACCCGTTCCAGCACGAGCACTCGGCTCTCCGCGTCCGCGGCGACCAGGCGACTCGTGTCGCCGGCGCGGACGAGCGCTGCGGTCCACTCCCGGTGTGCCAGGAGTTCCCGCGGGAAGTGGCTGTTCTCCGGCCCGGATGCCTTGACGGTGTGGTCGCCGGCACCGCTCCGGACGTGCAGCACGCGGGTGTCGAGGAGGCCCCACGAGTCGTCCGACACGATCGTCGCTCCGGGGAGCACCCGGTCGACGAACGCCACCTGCGCCGGGTCCAGCCCGCTCTCGTCCCACCCCACTGCGCCATCCTGGCAGGTGCCGCAGGAGCGCGCGAGGGACCGGTCGTCCGGTAGTCGCGCACCCTTCTTGTCGCCCTCGGGCACGCGAGGTACAGTCCGGTCACCCGTCGACGGAGACGGCCCCTCGACGGGACGAGGAGCGCACCGCATTGCTGCGCGCTCCCCGCACGTGCCGCCGCCGACCGATCGAGGAGGATCACATGGCGAGCAACCACGCAGTCGCGTACAAGGGACCCGGGAAGGTCGAGGTCATCGAGACCGACTACCCGACGTTCGAGCTCAAGGACGGACCCGGCGTGAACCCGGCGAACGTCGGGCGCAAGGTGAACCACGGCGCGATCCTGCGCACCGTGGCGACGAACATCTGCGGCAGCGACCAGCACATGGTCCGCGGCCGCACCACGGCTCCGACCGACCTGGTGCTCGGGCACGAGATCACCGGCGAGGTCGTCGAGGTCGGCTCCGACGTCGAGTTCATCAAGGTGGGGGACATCGTCTCGGTGCCGTTCAACATCGCGTGCGGGCGCTGCCGGAACTGCAAGGAGCGGAAGACCGGCATCTGCCTCAACGTGAACCCGGACCGCCCGGGCAGCGCCTACGGCTACGTCGACATGGGCGGCTGGGTCGGCGGGCAGGCCGAGTACGTGCTCGTGCCGTACGCCGACTGGAACCTGCTGAAGTTCCCGGACCGTGACCAGGCCCTCGAGAAGATCCTCGACCTCGCGATGCTGTCCGACATCTTCCCCACGGGCTTCCACGGCGCCGTGACCGCCGGGGTCGAGGTGGGCTCGACCGTGTACGTCGCCGGCGCCGGACCCGTGGGTCTCGCCGCCGCGACCGGCGCGTTCCTGCTCGGCGCGAGCGTGGTGATCGTCGGCGACATGAACGCCGACCGTCTCGCGCAGGCGCGCAGCTTCGGGTGTGAGACCGTCGACCTGACGAAGGGCGACCCGGCCGACCAGATCGACCAGATCCTCGGCGAACCCCTCGTCGACTGCGGCATCGACGCCGTGGGCTTCGAGGCGAAGGGCCACGGCTCCGGTTCTGGGCACGAGGCTCCCGCGACCGTGCTCAACTCGCTGATGGACGTCACCGCCGCCGGTGGCGCCCTGGGCATCCCCGGGCTTTACGTCACGGGGGACCCGGGCGGTGTCGACGAGGCGGCGAAGAAGGGCGCCCTGTCGCTCAGCCTCGGCACCGGGTGGGCCAAGTCGCTGTCGTTCACCACGGGTCAGTGCCCGGTGATGAAGTACAACCGGCAGCTCATGATGGCGATCCTGCACGACCGGACGAGCATCGCGAAGAACGTCAACGCGAAGCCGATCGGCCTCGACGACGCCCCGCGTGGGTACGAGGAGTTCGACAAGGGAGCCGCGACGAAGTACGTGCTCAACCCGAACGGCCTGATCCCCGCGGCCTGATCGCTGCGCGCCCCGGCCCGTGCCGCGTCGACACCCGACGCGACGCGGGCCGCTGGCGGTCGTCGGACCCGTGCAGCCGTCGGTCCGTACGCTCGCCGGTGTGAGCGACACCCGCAGGCCCTCGACCGTCCGCCTGCTGTTCGCGTCCTCGCACCCCGGTCCGACCGTCACGGTGACGGTCCTCGCCGCGGTGATCGCCGCAGCCGTCGGGCACCCCTGGTGGCTCATCGTGCTCGTGGCGCTCGCCGTCGTGGCAGGGCAGCTGTCGATCGGCCTGGCCAACGACTGGATCGACGCCGACCGCGACCGCGCCGTCGGCCGCAGCGACAAGCCCGTCGCACGCGGACTCATCGCCGTCGGCACGGTCCGGGCCGCGGCGTTCGCGACGGCCGCGATAGCCGTGCTGCTGTCGATCGCCCTCGGGCCCGTCGCCGCGGTCGCGCACGTCGTCCTCGTCGCGGCCGGCTGGGCCTACGACGCGGGTCTGAAGCGCACGGTCTGGTCCGTCGTGCCGTTCGTCGTGGCGTTCGGCCTGCTCCCCATCGTGTCGGTCGCCGCCGGCGGGGCCGGTGCCTGGCCGGCGTGGTGGGCGATCGCGACCGGCGCCGTCTTCGGCGTCGCGATCCACTGCACCAACGTCCTGCCCGACCTGCTCGACGACGAGGCCACCGGCGTCCGCGGGTTCCCGCACCGGCTGGGGCTCCGGGGAGCGGGGACGCTCGCGTTCGGGTCGCTCGTCGTCGCGGCCGCGCTGGTGCTCGGCGGCCAGCTCGCCGGCGGCAACGGCGGGGGAAGTGCCGGAAGCACCGGGATCGTGCTCGCGGTCGTCGGTGCCCTCGTGGTGGTCGTGCTCGCGGCGGTCGGGATCCGACTCGTGTTCGCCGGTCGTCCCACGCGGGCGCTGTTCCGCCTCGTCATCGCGTCGTCGCTCGTGCTCGTCGTCGAACTCGGCGTGGCCGGCGCACGACTCGTCGCCTGACGAGCACCAGCAGCCCGAGCGCCGGGAACAGCCCGAGCGCCGGCAACAGCCCGAGCGTCGGCAACAGCCCGAGCGCCGGCACCGGCCGCAACAGCAGTCGCAGGAACACCAGCCCCGCTCAGGCCCACCGCATCGCGTAGACACCCGCCAGACCGTGCGCCGTGGGCAGCGCCAGCACCGTCCGGAGCAGCGCCTCGCGCCCGAACGACCCGAGCGAACCCATCGGCCCCAGCGACCCGAGCGCACCGGTCGGCCGCCCGAGGGCCATGTTCAGCTCCGCCTGTCGCGCAGCCCGTCGCGCCGCGGCCTGCCGCCCGACGGCGTACGCGTTCGCGGACTCCCGCCACGGACCGGACGTCCCCGACCGGACCGCCTCGGCAAGCAGCGGTGCGAGCGCGGCGGCGTCGAGCCACCCGAGGTTCATGCCCTGACCGCCGATGGGGCTGATCTCGTGGGCGGCGTCGCCGACGAGCACCACGCGGCCGACGCCGACCCGCGCGGCCGCACGGCGACGGACGCGGAACCCGCTCGTCATCGTGCAGGTCGAGGGGTCTGGCGTGGCACCCGTCCGCTCCGCGACGATCGCGGCCAGCCGTGCCGCGGTCCCCGGATCCGGGGCGCCGCCGGCGGCAGCGGGCGCGACGTCCTCGGGCACGAGGGCGACGTACCGCCGCCGATCACCGGGGAGCGGGAACGACTCCACGACGCCGTCCGGCCCGACGTCGACCAGCGCCGACGACCGGGCCGCTCCGGGCTCCGGGTCGGCGAAGTCACCCATCACGTACCGGTCGCGGTAGTCCCGCCCCGAGGTCGCGATGCCGAGCAGGTCGCGCACCGCGCTCCGTGCCCCGTCCGCACCGACGACGAAGGCCGCATCGACGACGACCGCGGAACCGTCGGCTCCGACGCCGTGCGCCACGACGCGCCCGTCGCGGCGGGACAGGCCGGTCACCGCCGTGCCCGTCCGCAGGACCCCGGGCGCGAGCCGGCCGCGCAGCAGGCTCTCGGTCCGGTGCTGGTCGAGGGTGGCGACGTAGGGGTGTGTCAGCGACGCCCGCTCGAACGACAGCGTGCCCAGCACCCGACCGCGGCTCCTGGCCACGCCAGTGCGGACGAGCGTCGCCTCGGCGAGGACCGCGATGTCCAGGCCGATCGCGGCGAAGGCGTCGAGCGACGGCGGGTGGATCCCGATCGCCCGCGAGCCGGTCGGGTCGCTGCCGCGTCGTTCCCAGACCGCGACCGTGACGCCCGCCCGCTCGAGGAGCGCAGCGGCGAACAGGCCGACGGGTCCGCCGCCGACGACCAGCACGTCGACACGTTCCGAGGTCACCCGGGCGAGCCTACGGACCGGTCACGACGCCCGCACCCAGGCACCGACGGACGGGAGGCGCGTGGCGGCCGTGCTGCGCGCCTCCCGTCCGACGGTCGGTCGCGTCGCCGGACGCCGACTGCGGTCGTCAGGTGGTGACGCGAGCGCGCTCGGCGCGGTCCTCCGCGGCGAGGCGACGTGCCTCGCGGAAGCGCTTCTGCGCCTTCTCGACGGGAACCTCGACGGCGTAGGCGGCGCCGATCGCCACGATGACGGCGACGGCGATCATGAGCACCTTGCCCCACGGTCCGACGGCGAAGGGGTCGAGGAGCGCGATGACGAGCGGGTGCCACAGGTACGCCGCGTACGACACGCGACGACCGAACCACGACACGGGCGTCCAGGCGAGCGCGACCGACAGCGGCGACGGCACCGACACCAGCCCGCCGATGAGCACCGCGGAGACGACACCCGTGAGCGGCAGCACCACGCTGAAGGTCCACGCGTGCTGGGCCCAGTCGTCGCCGATCCAGAGCATGACCCCGGCGAGCAGGACGATGCCGGCCCACGTCGCGACGTGCCCGGCGACGCCGGCAGCCCAGGTGCGGATGCGCTCGTCGTCGAGCAGCAGGGCGAGCAGGCAGCCGGTCGCCAGCGGGACCACCCCGAGGACAGGCGAGAAGTAGACGTCGGGGGTCGCGCCGCCGTTCGGCTTCGCGTAGACCAGGCCGGCGACGACCGAGCACACGACGATGACCGTGCCGAGTCCGGCGATCAGCCACCGACGGCGGGCGCGGACCAGGAAGAGGAGCACCAGGACGGGCGGCCAGACCAGGTAGAACTGCTCCTCCATCGACAGGGACCACGTGTGCGCGAAGACCCCCTGCGTCGTGTCCCAGAAGGAGCGGAACAGGTTGCCCGTGTAGGTCAGCGCGATGAACGCCGCCTCGCCGGGACCGAACGAGGCACCCTTGTAGTCGCCGACCCAGTTCCAGAGGAGCAGACCGACCACCACGAGTGCGACGAGTGCCGGGTAGAGCCGGAGCAGGCGTTTCAGCCAGAAGTTCCCGAGCCGGATGCGCCCGGTCTTCCGGTGCTCGCCGAGCAGCAGCGTCGTGATGAGGAACCCGGACAGGGCGAAGAACACCGTGACACCGACGAAGCCGCCCTCGAACTGCGGCACGTGCAGGTGGTAGAGGATCACCATGGCGATGGCGACCGTGCGCAGCCCGTCGAGGGCCGGAGCCCGGCGGGTCAGCGGGGGCGGCGGCGCCGTCGGGGCAGCACCGGACCGACGGCCGACCGGGGTGCTCTGGTCGGTCGTCCGGGCGTGCTCGGGCGCGAGGGTGTGCGTCGCCACGGTTCCTCCCTGCGAGGATCGTTCGAACGGGTGACGACGAGCTTGCCCTGCTCGGGTAAGAGGACGCTCAAGAACCGGGGTGCACGACCCGCGTCAGGGCATCGAGTCGTTCGTGCACGATCGCGGTGAAGTCGCGGTCCTCGCCGTCGGCGATCCACTGTGCGAAGGACAGGTGGAACACCGTGACCGCCGTCTCCGCGGCGATCGTGGCCGCCGGTTCGTCGATCCCGTGTGCGCGCAGTGCGTTGCCCAGGTGGACCTTCAGGGTCGCGAGCTTGCCGAGTTCCCGCTCACCAAGGGCCGGGACGGCATCGATGACCCGCTGCCGTCCCCGTGACCAGTCGCGCCGGTCGCGGGGGAAGAACGCCGACGCTGCGTCGAGCGACCGACGCACGAGCGAGAACGCCGGGGTGCCGTCGGGAGCGTCGGCGACCGGGCCGGTGAACATGCCGGAGAAGTCGTCCTGGCCGGCGAACAGGACCTCGCGCTTGTCGGCGAAGTGCCGGAAGAAGGTGCGCTCGGTGACCTCGGCCGCCGCGGCGATCTCGGCGACGGTCGTCTCGTCGTAGCCGCGCTCGGCGAAGAGCTGCAGCGCGGTCGCCTGCAGTCGTTCCCGGGTGCCGGATCGCCATCGCGCCATGCGACGATCCTACTGATGACAGTCGCTGACATCGAGTGCTACGGTGATGTCAGTCCATGACATCGGGTCGTGGGCCCTGCGGAAGGAACGCACATGCACGTCTTCGTCACCGGGGCATCCGGCTGGATCGGCTCCCACACCGTCGACGACCTGCTCGCCGCCGGACACGACGTCACCGGTCTCGCCCGCTCCGACGCATCGGCGACGGCGCTCGAGGCCAAGGGCGTCACCGTCCTGCGCGGCGACCTCGACGACCTCGCGGTGCTCGCCCGGGGCGCGGCCGACGCCGAGGGTGTCCTGCACCTCGCGAACAAGCACGACTGGTCCGACCAGGCGGCGACGAACGCCACCGAGCGTGCCGCCGTCGAGACCCTCGCGACCGCGCTCGTGGGCACCGACCGGCCGTTCGTCGTGGCCTCGGGGGTCGCCGCGCTGGCGCCGGGACGTCCGGCGGAGGAGCGCGACCCCTCGCCGTTCACGGGCGTCGACAGCCCGCGCGGCGGCAGCGAGAACCGAGCGTTCGACTTCGTCGGCCAGGGGGTCCGCTCGATCGCCGCGCGGTTCAGCCCGACCACGCACGGCGTCGGGGACCACGGGTTCATCGCGTACCTGGTGGGGGTCGCACTCGAGCGCGGGGTGTCCGGCTTCGTCGGCGACGGCAGCAACCGCTGGGCGGCCGTGCACGTCACGGACGCCGCCAGGATGGTGCGGCTCGGGCTCGAGCAGGCACCGGCCGGTTCCCGGTTGCACGCCGTCGCCGAGCAGGGGATCCCCACGCACGACATCGCGGCGGCGATCGGGGACGCGCTCGGGCTGCCGGTCACGAGCGTCGACCCCGCGGACGCCGCTGCGCACTTCGGGTTCATCGGCGGGTTCTTCGGCGCGGAGATGTCGGCGTCGTCGACCGCGACGCAGGAGCTCCTCGGGTGGGAGCCGACCGGCCCGAGCCTGCTCGAGGACATCGCCGCGGGGGCGTACGCGCGCGTCGCCGCGCGCTGAGCCGCCGCGGCGGCTGTGGCCGTGGTGCGGGTGGCGTGGTGCGGGTGCCGTGGTCTGAGTGGCACGACAGGACCGCTGTCGTACGACGTCGACATCGTCGCGCGGGCCGCGCGGGGCCGGTGTGGTGCGAGTGGCGCGACGGAACCGCTGTCGTACGCCGTCGACGTCGTCGCGCGGGCCGCGCGGGGCCGGTGCGGTGCGAGTGCCGCGACGGAACCGCTGTCGTACGACGTCGACACTGTCGCACGGGTCGCCGCCCGAGCCCGCGCCCGAGCCCGCGCGCAGGCCCGCCAGCAGCGCCCGGCGCTACTCGGCCTTCTGCATCTGCCAGGGCTCCGGCTCGCGGTCGCCGTTCGGGCGCACGGGCCGGACGTCCCCGACGATCGGGATCGAGCGCTTCCGCATGAACCACAGGTAGCGGACGAAGAAGTGCGACAGCGTCGACAGCCGGTTGCCGTTGCCGAGCAGCGAGGCGATGTGCACCGCGACCCACGCCGCCCACGCCACGGGGCCGACCATCGTGATGCCGCCGCGCAGCTGCGCCACCGCGGCGTTCGTCCCGATGGTCGCCATCGTGCCCTTGTCGAAGTACTTGAACCGCTCGGTGGACCTGCCCTCGAGGAGCCGCTTCACCTGTCGGGCGACGTGCTTGCCGCCCTGCAGCGCGGGCTGGGCGAGCTGCGCGAGCGCGTCGTCCTGCGCCGCGATGTCGCCGGCCGAGAAGATCCGCTCGACGCCCTTGACGCTCAGGTCGTCGTTCACCTGGATGCGGCCGCCGTGGGTCTGCGGCATGCCCCAGCCCGAGACCTCCTTGTGCGCCGCGACGCCGGTGGCCCAGATGACCTGCGACGCGGGGATGAACTCGCCCGAGGCGGTGACGACCCCGTCCTCCTTGACCTCGGCGACGCCGGTGTTCAGCCGGAGCACCACCCCGCGCTTCCGGAGCACCTTGGCCGCGTACCGGCGCAGACGCGGGGCGAACGGCTTGAGGAGCTCCCCGCTGCGGTGCACGAGCGTGATCGAGATGTTGCCGCGCTCGATCTCCGGGTAGGCCCCGACGAGGGCTTGGTCACGGAGCTCGGCGAGGGCTCCGGCCATCTCCACACCGGTCGCGCCGCCGCCGACGATCACGACGCGGATCTCGTCCGGGCCCTGCTGCGCGGCGGCCTGCTCGAGGCGGGTGAACAGCTCGTCACGGATCCGGAGGGCCTGCGATCGGGAGTACATCGAGTACGCGTACTCGTACGCACCGGGCGTCCCGAAGTAGCTCGTGTTGACGCCGTTCGCCAGGATCAGCCAGTCGTAGTGCAGGTGCTCGCCGTCGGACATCTCGGCGATCCGGTGCTCGGTGTCGATGCCGGTGAGCAGCCCGTGCCGGAAGTCGGCGTTCGACTGCTTCGCCCGCAGGCTCCGCAGGAAGTAGGTGACGTCTCCCGCGTTCAGGCCGCCGGTGGCGACCTGGTACATGAGCGGCTGGAACATGTTGTAGACGTGGCGGTCGACGAGCGTCACGCGGACGTCGGCGTCGGCGAGTTCCCGCATGGCCGCGATCCCGGCGAAGCCACCCCCGACGATGACGACGTGCGGGCGGGTGTCCTCGGACATGGTGTTCTCCAGTGTGGTGCGGTCGACGGCCACCCAGAAGGGTACGCCGGTCTCGGCACCTGTCCGTCCACCCGCCCGTCCGGGTGCCGATGGAGCGGTCCCGCAGGACCCGGCCTGGAGGCGCGTCCCGCCGCCGTCAGGCGTCGAACGGCGCGTAGGTGCTCAGCACGTTCCCCTTGCTGGTCACCACGCTCTGCACCAGGCGCAGACGGGTGGGCGGGTCGGTCGGCTCGAAGAGCCTCCGTCCGGGGCCGGCGATCGCCGGGTGCACCATGAGCTGGAGCTCGTCGAGGAGCCCGGCGAACAGCAGGTGGCGCACGAGCGTGACGCTCCCGGTGACCGCGACGTCGCCGCCGTCGCCGGCCTTGAGCTCGCGGACGAAGTCGTCGACGTCGCCCTGGATCCGGTGGGCGTTCTGCCACGTCAGGTCCTCACCGAGCGTGGTCGACGCGACGTGCTTCTCGATCGGGTTGATCCACCGGCCGAAGGGGTCGTCCTCGTGCTGGGGCCACCACTCGGACCACTCGAGGTAGCTCTGCCGGCCGAGCAGGACCGTCTCGGTGCGCTCCATCCACGCCGTCATGGCGGTCCCGAGCTCGGCGTCGAACGAGTCGTACTGGTACTTGTACGGGTCCTGCACCACACCGTCGACCGATGCGAACAGCCCCGAGGTCACCTTGCGCATGCTGCGGAGCATAGGGGCGTGGCGACCCGGCGTCGAGCGGTGCCCGCCGGCCGGGCTGGCACCGCGCTGGGGACCGCCGGGTAGGTTCGCACCGTGGGTGCACGGGTGGAGTCCTTCGAGGTCGGCGGGCTGCGCGTGCGGCTCCGGACGCTCGCTCCCGCGGGACGGCTGCACGACGACCTCGCCCCGACGGTGGTGCTCGTGCACGGCATCGGGATGTCGCACCGCTCGTTCGCCCGGGCGCAGCGGTCCCTCGCCCGGACGTACCGAACCGTTGCCGTCGACCTGCCGGGCTTCGGCGGGCTGCCCCCGGCCGGTCGGGCGCTCGACCTGCAGGAGCTCGGTGACCTCGTGGTCGGGGCCGTCCGGTCGCGCGGTGCCGGCGACCTCGTGCTCGTTGGCCAGTCGATGGGCACCCAGGTCGTCGCCGAGGCGGCTCGACGACACCCGGACGCGGTGACCGCAGTCGTCCTGGTCGGTCCCGTCGTGGACCCGGCGCGGCGGACGCTGCTCCAGCAGGCGACGGACCTCGGACGCGACAGCCTCGTCGAGTCCCCGCGGATGAACCTCGTCGTGCTCACCGACTACCTGCGGAGCCTGCGGCAGTACGTCCGGCAGCTCGGGCCGATGCTCCGGTACCGGCTCGAGGACACCGTTCCGGAGCTCGTGCAGCCGGTGCTCGTCGTGCGCGGCGACCAGGACCCGATCGGGCGACGGGACTGGGCGGCGGCGCTCGCGACCGCGGCGCGTCGTGGCGCCCTGGTCGAGCTGCCGGGCGGACACCACGTGCAGGACCGGCAGCCCGGAGCGTTCGCTGCCCTGGTCGACGAGTTCCGGCGGGTGCAGACGACGGAGGACACGGTCGGCGAGCACTCGGCGACCGACGGCCCGGCGACGGGGCCGGCGCGGTGACGGACCGGGCCACCCCGGGGACGCCGGCGGCGTCGGGGACGGCGGCCGTGCCTCCAGGCCGTGTGCCGCTGCTGCGCCGCGCCTGGTGGGCCGTGCTCGACTGGTGGTACGCCGCCCGGTGGCAGCTGCGGAGCACCGGACCGACGACCGCCGAGGACTACCGGACCGGGACGGGCCAGCCGGTCGTCGTCGTGCCCGGCGTGTACGAGACCTGGCACTTCATGCGACCGCTGATGGACGCCCTGCACGACGCGGGCCACCCGGTGCACGTGCTGCCCGTCCTGCGCCACAACCTGCGGCCCGTGCCGGAGTCGGCGCGGGAGGTCCTGGCGTACCTCGAGGAGCAGGACCTCCGCGGGGTGCTGGTCGTCGCGCACAGCAAGGGCGGGCTGATCGGCAAGTACGCGATGACGCTGCCGGAGGGGGAGCGCATCGACCGGATGGTGGCGGTGTCGACCCCGTTCGGCGGGTCCGTGTACGCGCGGCTGGCGCCGGTGCCGCACCTGCGGGCCTTCCGGGCGGCGGACCCCGTGCTCGCGGCACTCGGGCGGGACCTCGCGGTGAACGCCAGGATCACGTCCGTGTACGGGGTGTTCGACACGCTCATCCCGGGCGGCAGCGAGCTCGCCGGAGCCACGAACGTGCGGGTGCCCGTCGGCGGGCACTTCCGGATCCTCGGCGCGGAGCAGACCCGCGAGGTCGTGCTCGATGCAGCGGGCGGCTCCGGGCCGTCGGCGCCCCGAGACTCGCGCTGACGGACACTTCCACGGCTTCCAGTCGCGAGTCTCGTCCGCCTGGCCGAGTCTCGCGCCGGTGCCGCCGCGCGCGTGCCGGGCGCCGGGCCGCTCAGGCGCCGGGCAGGAACAGGCAGAACGGGTGCCCGTCGGGGTCGAGGAGCACCCGCACGTCGTCCTGCGGCTGGAACGCCGCCTCGGTCGCGCCGAGTTCCAGCGCACGGGCGGTCGCTGCGCCGAGGTCCTCCACCTGCAGGTCGAGGTGCAGCTGCATGCCTTGCGTGCCCGGGGCCGGTGGCCAGGTCGGTGCCTGGTAGGCGTCGTCGTACTGCACCGAGAGCCCGACTCCGCCGTCAGCCGGGCGGACCCGCAGCCAGGTCGGGCCGTCCTCGTGCACGGTCCACCCGGTCAGGGCGCCCCAGAACCGTGCGAGGCGCACCGGGTCGGGCGACTGCAGGACGGTCGCCGTCAGCACGGGCATCGCGGGGTCGGCAGCGCTCATGGGGCGCACCGTACGCTCCTCGGCTCGCGCACCGGCTCAGCGGTGGGCGACGCTCGCGCGCTCGACGATGCGGTGCGGCACGACGACGGTCTCCGGCGGAGCGGACGGGTCGGCGATGCGTCGCGTCAGCAGGTCGAGTGCCGCCGTCGCGAAGGCCCGTCGGTCGAACGACACCGTCGTGAGTGCCGGGATCGCGAAGGCTGCTGCGTCGACGTCGTCGAACCCGACGACGCTCACCTGCTCCGGCACGCGGACGCCCTGGGCCGCCAGGACGTGCAGCACGCCGAACGCGATCGAGTCCGTGTACGCGAACACGGCGTCGGGCAGCGGGTGCGTGTCGAGCCAGTCGGCGAAGCCCGTCGCGGCCGCACTCGTCGTCCACGCCGGCAGCGGCACGCGCAGGGAGGGGTCGACCTCGAGGTCGACCGCACCGAGTGCGTCCGCGTGGCCCTGGTCGCGGAGCTCGCTCGTCGCCGTGGCGTCGGAGGCCCGGGCCGATCCGACGACGGCGATCCGGCGGTGGCCGCGGTCGAGCAGGTGGGTCGTGACCTCCCGGGCGGCGCGGCGGCTGTCGACGTGCACCTGGTCGACCCGCTCGGGCTCCACCTCGCCGATGACGACGGTCGGCGGCAGCCCCTCGGTCTCGGCCAGGACGCTCGCGCTGAGCGACACCGGGTTGAGCACCAGACCGTCCACCAGGTGCGCGCGGGCCCGTGAGACGAGCTCGCGCTCACGCTCAGCGTCGTTGCCCGTCTGGTCGAGCTGCACCGTCCAGCCCCGCTCGCGCGCGAGCTCCACGAACCACTGCGCGAGCTCCGCGGAGTACGCGTTGCCGAGTTCCGGCAGCGTCAGCGCGATCGCGCCGGAGCGTCCGTTGCGCAGTCCGCGGGCGGACAGGTTCGGCACGTAGCCGAGCTCCGCCATAGCACGCTCGACGCGCTCGCGGGTCGCCGGCCGGACGGGCACGCCGCCGTTCACCACGTTGGAGACGGTCTTCGGGGAGACCCCGGCGAGGGCCGCCACGTCCCGCACGGTCGCGCGCACCGGTCGAGCGTAGCGCGCCGCGTGGCGGACGGGAGGCGCGGATCGGCTCCGCCACGTGCCTCCCGACCCGACCCGGTGCCGGACGGGAGACGCGGATCGGCTCCGCCACGTGCCTCCCGTCCGTCGCGGTGTCCGGCCCCCGATCCGGCTACGCGTCGACCAGCTCGCGCCGCGCCGCCCGCCGTGCCCGCACCCGACCCGTGACGGTGGCCGCGACCACGACCGCCAGCACGGCGTACAGGACGATGGGGATCGGTCCGGCCACCAGGACCGAGAAGTCCCCGTCCGCGCTCAGTGCCGCGTCCCGCAGGCTCGTCTCGGCCAGCGGGCCGAGCACCATGCCGATGATGAGCGGCGCCAGCGGCACGTCGAGCGCCCGCATGAGGAACCCGACGAGTCCGATGCCGAGCAGCATGAGCAGGTCGAACACCGAGCCGCTCGTCGCGTAGATGCCGAGCCCGCAGAAGACCGCGATGCCCGCGTAGAGGTACGCCCGCGGGATGCGCAGCAGCTTCGCCCAGAGCATCGCGAACGGCAGGTTGATGACGAGCAGCACGACCATCGCGATGAAGAACGAGGCGAGCAGCGCCCACACCAGGTCGGGGGACCGATCGAACAGCAGCGGGCCCGGCTGCAGGCCGTACTGGCGGAACGCGGCGAGCATGATCGCGGCGGTCGCCGACACGGGCAGACCGAGGGACAGCAGCGCGCCCATCGCCATGCCGGTCGTCGCGTTGCCGGCGGACTCGGGCGCCGCCAGACCGCGGATCGCACCCTTGCCGAACTGCGGGTCCTTCCGGCGGGCGTCCAGTCGCTTCTCGAGCCCGAACGCCAGGAAGGTCGGGATCTCCGATCCGCCTGCGGGCACGACGCCGAAGGGCAGGCCGATCGCGGTGCCCCGCAGCCAGGCGGGCGCGGCCTCGCGGAGTTCTCGCTTCGACAACCACGGGCGGCCGGTCGTCCGCACCATCCGGCCGTCCTGCAGGTGCCGGGCCAGGCACGCGACGTAGATGACCTCGCCGAGCGCCAGGACCGCGACCGTCACCGTGACGAGCGAGATGCCGTCGAACAGCTCCGGGACACCCATGGTGAAGCGCGGTGCACCGGAGATGCCGTCGACCCCGATCACCGCGATGCCGAGCCCGAGGCAGAGCGATCCGAGGCCCTTCAGGGCGTCGTCGGTGACGACCGACGACGTCGTGACGAACGCGAAGAGCGCGAGGGCGAAGAACTCCGCCGGCCCGAAGCTCGACGAGAACGTCGCGAGGGCCGGCGCGAGGAAGACGACCAGGACCGACGCGATCATCCCGCCGACGAACGCCCCGATCGCGGCCGTCGCGAGCGCCTGGGCCGCTCGTCCGCTCAACGCCATCCTGTGGCCCTCGAAGGTCGAGGCGATCGCCGAGGCCTGCCCCGGCGTGTTCATCAGGATGCCCATCGTCGAGTCGCCGAAGAGCCCGCCGAAGTAGACGCCGGCGAACATGATGAACGCCGCCGTCGGGTCGAGCGAGAACGTCACGGGCAGCAGCAGTGCGACCGCCATCGACGAGCCGAGGCCGGGGAGGACGCCGACCGCGGTGCCGAGCAGGCACCCGACGACGACCCAGAGCAGGTTGGCGGGGGTCAGGGCGCCGGCGAAGCCGTCACCGAGGAGACCGAGGACGTCCACGTCAGAACTCCCATCCGACGATGCCCGAGGGCAGCGACAGGTCGAGCAGCATGTCGAAGGCGATGTAGCTGATCGCGCTCACGGTCAGCCCGATGACGAGCGGACGCAGCCAGCCCGGGGCGCCGAGCCCCTTCGCGACCCCGAGGAAGAGCAGCCCGGCGCCGACGATCCACCCGAGCACGCCGAGCAGCAGCGCGAAGCCGGCGAAGGACAGGACGACCCAGGCCAGGGAGCGCCAGTCGACGCGGACAGCGCGCGGGGTCTCGGTACCGGTGGCGGTGCCGGTGCCGGTGCCGTCGACGGTGTGGACGGCCTCCACGGTGTCGACGCCGGGCTCCGGCAGTGCGTCGACCGCCGCCGCTCGCCGCCCGCGCGCCGCTCGGACCGACCGCACGACCAGCAGGGCGGCCAGCAGCAGGAGCGCCGCGGCGACGAGCCCGGGGAAGACCGCGGGCCCGGGGAAAGCGGTGCCGGCGGGGACCTCCATCGTGACGATGCCGACGACGAGGTAGACCGCGAAGGCCGTGAAGAGCGCCGGGGTGGTCAACTCCTTCGCGACCGCTGCGACGCGACCGGGGTCGGCCCGGAACGTGAGCCGCTGCCCGACGACCGCGGACGACGACGTGGGGTTGCTCGGACGGCTCATCGGCCCAGCTCCTCGTACAGTCCCGTGATCCGTCCGCGTTCCTCGTCGATGAACGCGTCGAGGTCGCCGCCGGTGATGATCCGCTCGGTCCAGTGGTACCGCTCCGTCGCGTCCGCCCACTCCGGGGTGTCGACCGTGTCGAGCACGATGTCCGTGAGCTGCGTCCGCTGCTCGTCGTCGAGCCCGCCCGGAGCGGCGATCATGCGCCAGTTCGTCAGCGTGACGTCGTGTCCCTGCTCGACCGCCGTGGGGATGTCGATGCCCTCGACCGGTTCGGCTGCGACGAGCGCGAGGGCCCGTAGTCGGCCGGACTCGATCTGGTCGATGTTGTCCGGGTACCCGCCCGACGCCGCGGCGGCCGTGCCGTTGAGCAGCGCCTGGATCGCCTCGCCGCCGCCGTCCGAGGGGATGTAGTTCGTGTCCGTCGGGTCGATGCCGGCCGAGACGGCGAGGTCCGTGACGACGAGCTGGTCGAACGAGCCGCCACCCGTCCACGGCACCGACCCAGGACGCTCGCGCCACGCCGCGACCAGGTCGTCGAGCGTCTCGTAGGGCGAGTCCGCGGGCACGACGATGACGTCGTACTCCTCGACGGTGACCGCGAGCGGCGTGATGTCGTCGTGGGTGACCGCGGACCCGAACTGGATCTCCGCCGCGAGCAGTCCCGTCCCGCCGACGAGCAGCGTGTCGGTCTGCCCCGCGAGCCGGGCGACGTTGCCGAGCGCGATCGTGCCGCCGGCGCCGGGCATGTTGACGACCTGGACGGAGTTCACGATGCCGTTCGCACGCTGCGCCTGCTGCATCGACCTCGCGACGCCGTCCCAGCCACCACCGGCCGCCGCGGGGGCGACCAGCGTGACCGATCGGGTGGGGTCGCCGCCGGCCGCCGCCGAGGTGACGGACCCGAAGGCGGCGACCGCGATGGACACCGCCGCGACGGCCGCTCCGACCACGCGCGCGACGGGGCGACGGGCACGCGGCTCCGTCGTCGACTGCTCTGTCATGGAAGGCTCCCTCCTGCGCACGTCGTCGTGCCGCAGGTCGAGAAGTACGATGGCAGCCGCCGTCCGGACGAGCAGCCGGGGGCGGAGATGTGCTCATTGACGCTCACGGCGTCGCGGCCGAAGGGGGACGCCACGGTGACCAGGGCACGACTCGGACGGCTGCGACGGATCGCGGTCCTCGCGCTCCCGAGCGTCATCGTGCTCTCGGCGACGGGTGTCACGACCGGGATCGCCGTCGCCGTGCAGGAGCGCAGCATCCGCACGTCCGTCGTCGACCAGGTGTCCGGTGTCGCCTCGAGCCTGGCCGACCTGCCCGAGGTCCGGGACGCCGTGGCGTCGGCCGTCGACGCCGGTGCTCCCGGTGCACGCGCGGACGCCGACGACCTCGCCTCGGCCACCGCGGCGCTGCAGCCGATCGCCACGCTCGTCGAGGGTGCCGCCGGCGTCTCGTACGTCGTGGTCACGGACGACGACGGCGTGCGCATCACCCACCCGGACCCCGCGGAGCGCGGTGAGCCCGTGGAGACGACGATCGCACCCGTGCTCGCCGGCGAGCGCTTCGTCGGCACCGAGACCGGTCCCTCCGGGACGACCCTCCGCGCGAAGGTGCCGATCGTGGGCGCGGACGGCGACGTCGTCGGGGTCGTGGCGGTCGGGGTGCTCGAGTCGACCATCGCGGCCGACCGGGAACGGGCCCTCGGCACCCTGCTGCCGTGGAGCACCGGCGCCCTCGTCGCCGCGACCCTGGCGAGCGTGCTCCTGTCGCTCGTGATCGCCCGACGGTTGCGGCGGGCCGATGCGGTCGACGCCGAGAGCCGGCAGGTCCGGTGGACGACGGAGGCGCTCCGCGAACAGGCGCACGAGTTCGGCACCCGGCTGCACGTGGTGCGCGGGCTCGTCGAGCAGGGGGACGACGAGGACGCGATGGCCTACATCGACGCCGTCGCACCCGGACTCACGAGCGGCGGTGGCGCCGGGTCGCCGCGGCGGGGCGCGGTGGCGACGGCGTCCGTCGCCGCGGTGCGCGCCGAACTCGCCGCAGCCGGTGCGGCGCTCGACCTCCGGGTCGCCGACGACATCGTGCTCGACGACGCGGTGCTGCTCGTCGTCGCGAACCTGTGCCGCAACGCCGCCGAGGCCGGAGCCACGACCGTCTCGTGCAGCGCCGGCACCCGGGACGGACGCGTCACGGTCACGGTCGAGGACGACGGCCCCGGCATCGACCCGGCCGACGTCCACCGCGTCCTGTCCCGCGGGTGGTCGTCGAAGCCCGACGAGACCGGCCTCGGGCGGGGCATCGGACTGGCGGTCGTCCGGCGCACCGCCACCGACCGTGGCGGATCGGTGGTCGTGGGGCGCTCGGCAGCGCTCGGCGGTGCCCGGCTGGACGTCGACCTGGCGGCGCAGTCGTGACCGCGTCCGCGCCGCTGCGCGTGCTCGTGGTCGACGACGACGCGGGCGCGCGTGCGCTCCACACGCGCTGGGTCGCCGCGACCGAGGGGTTCGCGGTCGTCGGGGCGGTCGCGTCCGGCGGCGCCGCGCTGGCCTCGGTCGAGCGTGGGGTCGACCTCGTGCTCCTCGACATGCGGCTGCCCGACATCAGCGGCATCGAGGTCCTGCACCGCATGCACGTCGCCGGCGTCGATCGCACCGACGTCCTCGTCGTCAGCTCCTCCCGCGACCAGGTCACCGTCCGGCAGGCGCTCGCCGCGCACCCGGTCGGGTACCTGCTCAAGCCGTTCGACCGCGAGGCGCTGCAGGACCGGTTGCGCGCCTACGCCGCCGAGCGACGGTCGCGCGACGACGCGCAGCGCGACGTGCCGATGGGTCAGGGCGACGTCGACCGTCTGCTCGCCACCGGGTCGGTGCGCGTGGTCGGCCCGACCCGTGCCTCCGCCGGCGCGTCCGAGGACGCCCTGCCGAAGGGCGTGAGTGCGACCACGCTCGGCCGCGTCGTCGCTGCCCTCGACCCGGTGACCGCGCGCTCGGCCGACGAGGTCGCCGCGGCCACGGGGACCTCGCGCGCCACCGCGCGGCGCTACCTCGACCACCTCGTCGCGACGGGTGCCATCGACCTGGCGCACCGGTACGGTCGTCGCGGTCGCCCGCAGGTGCTCTACCGGCTGACGCCGGCGCCCTGACGCCGGCCCGTCGGCACCGTGCCGTCAGGGTCGAACGTACCGGTGGACGTGTGCGACGTAGTCGACCGGGATCGTCGGGCGTCCGGCCGTCTCGGGGTCCTCGTCGAGCACCTGCCGGACCGCGTCGAGCACCGCACGCCGCTCTTCCTCGGGCATGAGGATGACCGAGCTGCGCGAGGCGATCATGTCGAGGAACGCGTCACGGTCCTGCTCGTGTGTCCACCGCACCGTGTCGTGGACCCCGGCGCCGAACGGCGCTCCGACCAACGGCTGCTCCTGCTGCACGGTGCGGGCCTCCGGCTGCGCCACGATCGCGCCGACGCGCGCGGCCCACGGCCGAGCCTCGTCGCGGACGTTCCAGACGAGTCCGAGGGTCCCACCCGGGCGCAGGACCCGCGCGACCTCGGCAGCGCCGGCGTCGCGGTCGACCCAGTGCCAGGACTGCGCGAACGTCACGACGTCCGCCGAAGCGTCCGGCAACGGGATCGCCTCGCCCGTGCCGTCGAGCGCACGCACCGACGGCAGCAGGTCGGCCAGCCGCAACCGCATGGCCGGGTCCGGTTCCACCGCCACGACCTCGCCCGCCCGACCGAGCAGGGTCCTGGTGAACTTCCCGGTCCCCGCCCCGACGTCCACCACGAGCGGCGTACGGTCCGGCACCAGGGCCGCCGCCACGGCGTCCGGGTAGCCCGGTCGGCCTCGTTCGTAGGCGTCGACGGCGGATCCGAAGGAACGGGCGGGACGGTCGTCGGTCACGGTCCCAGCCTGGACCGTCGCGGCGTCGGGGTCGATGCGGGACGCCTCAGGTCCGGGTGGCGGCGGTCGCCGGGACCGGAGCCGGACGGGAGGCTCGTGGCGGGGCCCGCCACGAGCCTCCCGTCCGGTGGTCGTCCCGTCGGGGTCAGGACGGGTGGCGGGCGGTCCACTCGCGGAACGGGGCCGTCGGGTCGTCGACCGTGCCCTGCTCCGTGGGCAGGGCGCGCTCCTCGATCGGCTTGGCGTACTCGTCGTAGAAGGTCGCGAGCGTCATCAGGCGGTTGCCGTCCTCGTAGTGCTCGCCCTCCTGCTCCCGCGTCGCGGCGAAGACCACGCGGTCGGGCTGGGCGTAGTACAGCGCACCGAGGCACATCGGGCAGGGGTAGGCGGTGACGAAGACCTCGTACCCGGTCAGGTCGGAGATGCCCTGCTCCGCGGCGGCGCGGATCGCGCGGATCTCGGCGTGCGCGGTCGGGTCGCCGGTCTGGGCGACGTGGTTGACGGCCTCGACTACGACCTCGCCGTCGCGGGCGATCAGGCAGGCGAAGGGCTTGCCGCCGTCGTGGACGTTGTCGAGGGCGCGGGAGACCGCGAGGGCGGTGAGTTCGTCGTCGTGCATGCCGGCCACGGTGCTCCCGGCCGGTGCCCGTGAGGTGTGCATCCGGGGGACGGGTCCTGGTCGGACCCGGGAACGTCCGCGGTCAGCCGAGCCAGGACGGGTCCGCGAACAGCTCCTCGACCTCGGTCACGAAGCGCGAGGCGTGGAACCCGTCCACCGCCGCGTGGTTGATGCGGAGGGCCATCGGCATCACCGTGCACCCGTCGACCTGCCGGTAGCGCCCGAGCGTGATCACCGGGGCCAGGTGGTCCTCGGCGCCCGTGAGGTGCAGTGCGAAGCCGGTGAAGGACGTCCGGGGGAGCGTCGAGACGTCGAAGAGGTCGGTGCGCCCGGTGCCCTGCGGGAACAGGCGGTGGTCGTCGCGGTACCGCTCGGTCGTCGCGACCACGGCGTCGTGGAACGCCCGGGCGTCGGGGTCGTACTCGACGACGAGCACCGAGAAGGTCTCGGTGTCGGGGTGGAAGACCGTGAAGGTCGGGTGCACCACGTCCCAGACCGCAGGGTCGCCGTCCTCGGTGAGCTGCATGCGGAACTCGTCGTGCCGGTTGACGACCGTCGCGAGCACCCAGATCTGCGACGGGTACGTCTTCGCGCCCGCGGCCCGTGCGGCGTCGACGAAGGCCGTGACGTCGACGTCGACGGTCATCTCCCAGGCGCAGGGCTCCCGCCGGTAGTGCGCGAAGTGCTCGGCGCGGGGCCACTGGTCGAGGTCGATCGGTCGGAGTCGGTCCACCCGGTCAGTCTCGTACCCCGGACTGCCGACGCGCGTGCACCGGGCGGCGGTTCACTGGTGCATGCCCTCGACGCCGTTCTCACCAGCGCTCGCGACGTTCTTCCGTGGGCTCGCCGCGCACAACGAGAAGTCCTGGTTCGAGGACCACCGTGATGACTGGGAACGGCACGTCCGCGACCCGATGGAGGCGCTCCTGCACGAGGCCGAGCGGCGGTACGGCCCGGGCCGGGTGCTCCGGCAGCACCGCGACCTGCGCTTCACCCCGGACAAGCGGCCGTACCGCGAGGACACCGGGTTGACCGCCGGTGGCATGTACCTCAGCGCCGGGGCGGACGGGCTGCAGGTCGGCGGCGGGCTCTACGAACCGTCCCGCGCACAGCTGCGGGCGGCTCGGACGACCATCGACGAGCACCCGCAGGCCGCGGCCGCGCTGCAGCGGGAGCTCGACGAGCTGACCGACGCCGGGTACGAGCTCGCGGGCCCTCCGCTGAAGACCGCCCCGCGCGGGTACGACGCCGACCACCCGCGGATCGACCTGCTCCGGATGCAGCACTACGCGGCGCTCGTGCACCTGCCGCTGGAAAGCTCGCTCGAGGACATCACCGCCGCGTGGGACCGCGTGCAGCCGCTCGTCCGGTGGACCGTGAAGTGGGCGCGGGCGGACGACCCCGAGGCCTCGGACGACCCGGCGCCGCCCGTGCCGGGAGCCCGGTCGATCCACGAGCGCGCCTGACCGCTCCGCCTGATCGTCGGCTCGTCGGGTGCTCCCTAGGCTCGGGGCATGCCGACGCTCGACCGTTCCCCCGCCCTCGTCGCCACCGGGTTCCTCGCGATCCCCGTCGCCCAGGCGCTCGTCGCACTGCCGAGCGACGTTCTGTCGACGATCCAGGCGGCGCCGATCGACCCGGACGTCGCCGACACGGCGGCGTTCTCCGAGGCCTACGGGTACTCGCTCGAGGGCGGCGCGAACTGCATCGTCGTCGCGGGGAAGCGCGGCGACGACGTCCGCTACGCCGCCTGCGTGGTGCTCGCGTCGACGAAGCTCGACGTCAACCGGGTCGTGAAGAAGCTGCTCGACGTCCGCAAGGCGAGCTTCGCGCCGATGGACGACGCGGTCGCCCTGACCGGGATGGAGTACGGCGGGATCACCCCGATCGGGCTCCCTGCGGACTGGCCGGTGTACGTCGACGCGCGCGTGCTCGACGCCCCCGAGGTCGTCGTCGGCGCAGGGCTCCGCGGCGCGAAGGTGTTCCTGCCCGGCCGCACGCTGGCCGCGCTGCCGAACGTCACCGTCGTCGAGGGGCTGGCCACCGACGTCGCCCCGGCCACCGACGTCGCCCCGGTCACCGACGTCGGCTGAGTCCGGTCAGCGGGCTGCGGCCAGGGTCTTCGTGATGCGCTGCAGCGAGACCGTCTCGGCGGTCCCGAGTTCCTGGGCGAACAGGCTGAGGCGGAACTCCTCGAGCATCCACCGGGCGTGCACGAGCTCGGGGTGCGCGCCGGTCGACGGCGGGAAGGTCCCCCCGGCGTCCGTGTAGCGGTCGGTCGCGACCGTGACCTCGCGCATCCACGTCGCATCGCGCCCCGGGTTCTGCAGGAGCTTCTGCACGCGGGCGTCGACCCCCTGCAGGTACACCCGGATCCGGCGCAGTCGGTCGAGTCCGGCGACGGCGACGAAGCCCGGGAAGACCAGGCGCTCCACCTGCTGGCGCATGTCCGTGAGCGCGGGCAGCAGGGCCATCGAGTTGGCCTGCTTCATCGCCTTGTCGGCCGCGCGCTGCGCCGTCAGGACCGCGGCGACCTCGGACACCGCGGTGAACATGGTGTCGACGACGGTGGCCGACACGGCGTCCCGCACCGACTCGAACTCGGCCCGCGTGAACACGAGGCCGTCCGGGTGGGCGCGACGGATGCCCGCGTCCACGACAGCGGCCAGCACGTCGTCGAACAGCGCCGCGGTCGACGGGTAGGGGCTGGCGGCCAGGGCGAGCTTCTCCTGCGCGGTGAGGTGCGACTGCACGTACGACACCGGCGAGGGCACCGCGTGCATCACGAGCCGACGGACGCCGGCGGGCATGCTCACCGCGCGGTCGCCGGGGGTCGCCAGGAGCCGGACGCCGACGGTCGCCTTCGGGCCCTCGCCCTCCTCGACCAGGGACGGGTACGCCCTGATCACGCCACCGGCCTGTTTCGTGTCGAGGACCTGTGGCAGGTCGTCGGACGGCCAGGCGGTGAGGCCGGACCGTTCCACCTGCGTGCCGGAGGACGCCCCGGCGACGCGCGCCGCGCCTCCCGGCCGGGCCGCTGCCTTCGCCGTGGCGGAGGCGACGCTCTGCTGGGTCCGGTCCTTCAGCTTCGTCTGCAGGGCGGCGAGGTCCTTGCCGGACTCGACGCGACGGCCGCGCTCGTCGACGACCGCCCAGGTGGGCAGCAGGTGCGCGGGCACCCGCGACAGGTCGAAGTCGGCCTCGGTCACCGGCACGTACGTCATCCGCTGGATCGCCGCGGCGAGGGTCGCGCGGAAGGACTCGGTCGGCTCGGTCGGGGCGTCGTCGGGCAGTTCGGCGACGATCTTCTCGGCCCAGTCAGCCGCGGGGACCACGTTCTTCCTGATCTGCTTCGGCAGCGACTTGATGAGCGCGGTGACGAGCTCCCTGCGCAGACCGCGGACCTGCCAGTCGAAGCCCTCCTCGCGCATGCGGGGGAGCAGTGCCAGCGGCACCTGCACGCTGACGCCGTCGTCCTGCGCTCCTGGCTCGAAGCGGTACTTGATCGCCAGGCGCTGGTCGCCGGAGCGCCACTGCGTCGGGTACTCCTGCTCGTCCTGGGCCGCCTCGGCGGCGTCCTCGTCGAGCAGGTCCTGGCGGCGCATCGTGAGCAGGTCGGGCTGCTCACGGCGGGTCGTCCGCCACCAGCCCTCGAAGTCACGGGTCGTGGCGACGTCGGCGGGGATCCGGGCGTCGTAGAACTCGTACACGCGCTCGTCGTCGAACAGGATGTCGCGGCGACGGGTGCGCTCCTCGAGCTGCTCCAGCTCGCGGCGGAGCTTCCGGTTCGCCCGGTCGAAGGCCTGCTGCGCGTCCCACTCGCCCTCGACCAGGGCGTGCCGGATGAACAGCTCCCGCGAGTGCTCCGGGTCGACGCGCTTGTACTGGACGCGGCGGCGCTGCACGATCGGGACCCCGAACAGGGTCACGCGCTCGTAGGCCACGACCGCACCCTGCTTCTTCTCCCAGTGGGGCTCGCCGTAGGTGCGCTTGAGCAGGTCCCCGGCGAGCGGCTCGACCCAGGCCGGGTCGATCCGTCCGACGGTGCGGGCGAAGAGCCGGCTCGTCTCGACGAGCTCGGCGGCCATCACGGCATCGGGCTGCTTCTTCGCGAGGACGCTGCCCGGGAACACCACGAAGCGGACGCCCCGCGCCCCGAGGTAGTCGCGCTTCTCCTTGTCGCGCAGCCCGATCTGGCTGAGGAGCCCGGCGAGCAGGGAGCGGTGCACGGCGTCGCCGTCCTCGGACCGGGACTGCCCGACGCGGACGTCGACCTGCTTGGCCGCGCGGGACAGCTGCCGGTACAGGTCCTGCCACTCGCGGATGCGCAGGTGGTTGAGGAACTCGGCCTTGCACAGGCGCCGGAACGCGCTCGACGACAGCTCGTCCTGCTTGTCCTCGATGTGGTTCCAGAGGTTGAGCAGGGTGAGGAAGTCGCTCGTCGGGTCGGCGAAGCGCGCGTGCAGCTGGTCGGCGTGGGCGCGCTTCTCGAGCGGGCGCTCGCGCGGGTCCTGGATGCTCAGGGCGCTGACGATCGCGATGACCTCGCGGCCGACGCCCTGGCGGCCGGCCTCGAGCACCATCCGGCCGAGCCGCGGATCGATCGGCAGTCGGGTGAGCTGCCGCCCGGCCTTCGTGATCCGACCGTCGCCGTCGACCGCACGGAGCTCGCGCAGCAGGTCGAGGCCGTCCTTCACACCGCGGGAGTCGGGCGGCTGGAGGAACGGGAAGCGCTCGATGTCGCCGAAGCCGAGGGAGATCATCTGCAGGATGACCGCCGCCAGGTTCGTCCGCAGGATCTCGGGGTCGGTGAACTCCGGCCGGCGCGCGAAGTCGTCCTCGGAGTAGAGCCGGATCGCGATGCCCGCGCTCGTGCGTCCCGCCCGGCCGGACCGCTGGTTCGCGCTCGCCTGGCTGATCGCCTCGATCGGCAGCCGCTGCACCTTCGCCCGCGGCGAGTACCGGGAGATGCGGGCCGTGCCGGTGTCGATCACGTACTTGATGCCCGGCACGGTCAGGGACGTCTCCGCCACGTTGGTGGCGAGGACGACGCGGCGACGGATGCCCGGCGTGGTCCGGCGCTCGAACACCCGGTGCTGGTCGGCCGCGGACAGACGCCCGTAGAGCGGCAGGACCTCGGTACCCGGGTACCGCTTGCCCTCGATGGCCTCTTGCGCATCGCGGATCTCGTTCTCGCCGGACAGGAACACGAGGACGTCGCCCGGGTCCTCGCGTGCGAGCTCGTCGAGCGCGTCGGTGATGCCCTGGAGCACGTCGCGGTCGTCCGCGCCGCCGGCACCGCGGCTACCGCTGTCGTCGGTCCGGGGGTCGGTGTCGTCACCGTCGTCCGTGTCCGAGGCGTCGTCGGTGACGAGCGGCCGGTAGCGGATCTCGACCGGGTAGGTGCGGCCGGAGACCTCGATGATCGGTGCGTCGCCGAAGTGCTTCGAGAACGACTCCGGGTCGATCGTCGCACTCGTGATGATCACCTTGAGGTCCGGGCGCCGGGGCAGCAGGCGCTTCAGGTACCCGAGCAGGAAGTCGATCGTCAGCGAGCGCTCGTGCGCCTCGTCGATGATGATCGTGTCGTAGCGCTTCAGGTCGCGGTCGAAGTGGATCTCGTTGAGCAGGATCCCGTCGGTCATCAGCTTGATGCGGGTGTTCGCGCTCACCTTGTCGGTGAAGCGCACCTGGTAGCCGACGAGGTCGCCGAGTTCACCGGCGAGTTCCTCGGACACGCGCTCGGCGATGGTCCGCGCGGCGATCCGGCGCGGCTGGGTGTGCCCGATCGACTCGCGGCCGAGTTCGAGGCAGATCTTCGGCAGCTGCGTCGTCTTGCCCGAGCCCGTGGCGCCGGCGACGATCACGACCTGGTGGTCGCGGATCGCGGCGGCGATGTCGTCCCGCCGCTGCGACACCGGCAGTTCGGGCGGGTACGTGATGACGGGCGTGGCAGACATGAGCATTCCAGGATAGCGGTCCGGGCGGGTCAGGCGTCAGCGCAGCTGGTCGGAGAGCGCAGCGACGTCCCGCGCCGGCAGCGCGCAGACGTGGTCGTGGCAGACGTACGCGGCCGGTGACGAGCCGTCCCGCCCGATGAACAGGGAGAACCCGGCATCGGCCCACGCGCGCGCCTGGTTCGCGGTCACCGTCGCCACCATCGTGCCCGGCCGGCGGGCTGCGAGGGCTGTCCGCCGCATCCGGTCACCGCGCCCGGACTCGACGACCTCTGTCACGACGACGACCTCGCGCGACGGCCGTTGCAGGGCGAGGGCGACCCCGAGGGCGTCCGCGTGGCCGAGCGGCCGTTCCGTCCCGGTGTGCGCACGGTCGGCGACGAGCCGGGTCGCGGCGTCACGGAGCGACCGGTCGCCGGTGAGCGCACCCAGCGTCGCAGCTGCCCCCGCCAGCGCGACCGTGCCGGACCGCAGTGCCGTCTGCGGCTGCTCGCCGGTGGCCGTACCGGCGGCACGGAGGACCGGGTCGGTGTCGAACCGGCCCGCCAGCCCGTCGTCGACGAGCGAGCGTGCCGTCACGGCGTACCGGACCTCGCCGACGACGAGCGCGAGTTCGAGCAGCCCCTCGGCGAGCAGTCCGACGTCCTCGATCGTCGGGGGCGCGGACGACGTGCCGTGCGCGGTGCTCGACCGGACGACGACGTGCCGATCACGCACGTGGGCGGTGAGGACCGCGTCGGCAGCACCGCGGGCGAGATCGAGCATCTCGTCGTCGGGGTGCCGCGCCCCGGCGAGCGCGAGGCCCCGGATCGCGAGGCCGTTCCACCCCGTCAGCACCTGGTCGTCGAGCGGCGGCGCGTCGAACCGGCCACGCTCGTCGAGCGGCAACCGGTACCAGTCGCCCTCGACCCGTCGTCCGTCGATGGTCGACTCGCTGTCCTGTGCCGCGACGAACGCACCATCCGGCCGCCGGAGCGTGTCCCGGAGGAAGTCGGCGATGCCCCGGGCCTGCTCCGGGCCGGCGACCGCGAGCAGTCCCGCGTTGTCGTAGAGCATCCGCTCGTAGTGCGGGACGCTCCAGTCGCGCTTGGTCGCGTACCGGAACACACCCCCGTCGTCGTCCGTCAGTTCGGTCGTGCGGATCGCGTCGAGACTGCGGTCGAGCAGCCCTCGTGCGACGTCGTCGCCGTCGGCAGCGACGTCACCGAGGAACTCGAGGAGCGGCGCGCTCGGGAACTTCGGCGCGCCGCCGAAGCCCCCGTACGTGGTGTCCTCGGCAGAGACGAGCTGCGCGGTCACGGCACGGATCGCGTCGACGGACGGGAGGCCCGGTGCGGCTCCGTCGGACGGCTCACCACCCTGCGCGGTGGCGTCCACCCCCGACCCGCGCGCGGCAGCGTCGGCCGTCGCCCCCTGCGCGATCGCCGCGGCGATCGCGCCCGCGTTCGCGTCCACCTCGTGCCGTCGCTCCGTCCACGCGTCGAGCACCGCCGCCAGGACCTGCCGGAACGAACCGACCTGACCGACCTGGGTCGGCGGGTAGTACGTCCCCGCGAAGAACACCCGCCCCTCGGGCGTCGCGAACGCGGTCAGCGGCCACCCGAGCTGCTGCGTGAACGCGCTCGCGGAGGCCATCAGACTGGCGTCGACATCCGGACGCTCTTCGCGGTCGACCTTCACGGCGACGAAGTCCCGACGGAGCAGCTCCCCGATCTCGGGGTCCGAGAAGCTCTCGCGCGCCATCACGTGGCACCAGTGGCACGTGGCGTACCCGACGGAGACGAGCACCGGGACGTCCCGCTCCCTCGCTTCGGCGAAGGCCTCCGGCCCCCACTCGCGCCAGTCCACCGGGTTGTCGGCGTGCAGGCGCAGGTACGGGCTGACCGCGGTTCCGAGCCGGTTGTCGTTCATGCCCCCAAGCGTGCTCGGACGCCGCTGAGCGCGCGGACGACGGTCGGGAGTGCGTGAGACGGATGATCCATCGCAATCCGTACAGGATTCCTCACAGCCGCCTAGAGTTGAGAGGTCGTTCAATTCCCTGGCGACACCTCCCGTGGCCGCTCCCCTGGTGACGGCTGCCCGAACGAACGGACCCCAGTGACGAAGACGTCGTGGAGGACCCTGCTGGCCGTGCCAGCCGTGGTCTCACTCGCGCTCGGAGGCGCACTCCTCTCTGCATCATCCGCCAGTGCCGCCCCGGGCGAGCTCGTGGTGACCTCGCCCACCGCCGGTCAGACGACCCCGACCCGAGACGTCACGTTCTCGGGCACGGCCGTCGCCGGTTCGACGATCATCATCCACGAGGACTCCCAGGACGGCGCGGTCATCGCCCGGACCAACGTCCCGAACAGCGGCGCGTGGTCGGTCGACCACGAGTACGCCGCCGACGCCCCGGTCCAGCAGACCGCTTTCGTCGACGGCATCGTCGGACTGAGCGGTTTCGACGAGCCGAAGACCGTGGCCTTCAACCTGCCGGCGGCGCCCGCGCAGCTGACGGTCACGAGCCCCACCGAGGGGCAGTACCTCGCGTCGCGCACCGTCACGGTGTCCGGCACGGGCATCCCGACCGCGAACATCGCGCTCGTGCCGTCCGCGGGGTCGCCCGTCACGGGCATCCTGGTCGACGCCGCCGGCAACTGGACCGGCAACGTCACCTTCCCGGACGACGTGGACCGCGCGCAGTCGATCACGGTCAACCAGATCGTCGGCGCTGCCGGTCGTGGCAGTGTCACGGTGAACGTCAACCTGCCGGCGACGCAGACCCTCGTGGTCGAGACGCCGCAGAACGGTGCGACCACCGCCACCCGGACGGTCACGTTCTCGGGCACCGGCACCGCCGGGTCGCGCGTCTCGCTCACCGGGAACTTCCCGTTCGTGCAGGCCACCGTCGGAGACGACGGCAAGTGGAGTGTCGACGTGACCTTCGCGGACGACGCCGCCACCGCCCAGTCCGTCCGCCTGACCCAGGTCACCGGTGGCGTCGGCACGGGCGACGTCACGGTCGCGTTCTCGCTGCCCGCCGTCGAGACCACACCGACCACCCCGGTGCTCGACGAGCCGGTCATCACCGCTCCGAAGGACGGGGCGACGGTCACCGGCCCGAACGTCACGTTCGAGGGCACCGGCACGCCGGGCAGCAACATCCTGCTCGTCGCGGTCCCGACCGACGAGCTGGACGAGCCGGCCGCCCGCGCCGCCGAGCCGGCCGACCCGGAGGACCCGATCGTCGTCGGTGCAGACGGTACCTGGAGCGTCACGCTCGCCGTCGAGCCCGGTGACTACACCGCCGTCGCGCAGGGCTTCCTGCTCGACGCCGACGGCGAGCCCGTCGTCGACGCCGACGGCGCGCCGGTCGTGTCGGACCCGTCCGACCCGGTCGAGTTCACGGTGACCGCAGCCGTCGCCCCGATCGGCACCACGCCGGCCGCAGGTCAGGGCGGGGCCGGCACGGCTCCGGTGGCCACGACGCCGACCGGTCAGCTCGCGTTCACCGGTGCGGACCTGGCGCCGGCCGGCATCGCCGCCGGGCTGCTCGCCCTCATCGGCACGGCCATCATGGTGGTCATGGCTCGTCGTCGGGCGCACTCCGCCTGATCCGGCCAGCACGAACCGGGACGCCCCCTCCGACCGCACGGTCGGATGGGGCGTCCTCGTGCGCGAGCCCTCACCTGCGCGGTCCGTTCGGGAGCCAGCCGGACAGTGCCGCGAGCCGACGAGCGACCTGCTCCGGCGTGCGGCCGTCGGTGTCCACCCGCGCGACCGTGTCCGCGACGGCCGAGTCGAGCCTCCCGGCCGTCGCCGTGCTGTGTGCAAGCTGCGCCTGCGGGACCGTGCCGCCCGCCCGCCGGGCCAGTCGACCGGCGGTGGTGGCGTCGGAGGCGCGGAGCAGGACCACGGTGACGAGCGGGTCGTCGCCCATCGCGGCGGCGAGCCGTTCGTGCTCGAGCACGGACACGGTGTTCGTGAAGACGAGCCGGTGGTGTCCGAGCTCGCGGTACCCGGCCCACATCGTCCGCAGGTTCCGCTCGGCGAGCCGCACGTCCGGGTGGGCGACGTGCGGCGCCGGGTGGGCGAGGTCGAGGACGTCGCCCTCGATCACGGCGTGCGCCACGTCCGCCGCGACGAGCAGGTCGTGCAGGGCCTCGGCCGCGGTGCTCTTGCCGACGCCGGAGCGGCCGCCGACGAAGAGCACCTCGGACCGCGGCACGGCGTCAGTCCCTGCCGAGCGAGAGCAGCGCCAGGGCGGCGTCCTCGGGGCCGTAGTCGAACATGCGGTCCCAGAACGGGTCCTCCGCCCAGGGGACGTCGCCGCCGGCCGGCACGGCGTGCGCGGTCTCGAGCAGCCAGTCGACCTCGGGACGGACGGCGTCGGCGTACCGCGGGGGCTGCCACCCGAGCGCGCGTGCCGCAGTCGTGTCGAGGACGAACGGCGACGGCGAACTCCACGGGGTCGTCCCGACGAAGGTGGGGGCGTCCTGGTCGAGCAGGACCTCGTCGAAGCGGTGGTCGACGAGCCCGGCCAGGGTGCGCACGATCTCGAGGACGTCGGGCGCGGTCTCGTCGGCCACGTTGAGGATGCGGCGGTCGGGAGCGTCGGCGACGAGACGCACGAGGGATGCGATCCCGCTCGCGGCCGTCGTGTGGTCGACACCGCGGCCGTGGTCGGCGAGCAGGATGCGCTCCCGACCGTCGAGGGCGCGGCGGACCACGAACCACTCCCGCGGGCGTCCGATGCCGACGCCGTACACCTTCGACGGACGGAGCACCGTGACCGGGGCGCCGTGGTCGAGCAGGACCTGTTCGGCGGCGACCTTCGCGGCGCCGTAGCCGTCTCGCGAGGTCGGGTCGCAGTCCGCGGCGACGACGGTGGGCTGCAGCTCGGTGACCGAGCCGCCGAAGACGGGCTTGTCGACGGCGTTCGCATGGCGCCCCTGGTCGTCGACGTACACCGCCTTCGACGACACGAACACGGTCGAACCGACGTCGTCGAGGAACGGGCGCAGCTGCAGGGCGTCGTCGCGGGTGACCCCGACGGTGTCGACGAGCAGGTCGGCACCTGGGCGCAGGAGGTCGCGGAGCACGGTCGTGTCGCGTCGGTCGCCGGCGACGAAGGAGGCGCCGGCTGCGGTCAGGGCATCGGCGGCCGGACCGCCGCGACGAGCGACGACGTCGACCTGCCAGTCGTCGCCGCCCCTGCCGGAGACGTCGAGGAGGTCTCGGACCACCGCGGATCCGATCCCGCCGGTACCGCCGAGGACGACCGCGCGTCTGGTGCTCATGCGCCAACGCTAGTGCCGCGACGCTCCCCGGCGTCCGGCAGCACGGACGTCAGGACGCGACCAGCTCCGGTTCGAGGCGCCACCACTCGGCGAGCGAACCGTCGTAGACCTTCACCTGGTCGTGCCCGAGCAGCGTGAGGGCGAGCGCGTCGACGCACGCCGCGCTGCCGACACCGCAGTACGTCACGATCTCGTCGGCGTCGAGCACCGGCGCGAACACCTCGGCGAGCGCGGCCCCACGGCGCAGGGTGTTCGTGTCGGAGTCGACCACGTCGTCCGTCGTGATCGCCGTACTGCCGGGGACCACGCCGGGGTGGCCCACACCGAGCGCGGACGGGGGAGCCGCGAGGACCACCGCGGCCGGCTCGTCGCCGCGGACCGCCCGCAGGACACGGTCGTGGTCGGCCCACACCGGGCGTTCCTCGCCGGCCAGGAACGACTCCGTGGACGACGGCGGGACCTCGCCGCGGAGCGGTCCGACGCGGACGGGTCGTCCCTCGTCCCGCCACTTGGTGAAGCCACCGTCGAGCACCGCGACGTCGTCGAAGCCGAACGCGCGGAAGATCCACCAGAGCCGGGCTGCCCACTCGCCGACGCTGTCGTCGTAGACCACGACGGTGGAGCCGTTGGTCACACCGAGAGCGCGCGCGGCGGACTCGAACCGCTCCGCACTCGGTCGGGTGAAGGGCACCTCGGCGTCGGGGGCGGAGAAGTCGTCGACCAGGTCGGCGTACCGGGCTCCCGGTACGTGCCCGTGCTGCTCGTAGGCGTCACGGGCGGCCTGCCACTGCATCGCCGTGCCGACCCCCGTGGTGTGCACCGAGGCGTCGAGCACGACGAGCTCGTCGGCGCCGATGTGGTCGGCGAGCCACTGCGTCGACACGAGCGGCGAGGTCAGGACGGGGGCCATGTCGCCCACGGTAACGCGGTCCTCCGACGACTCCTCGGATGTCCGACACACTGCGCAACGCCAGTGTCCCCTGCGCCTGGATGCCGAATCCGCTCGCACCGGACGGGCGGACGTTGCCCGTTCGTTCGGCCGGGCCGGGGCCGGGCGCTGTCGTCGCGACCCGTGCGACGCCGCCGACGTCGTACGACAGCAGTTCTGTCGTGTTACCCGGATCACGCAGGTCGTCGCGACCCGTGCGACACCGCCGACGTCGTACGACAGCAGTTCTGTCGTGTTGCCCGGACCACGCAGGTCCGCGCGACTCGTGCGACGCCGCCGACGTCGTACGACAGCGGTTCTGTCGGGGTGCCCGGACCACGGAACACTGCCGTGCCGCTCAGCGTGCTGCGTCCTGCACGGACGCCCCCGCCGCGATGTCCTCGAGCATGTTCGGGACGCCGAACGCGACATCCCACGCGTCGATCGACGCGTGGGATGTCGCAGCGCGGAGCAACCGTGGCGGCCCGGGCAGCGGCAGCAGCGGGGTCCGCCGCAGCTGCCTAGTGCGCCGCGGCCGGGATGCTCCCCGTCGTGGCCGCCGACGCGTGCTCGAGCTTCGCGAGCCGCACCGACTGTCGGTTGATGAGCAGCCCGCCGGCCAGGGCGACGAGCACGAGCACCCCGGCCGAGATGCCGAACGCCACGTGGTACCCGTCGATCACGGCCTGGGCCTGCTGGAGCTTGGTCGGCGCTGCCGAGAGCCCCGACAGGCTGTCCTTCACGACGTCGGCGAAGATCGTCGAGAGCAGGGCCGTGCCGATCGAGCCGCCGATCTGCTGCATGGTGTTCACCGTCGCCGAGGCGACGCCGGCGTCCGCACGGGCGACCCCGGTCGTCGCGGTGTTCATGGCGGACGAGAAGATCGTGCCCATGCCGAGCCCGATGACGATCAGCGCCGGCAGGACGGTGCCCGCGTAGGTGCTGTCGACCTCGGTGCGGAGCAGCAGCAGGAGTCCGGTCGCCGCGACGAGACCACCGGCGAAGATCAGGACCTTCGGGCCGACGCGGGGGAGGAGGCGCCCACCGATCTGCGTCGCCGAGACCATGATCGACAGCGGCATCGGCAGGAACGCCAACCCGGTCTGCAGCGAGCTGAAGCCGAGGGTCTGCTCGAGGTAGTAGGTCAGGAACAGGAAGATGCCGAACATGCCGATCGCCACGAGGCCGATCGCGATGAAGGCGCCTCCACGGTCACGGTCGAGGACGACCCGGAGCGGCAGCAGCGGGTGCGCGACGCGCGTCTCGATCACGACGAACCCGGCGACGAGCAGGACACCGGCGGCGAGCATGACGATCGTGAGCGGGGCGTCCCAGCCGTTCGACTCGGCGTTCGAGAACCCGTAGACGATGCCGACCAGGCCGGCGGTGATCGTCAGGACCCCGGCGACGTCGATGCGGGGCCGCTCGACCTTCGGCGGCTTCGCCATGAAGACGAGTGCGCCGATCACGCCGAGCACCGCGAACACGACGTTGACGTAGAGGCACCAGCGCCACGATGCGTACTCGGTGAACACGCCGCCGAGCAGCAGACCGATCGCCGCACCGGAGCCGGCGATCGACCCGAAGATGCCGAAGGCCCGGCCGCGTTCCTTCGGGTCGCGGAAGGTCGTGGTGAGCATGCCGAGTGCCGAGGGGGCGAGCAGGGCGCCGAAGACACCCTGCAGCGCGCGGGCGGCGACGAGCAGGCCGAACGAGTCCGCGAGGCCGCCGAGCACCGAGGCCAGGGCGAACCCGACGAGGCCGACGATGAAGGTGGTCTTCCGGCCGAACAGGTCACCGAGGCGACCGCCGAGCAGCAGCAGGGAGCCGAACGCCAGCGAGTAGGCGGTGACGATCCACTGCCGCTGGTCGGTGCCGAAGCCGAGGTCGGCCTGTGCCGACGGGAGGGCGATGTTCACGATGGTCGCGTCGAGCACGACCATGAGCTGGGCGAGGGCGATGACCGCCAGCGCGATCCAGCGGTGGTTGGCCCGGTCGGAGCCGGAGCCGGAGCCGGAGCCGGAGCCGAGGGTGGTGCCGGGCGTGGTGCCGGCAGCGCGGCCGGTGGTCGTGGGTACCGACCCGGTCGGGGCCGGCACGGTCTGTTCTGCCGTCACGGCAGCCTCCTTCTGAGAAGGGTGGAGGTGGCGGAGCACGCGCCGTCGAGCGCTTCGCGAGGAGGGTGAACCGGATGTGGTGCATCCGGTTGTGTCGAGTGTAGACCGAAACGGAGGTACCGCATCCGTTTGTTCCCAGAATCTTCAACTACGGTCGATGCCGTGAGCACCACCGACACCGCGCACGACCTCGAGCGCCCCCTGCGCGCCGATGCCGCGCGCAACCGCGAGCTGATCCTGCAGACCGCCCGCAGGTGCTTCGCCGAGCGCGGGTTGTCGGTCACGCTCAACGACATCGCGCACGAGGCCGGGGTCGGCGTCGGGACGGTCTACCGCCGGTTCGCGGACAAGGACGCCCTGATCGAGGCGCTCCTCGCCACCAAGTTCGAGGCGATGAACGCCGCCGCCGCCCGCGCCGCGCAGGAGACCGATCCGCGCGAGGCACTGCGCGTCTACCTGATGGGCGTGTTCGAGTTCCGCGCACGCGACCGCGCCCTGGCCGACGCCATCGTGCGAGCGGGGAAGGCGCGACCGTCGATCGTCAGCGAGCGCGACCGGCTCGAGCGCCAGGTCGCGACGATCATCGAGCGTGCCGCCACCGCCGGGGTCGTGCGGGCCGGGTTCAGCTACGCCGACCTCCCGATGCTCACCACCATGGTCGGCGCCGTCGCGGACACGACCCGCGCGCAGGACCCGGATGCCTGGCGCCGCTACGCCGAGGTCGTGCTCGAGGGCGTGCTGCCCGGCGGCACCACCGACCCGATGGTCGGCTCGCCACTCGACCGCGCCGCCATCGAACGCGCGCTGCACGGCCAGCCCTGACGGATCCTGCCGCGACGGCCCACCGGACGGCAGGCGCGTGGCGGGGCCGCAACGCGCCTCCCGTCCGACAGCGGCGCACCGACACGGACCGGACCGTCGCGTCCCGACGGGACGGCTACAGCCAGCTCGGCAGCCAGTAGTGCGACCGGATGAAGTCCCACGGCATCTGCAGCCCGGTCCACATCGGGTACCAGTACGCCGATGCCAGCACGACCACGCCGAGGTACACCCCGATCCACACCAGCGCCCTCGTCCGTCGCGGCCGCGGATCGGTCCGTGACCCGGCGACGAGCCCGATCGCCGCGGCCAGTCCCATCACGAGGAACGGCTCGAACGCCACCGTGTAGAACTGGAACACCGTTCGGTCGGTGTACAGCAGCCACGGCAGGTACCCGCCCGCGACGCCGATGAGCACGAAGCCGTACTCCCACCGGCGCCGCAGCACGAAGAGCACGAGCAGGGCGACCGCCGCGATCACCGAGGCGTACCAGATGAACGGGTTCGCGATGCCGGTGATCGCCTCGCCGCAGCGGTCCGCCCAGCAGCCGTCCTGACCGCGGTTCGTGCCGACGTAGTACATCGACGTCGGTCGCTGCATGACGAGCCACAGCAGCGGGTTCGCCTGGTACGAGTGCGGGGTGTGCAGGCCGATGTTGAAGCCGTAGATCTCCGACTGGTAGTGCCACCAGTTCTGCAACGAGTCCGGCACCCAGGCGAGCAGCCCCGTCCAGCGCTCCCCGCCGGACGCGATCCAGTTCCGGTCCCAGCCGCCGGAGGTCCGGAACCACCCCGTCCACGAGGCCAGGTAGGTCACGGCGGCGATCGGCACCGTGAGCAGGAACGTCACCGGCGCCTGCTGCAGGAACGCGCTCGACGACCAGAAGGCCACGCCGGCCCGGCGGCGCATCACGACGTCGCTGAGCACGGCGTACAGCGCGAAGAACGCCAGGAAGTACAGGCCGGACCACTTCGTCGCGGACGCCAGGCCGAGCGCGACGCCCATCGCGAGGAGCCACGGCCGCCAGATCAGCACCGGCCCCCACAGCGTGTCCCGACCGTCGTCCGCCCGCCGCCGGACCCAGTCGTCGAGCCGCCGCTGCGCCCACCGCCGGTCGAGCAGCAGTGCGCCCGCACCGAGCACGACGAAGAACGTCAGGATGCCGTCGAGCAGCGTCACGCGCGACAGCACGATGGCCTGCCCGTCGATCGCGAGCAGGAAACCGGCGAGCGTCCCGATCGCCGTCGATCGGAACAGCGACCGGGCGATGACCGCGGTCAGGAACACGGTCGCGGTACCGAGCACGGCGACCGTGAACCGCCACCCGAACGAGCTGTCCGCACCGAACAGCAGCATTCCGAGGCCGATCAGGTACTTGCCGAGCGGCGGGTGCGCGATGAACTCCGCCGCCCGCGAGTACAGGTCGGTCTCGCCGTCCGCGAAGCGCTGGTCGGTCGTCGGAGCGCCGTCGTCGGAGGGGTTCGCCGGCCAGGTGCCCTCGTACCCGAGGTGGACGATCGACCAGCCGTCCTTGACGTAGTACGTCTCGTCGAACACGAGCGAGTGCGGGTGTCCGAGCCCCACCAGGCGGAGCACGGCCGCCAGCAGCGTCACCGCGATCGGACCCGTCCACCGCCAGAGCGCGACGCGCCGCGATGTCGACAGGACCCGACCCCACCAGTCGTCGAGGCGGGAGCCGACCGGTCCGTCGACGAGGGCGGTGCGGTCGTCGGTCAGCTCGCTGGTCATCGCCTGCATCCTACGGATCGCCGCCACGGCGGACCTGGCACCAGAATGGGGAGGTGATCGTCCTCGCAGCAACGCCCATCGGCAACCTCGGCGACGCGTCGCGCCGACTCGTCGAGACCCTGTCGAACGCGAGCGTGGTCGCCGCAGAGGACACCCGGACCGCGATCCACCTGATGCGCGCGCTCGGCATCGAGAACCGGCCACGGCTCATCGCGCTGCACGAGCACAACGAGCGTGCGAAGGCCTCCGAGGTCGTCGAGCTCGCCCGCGACGAGGACGTCGTGGTCCTCACCGACGCGGGGATGCCGGCGATCAGCGATCCGGGGTTCCCCCTGGTCGAGGCCGCTGCGGCCGCGGGCGTGACGGTCACGGCCCTGCCCGGACCGTCGGCCGTCCTCACGGCGCTCGCCGTGTCCGGGCTGCCGACCGACCGCTTCAGCTTCGAGGGCTTCCCGACCCGCAAGGCGGGCGAGCGTCGGCGACTGTTCGCCTCGCTGGCGGGGGAGCAGCGCACGATGGTCTTCTTCGAGTCGCCGCACCGCCTCGCCGACACGCTCGCCGACATGGCCGCCGGGTTCGGTGAGGACCGCCGCGCGGTCGTCTGCCGTGAGCTGACGAAGCTGCACGAGGAGGTCCGGCGCGACTCGCTCGCCGCGCTCGCCGCGTGGGCGGCCGACGGGGTGCGCGGGGAGATCTGCGTCGTGGTCGAGGGGTCCACCGGTGCGCTCGACGTCACGAGCATCGAGGACGGGGTCCGGCTCGTGCTCGAGCGGGTCGCCGCCGGGTCGCGCATGAAGGAGGCCGCCGCAGCGGTCGCGGACGCGACCGGGCTGTCGAAGCGCGACCTGTACGAGGGCGCGCTCGCGGCGCGGTAGACGCGACCGGCGACGGCCTGGAGGCACGGTGCGGGCCCGCCACACGCCTCCCGTCCGGTTCTCCACAGGTGGCGCGCGGGGCGCGTCATCGGCCCGCCGCCCGCCCGTAGGATGGTCCGCATGTCCGACGGGTCCTCGTTCAGCATCACCACGCCGATCTTCTACGTGAACGACGTGCCCCACATCGGGCACGCCTACACCGAGGTGGCCGCGGACTTCATGGCGCGCTGGCACCGCCAGCGCGGCGACGACACCTGGCTGCTCACGGGGACCGACGAGCACGGCCAGAAGATCCTGCGCACCGCCAGCGCGAACGACGTCTCCCCGAAGGAGTGGGCCGACCGGCTCGTCACCGACGCCTGGAAGCCGCTGCTCGACACGGTCGACGTCGCGAACGACGACTTCATCCGCACCACCGACGAGCGCCACGAGCGCGGTGTGACGGCGTTCCTGCAGAAGCTGTACGACGACGGCTACATCTACGCCGGCGAGTTCGAGGGCTTCTACTGCGTGGGGTGCGAGGAGTACAAGCAGCCGAGCGACCTGGTGCCCGGTACCGGTGCGTACGAGGGGCAGCAGGTCTGCGCGATCCACTCGATCCCGGTCGAGGTGCTGGCCGAGCGCAACTACTTCTTCCGGATGAGCGACTTCGAGCAGCGCCTGCTCGACCTGTACGAGTCGAACCCGCAGTTCATCCAGCCCGAGAGCGTCCGCAACGAGATCGTCTCCTTCGTCAAGCAGGGCCTGCGTGACCTCTCGATCTCACGGTCGAGCTTCGACTGGGGCATCCAGATCCCGTGGGACCACGACCACGTGCTCTACGTGTGGTTCGATGCCCTGCTCAACTACGTCACGGCGCTCGGCTACGGGTCGGACGACGACGAGGCCTTCCAGCGCCTCTGGCCGAGCGTGCACATCGTCGGGAAGGACATCGCCCGCTTCCACGCCGTGATCTGGCCCGCGATGCTCATGGCCGCAGGACTCCCGGTGCCGGAGCGCGTCTTCGGGCACGGTTGGCTCCTCGTCGGCGGCGAGAAGATGTCCAAGTCGAAGCTGACCGGCATCGCGCCGTCGGAGATCACCGACACGTTCGGCTCCGACGCGTTCCGCTACTACTTCCTCCGCGCGATCACCTTCGGGCAGGACGGCAACTTCAGCTGGGAAGACATCTCCGCCCGGTACTCGGCCGACCTCGCGAACGGCTTCGGCAACCTGGCATCGCGCCTCGTCGCCATGCTGCAGAAGTACTTCGACGGCGCGGTCCCCGAGCGTGCCGAGCTGACCGACTCGGACCGGGCGATCGACGCCCTGGCGGTGTCCGTCACCGAGCGTGCCGACGCCGCGATCGAGGCGTTCGCTCCGCACGAGGCGATCGCCGCCGTGTGGGAGCTCGTCGACGCACTGAACGGGTACATCACCGAGCAGGAGCCGTGGGCGCTGGCGAAGGACGAGGCGGAGCGTGAGCGCCTCGGTACCGTCCTGACGACGGCGCTCCGCGGTCTCGGCACCGTGAACGTCCTGGTGTCCCCGGTGATGCCGAAGGCGACCGAGAAGCTCTGGGCCTCGATCGGTGCCGGCGGCTCGGTGACCGAGCAGCGGGTCGACCGCGCCTGGGAGTGGCAGGGCGCCGAGACCGTCGTGCCGCTCGGGTCCGGCCTGTTCCCGCGCATCGAGCAGCAGCCCGAGCAGGGCGCAGCGTGACCGACGCGGGCGACGCCTCGCACGTCCGCGCCCGGGGCGAGGGCGCGTCCGGCGGCTCGAAGCGCGACCTGAGCTACCCGCCGCTGCCGCAGGCGCTCGTCGTGCCGGTGTACGACAACCACACGCACATGGAGATCGCGGACGGCGTCGGCGAGGGCGGCGACGGTCCGCTCGACTACCGCGAACACCTCGACCGCGCGTCGAGCGTCGGCGTCCGCGGCGTCGTGCAGGTCGGCACCGACCTGGCGACGTCGGAGTGGTCCGCGCAGATCGCCGCGCGGGAGCCCCGCGTGCTGGCAGCCGTCGCGCTGCACCCGAACGAGGCGCCCGTCCTCGACGAGCAGGGGCTGCTCGACGAGCACCTCGCCGGCATCGAACGGCTCGCGGCGCTGCCCCGGGTCCGGGCGATCGGCGAGACCGGGCTCGACTTCTTCCGGACGGGCGAGGACGGCCGTGCCGCACAGGTCCGCTCGTTCGAGGAGCACATCCGGATCGCCAAGGAGCACGACCTCGCGCTGACGATCCACGACCGCGACGCGCACGACGCCGTGGTCGAGGTGCTCGACCGTGTCGGCGCTCCGGAGAAGACCGTGTTCCACTGCTTCTCCGGCGGCCCGGACCTCGCTCGGCTCTGCGCCGAACGCGGCTGGTACATGTCGTTCGCCGGAACCGTGACCTTCAAGAACGCGCAGTCGCTCCGTGACGCCCTCGAGGTCGCACCGCGGCACCTCGTGATGATCGAGACCGACGCGCCCTTCCTGACGCCGACGCCGTACCGCGGTCGACCGAACGCGCCGTACCTCATCCCGCTCACGCTCCGGTCGATGGCCGAGACCCTCGGCACCGATCCGTCGATGCTCGCGGCGCAGATCGCCTCGACGACCGAGCTCGTCTACGGCGCGTGGGACGCCGAGCCCGTCACGGTGGACCAGTAGCCGTGGGCGCGCTGCTCGGCCCGGCGGAGATCCGGGACCTCGCCGCCAAGCTCGACGTCACCCCGACGAAGAAGCTCGGCCAGAACTTCGTGCACGACGCCAACACCGTGCGCCGCATCGTCTCGGCCGGCCGGGTCACGCCGGACTCGCGCGTGCTCGAGATCGGACCGGGCCTGGGGTCGCTGACCCTCGGCCTGACCGAGACCGGCGCGTCCGTCACCGCCGTGGAGATCGACGGCAGACTGGCGGCGCAGCTCCCGACGACCGTCTCGCTCATGCAGCCCGACGCGCGCCTGCGGGTCGTCCACCAGGATGCACTCGCCGTGACCGCGGACGAACTGCCCGACGAGCCGACGCACGTCGTCGCGAACCTGCCGTACAACGTCTCCGTGCCCGTGCTGCTGCACCTGCTCGCGACCTTCCCCACCATCGAGCGGGTGCTCGTGATGGTGCAGGCCGAGGTCGGGTACCGCATCGCCGCCGGTCCGGGCAGCAAGGTCTACGGCGCTCCCAGCGTCAAGGCCGCCTGGTACGGGTCGTGGTCGATCGCCGGGCAGATCAGTCGTCAGGTGTTCTGGCCGGTGCCGAACGTCGACAGCGTGCTCGTCGGGTTCGACCGGCGTGAGCGCCCCGGGGACGAGGCGCTGCGGGCGCAGGTCTTCGCGCTCGTCGACGGCGCGTTCCAGCAGCGCCGGAAGATGCTCCGGCAGAGCCTGTCCGGCGTGCTCGGCTCCAGCGCCCGCGCTTCGGAGCTCATGACCGCCGCAGGTCTCGACCCGACCGCCCGGGGCGAGGCGCTGTCACCGGACGACTTCGTGCAGCTCGGACGGACGGTGCTCGCCGCCGCCTGACGGGCGCACCTCTGGAGTACGAAGCGCCGGTCGCGCCGACGCCTGGTAGAACGACTCTCCTGACGGTCGACATGGACACGAAGTGCTGGCACTGGGCCTCGGGTCGCCTACCCTGCGGCTGCTCGTCGACTCCGCGAGCGTCGGCCCCGCTCGACGTCACCGCCGCTGGGACAGCGAGAGCACGTCGAGCGGAGGGGCCTTCACTGCTCGACGTGCTCCCGGCCGGTGCGCCCGGTCCTAGTGACCGCGGCCCGCCATCGCCTCGAGGATCTGCTGGTGGGTCCCGTCACGCTCGGCCCAGCGCAGCGGCTGCACGTTCTGCACGAGGATCTCGGGCGCGGCACCCGACTCGAGCAGACCCATCACCTCGTCGGTGAACTCGTCCAACGGCATGCCGCCGAAGTCCGCCCCGCCCATCAGGTCGGTCTGCACCGCCGGCGGCGCGAGCTCGAGCACCTCCACCGAGCTGCCGACGAGCTGCTGCCGCAGTGCCTGCGTGTAGGAGTGCACGCCGGCCTTCGTGGCGCTGTAGGTCGGGGTCGCGGTGAGCGGCACGAACGCCAGACCGGACGACACCGTGATGAGCGTGGCCGCCGGTCGGGTCAGCAGGTGCGGCAGGAACGCGTCGATCAGGCGGATCGTGCCGACCAGGTTCGTCTGCACGGTCTCGAGCGCGTCGTCGATGTGCCCGGGGTCACGCAGGTCCTCGTTCCGCATGATGCCCGACATGGTGACGACGGTGTCGAGTGCGGGGTAGCGGTCGATGACGTCGGCCGCGGCTCCGGCGATCGAGTCCGCGTCGGCGACGTCGATCACGACGGTACCGAAGCCGTGCTCGGCGGCGAGGGTGTCCAGACGGTTCTGGCGGCGACCGCCGATGACGACGGTGCTGCCGGCGGCCTGCAGGCGCTGCGCGAGGGCGAGCCCGAGGCCCGACGTCGCGCCGGAGATGAAGACGGTGCTGTTCGTGGTGTCCATGACGACCACGATGCTCCCGTGACGGGGGTGGCTCCAGGGCGCGTGCATCGGGGGACCGCCGATCCCTGGCTCGCCGAGCGCCGGGACGGCACGATGGGGGCATGGACCGATCCGCCCTCGCCGACTTCCTACGCCGTCGCCGCGAGCTCCTGCGCCCCGAGGACGTCGGGCTCGGGAGCGGTGCACGTCGGCGGACACCGGGACTCCGTCGCGAGGAGGTCGCCGCCCTCGCCGGGATGAGCGTCGACTACTACACGCGGCTCGAGCAGCAGCGTGGCCCCCAGCCGTCCGAGCAGATGGTCGCGGCGATCGCCCGGGCGCTGCGGTGCAGTCTCGACGAGCGTGACCACCTGTTCCACCTCACCGGGCACACCGCCCCGGTCCGCCTGCACCGCGCGGACCACGTCGACCCGGCCATCCTGCGGGTGCTCGACCGGCTGGAGGACACGCCGGCGATCGTGGTGAGCCACCTGGGCGAGACCCTCGTCGAGAACCGGCTCGCGCGTGCGCTGCTCGGCGGCTCCGTCGACCTGCCGGGCAACGAGCGCTACCAGGCGTGGCGCTGGTTCGTCTCCGGGACGGAGCAGGCGAAGTACGCGCCCGAGCAGCACGGACGACTCGGACGGGTGGTGGTCGCGTCGCTCCGTGCCGCCGTCGGGCTCGCGGGACCGAACGACCGCCGGGCGACCGCGCTCGTCGCCGAACTGCAGCGCCGGAGTCCGGCCTTCCGCGAGATCTGGGAGCAGCACGAGGTCGCGACCCGGTGGTCGGACAACAAGACGATCGTGCAGCCTGAACTCGGACAGATCACCGTGGACTGCCAGGTGCTGCACACGGACGACCAGGCGCAGGCGCTCCTGCTCTTCACCGCGCCGCCCGGGAGCGAGGACGCGCAGAAGCTCGAGCTCCTCGGCGTCCTCGGGACGCAGCAGTTCGGCGCGGCCACACCGGCGCGCTGATCCTCAGTCCGTCGACGCGCCCCGCGCCCGCAGTGCCTCGACGACGGCTTCCGGCTCGTTGCACCGGAACCGCAGTGACCGAGCCCCGCGGATCGCGACCTGCACCCCGGGCCCACCGTCGAGCAACACCGCGGTGCCGCCGGGGACGAGCCGGATGCCGAGGCCGCCGGAGTTGCCGCCCGTCATGTGCACGACCTCGGCCGCGGTGATCTGCTCGGGGGCGATCCGTCGCCGGTACCACCAGGGACGCACCCGGACCTCGAGGACCTCGTCCACCCGGACGGTCATCCGCATCAGCACCGAGCCGATGCCGAGCGCGACCGTGAGGGCGAGCGTGACCACCAGGACGCCGACGTCCGACGCGGTCGGCGGCTGGTCCTGCCACCCGGTCGGCACCGCGAGCACGAGCGCCGCGATCCCGACGGCGGTGGCGACGACGGCCCACCCGATGATCGTCATCGTTCGACCGGACCGGACGGTCTCCTCGTGCACGGGATGGGACATGCGTTCCACCCTCGCACACCGGTGAGGAACGAGCGAGGGCGAGACCTGTGCCACGGGACGCGCGGCGCAACCCCGCGTCACACACCTGGCACCCCCAGGGACACCGTGCCTAGGGTGGCCGGGTGACAACTCCGCGCGTGTACGTCATCCACGAGAACCCCGAGTGGTTCCCGCCGTTCGCCGAGGCCTTCGCGGCCGAGGGGGTCCCGGTCGAGGAACTCCTGCTCACCGACGGCGGTGCCCTCGGCAGCATCGACCTGGCCGCCGAGCCCGCTCCCGGCGTCTACTGGTCGCGGATGTCCGCGTCGAGCCACACCCGCGGCAACGAGCACAGCAAGGAGTACGCCCGCGCGCTGCTCGGCTGGCTCGAGCGCTCCGGTGCGACGGTCGTGAACGGCAGCCACGTCCTCGAACTCGAGGTGTCGAAGGTCGCCCAGCACGGGCTGCTCCGCGACGCCGGCTTCGACGTACCCCGCACCACGGCCGTGTTCGGGTCCTCGGCCCTGAAGGACGCTGCACGCACCTTCACCGGAGGTGCCGACGTCCCCTTCATCACGAAGCACAACCAGGGCGGCAAGGGCCTCGGCGTCCGCCGGTTCGACACCCTCGCCGAGTTCGACGCCCACGTCGACAGCCCCGAGTTCGAGGCTCCGGTCGACGGCATCACGCTGCTCCAGGAGCTCCTGACCGCGCGCGAGCCGTTCATCACCCGCGCCGAGTTCGTCGGTGGCGAGTTCGTCTACGCCGTCCGGGTCGACACGAGCGCCGGCAGCTTCGAGCTCTGCCCGGCCGACGCGTGCGAGGTGCCCCAGGTCATCGCGGGCGCCGTGTGCGAGGTTCCCGGCACCGAGACGTCCGGAACCGCAGCGCCCGGCGCACCGGCCGCCTTCAGCATCCGCGGCGAGGTCACCGCCGAGCACCCGCTCGTGCAGCAGCTCCGCACGTTCCTCGCCGACCAGCGCATCCAGGTCGCCGGCGTCGAGTTCATGGAGACCACGGACGGCCGCACCGTCGTCTACGACGTGAACACGAACACGAACTACAACCCCGCCGTCGAGGCGGTCGCGCCGGTCTCCGGGCCGCGCGCGATCGCGCGCTTCACCGGCGCCCTCCTCGAGCAGGCGTACGCCGCGTCGGCGACCACGGCCTGAGACGACACCACCCACCGGCCTGGAGGCCCGTGGCGGGCCCGCCCCGCGCCTCCAGACCGTCACGACCCACCTGAGGAACCACACGTGCGATTCGGATACTGGACCCCGCTCTTCGGCGGCTGGCTGCGCAACGTCGAGGACGAGGACATGCCCGTCACCTTCGACTACGTCAAGCGGCTCGCGCAGCGAGCCGAGCGGATCGGCTTCGACCTGACGCTCGTGCCGGAGCTCAACCTCAACGACATCAAGGGGACGGCGGCGCCGAGCCTCGAGGCGTGGGCGCTGGCGGCGGCCCTGGCGGCGACCACCGAGCGGCTCGAGATCATGGCGGCGATGCGTCCGGGGTACCACCTGCCGGCGGTGACCGCGAAGCAGGCGGCGACGATCGACGAGATCTCGTGCGGACGGTTCACCTTCAACGTGGTGAGCGCCTGGTGGGCGGAGGAGGCGCGCCAGTACGGCGGCATCTTCTCGGAGCACGACGACCGGTACGCACGGACCGAGGAGTTCGTCGCGATCCTGAAGGGCCTGTGGTCGGAGACGCCGTTCTCGTTCACGGGGGACTACTACGACGTGCAGAACACGCACCTCGAGCCGAAGCCGCGCGTGACACCGCGCATCTACGCCGGCGGCGAGAGCGAGGCGGGGAAGAGCTCGATCACGCGCTTCGCCGACGCCTACCTGACGCACGGCGGCACGGTGGACGAGCTCCGCACGAAGATCGCCGAGATGCGGCGCCGCCGCGAGGACGCCGGTGCGGCCCCGTTCGAGGCGTTCGGGATGGCCGCGTACGTGATCGTCCGCGAGACCGAGGAGGAGGCGCAGGCCGAGCTGGCGCGCATCACCGACGTCCGCCACGGGAAGGCGTACGAGTCGTACCAGGACTTCATCTCGAAGTCGCAGCTCGAGCACGTCCCGTCGCTCGAGGACTACTCGGTGTCGAACCGTGGTCTGCGCCCCGGCTTCGTCGGGACCCCGCAGCAGGTCGCCGACCGCATCCGCGAGTTCGAGGACGCCGGCGTCGACACCCTGCTGCTGCAGTTCTCGCCGCAGGCCGAGGAGATGGAGCGCTTCGGCGAGCAGGTCATCCCGCTCGTGCGCGCGGCCGTCCCCGCCGAGCCGGTCGCCTGATGGCGGTCGAGGACGACTGGGCGTTCGAGACGCGACAGATCCGGGCGGGCTACAAGGCCGATCCGGGCTTCGGCGCGAACGTGCCCCCGATCGCGCAGAGTGCGGCCTTCGTCTACCCCTCGGGCGAGGACGCCGCAGCCCGGTTCATGCTCGACGCGCCGGGTCACACCTACTCGCGGGTGAACAACCCGTCGGCGGCGGCGCTCGAGCGACGCGTGGCGGACCTCGAGGGCGGTGTCGGCGCGCTCGCGCTGGCGTCCGGCCAGGCGGCGACCTCGCTGGCGGTGCTCGGCGTCGCGCGCGCCGGTGCCCACGTCGTGTCGTCGGCGTCGCTCTACGGGGCGACCTACACGCTCTTCCACTCGACCCTGAGCGACCTCGGGATCTCGTTCACGTTCGTGCAGGACCCGACCGACCTCGACGAGTGGCGCGCCGCGGTCCGTCCGGAGACGCGGGCGTTCTACGGCGAGAGCATCCCGAACCCGCGCGGTGACGTGCTCGACTTCGCCGGGGTGGCCGGGGTCGCGCACGAGGCCGGCGTGCCGCTCATCGTCGACAACACGATCGCGACGCCGTACCTCGTCCGACCGATCGAGCACGGCGCCGACATCGTCGTGCACTCGGCGACCAAGTACCTCGCCGGCCACGGCAGCGCCATCGCCGGCGTCATCGTCGACAGCGGGAACTTCGACTGGGCGGCGCAGGCGGAGAAGTACCCGCAGCTCACGACGGTCGAGCAGTCCGGGTTCGCCGGAACGGCCTTCGCCGAGAAGTTCGGCCGCCGCGCGTTCATCCAGCGCACCCGCTCGAAGCTGTCCGCCGACCTCGGTCCGGCGATCGCGCCGTTCAACGCCTTCCTCGTGCTGCAGGGCATCCAGACGCTCTCGCTCCGGATGGACCGGCACGTGGCGAACGCGGCAGCGGTTGCCGCGTGGCTGGACGACCACGCGCAGGTCGAGCACGTGCACTACGCGGGCCTGCCCTCGTCGCCCTGGCACCACCTGCAGCAGCGCTACGTGCCCAAGGGTCCCTCGGCCGTCCTGGCGTTCGACCTGGCCGGTGGGGTCGCGGCGGGTCGACGCTTCGTCGCCGCCCTCGAGCTCTTCGACCACGTGTCGAACCTCGGTGACGTGCGGTCGCTCGTCGTGCACCCGGCATCGACGACCCACGTGCAGATGACCCCGGAGCAGCGCGCGGCCGCCGGCGTCGGGGAGGGCCTCATCCGCCTGTCGATCGGGCTCGAGCACGTGGACGACATCCTCGCCGACCTGGCACGGGGGTTCGCGGCGGCCGCAGCGGGATAGGTTGGGGGCATGACCTCGCTGGCCGCACCGACCCGCGTGCGGGTGCGCGCCCCAGGCAAGATCAACGTGTTCCTGTCCGTCGGTGCGCTGCAGGACGACGGCTACCACGACGTGGCAACGGCCTACCAGGCGGTGTCGCTGTACGAGGACGTCACCGCGGAGCCCGCCGACGACTTCTCGGTCCGGTTCACGGGGCCGATCGACACGAGCGCGGTCCCGACCGACGGATCGAACCTGGCGATCCGCGCCGCCCGACTCGTGGCCGAGGCCGCCGGGTACCGCGGCGGGGTGCGGCTCACCGTCGAGAAGCAGGTCCCCGTCGCCGGGGGGATGGGCGGGGGATCGGCGGACGCCGCGGCCGCGCTGCTCGCCTGTGACACCCTGTGGGGCACCGCGCTGGGGCGGGACGAGCTGCTGCGCCTGGCGGCCCGCCTCGGCGCCGACGTGCCGTTCGCGTTCGCCGGGGGCACCGCCGTGGGCACGGGTCGGGGCGACGAGCTCAGCCCGGCGCTGGCCAAGGGCGAGTTCCACTGGGTCCTCGCACTCAGCGACGACGGACTCTCCACCCCGGCGGTCTACCGCGCACTCGACGAGCACCGTGAGCGGTACCGCGCCGACATCCGTCCGGCACCCACGACACCGGTGGTCGAGGCGAACGTGCTCCAGGCGCTCCGGGCCGGTGACGCGGACCTGCTGGCGGACTGCCTGCACAACGACCTGCAGGCGCCCGCGATGCGGTTGCAGCCGGGGCTGGCGACGACGATCGAGGTCGGCGAGAAGGCCGGTGCGCTCGCGGGCATCGTCTCGGGCAGCGGGCCGACGGTGGCGTTCCTGGTCGCGGACCGCGATGCCGCGCTCGAGGTGCAGGTCGAGCTCAGTGCCGCCGGGCTCGTGGCGGTCCGGGCGACGGGGCCGGTGCACGGCGCCCGCGTCGTGCACTGACGACCCGGGCACCGACGATCAGGTCGGCCGGGCCGCCGCGACTCAGTCCCGCACGAACTCGGTGATGACGACCCGCCCGGTGCGCCACTTCTGCTCGACGTGGAAGCCGTGCTCGGCGAGGACCTCGGTCGTCTCCGGCTGGATGTTCCGTGCCTTCGGGGTGCCGCCGACGAACCACACGGTGTCGATGTCGCCGAGGCGCGCCGGGATCGTCGATGCCAGGTCGCCGTTCTGGTTCCAGAGCACGCCCGTCTCGGCGCCGTCCTTCCGGATGCCCAGGTCGGTCATCCCGGTGAACGCCCAGGGGTAGGAGACGCGGATGATCTCCGCCGTGGCGCCCGGGTGGCCGTAGACACTGCCGAACACGACCCCCTCGTTGGCGCCGGCGTTCGCGCCGCGTTCGGCGGCGATGATCGACGCGGCGTTCGCCCACGTCGAGTCCTGCTTCGCGCGGGGCGTCTTCACGTCGATCGCGCTCGGCACGCTGATGACCAGGAAGACCGCGAGCAGCGCCGCGATGAGCGCCCTGCGCCGCAGCGCCGTGACGGCGAGGGCGATGAGGAGCGCGACGAACGGCATGCTCAGCGACGCGTACTTGGGGGAGTACAGGTGCTTGCCGAGCGCCGTCGCGATGAGGAGCGCACCCGTCGGCAGGAGCGCCAGCGGCAGGGCGATCCGGACCGCCTGGGCACGCAGGAGGGCCCGCACGGTGGGGACCCGGCGGTGTGCGGCCACCAGCGCCGTGACGGCCCCGAGGACCAGGAGCGTCCACGCGACCGCGGCGTAGGCGCTGATGCCGCCGAACCACGCGGTGGCGAACACCTGGTCGGGGGTGCGGCGGGTGATGCCGGAGATCCACGCGACCTGCTTGGACTGATCCACGACCTCGAGCACCAGCGGTGACGCGAGCAGTGCGGCCGCTGCTGCCGCGACGACCCACCGCACGAGGACCATCCGGCTCACGAGCGGGCCGCCGGCTCCTGCGCCCCGGTTCCAGGTGCGGGACCGGCGCTCGGCCAGCCAGGTCCACCCCAGGGCGACCGCGTGCGAGACGACGGCGAGGGCGAGGTAGACGTTGAAGCTCACCGCCAGCAGGGCGAGCACGCCGTAGGCCACCCACCAACGGACGCTGGACGACGTCGACGCTCCGGAACGGGTCCGGCGGACGGCCGTGATGCCGACGAGGGTCAGGCCGACCGCGAGCGTCGTGACCGTGGCGTAGGGGCGGCCCTCGCCCGCGGCCCACTGCACGCGCGGCAGCGCGAGGAACGCCAGGCCCGCGACGATGCCGAGTCGTCGACCGCCCAGCCGGCGGCCCAGCGCGACGACGAGCCCGGCGGTGACGCCGATCGCGAGCGCGCTCGGGAAGCGCAGGGTGAACGGCGTGTACCCCACGAGCCAGAACCAGGCGTGGATGAGCGCGTAGTAGATGCCGTGCACCGCGTCCACGTTGTGGAGCTCGGCCCACAGCTGCGGCCAGCTGCGCGTGGCGCTGGTGACCGTCGCTGCCTCGTCGTACCAGAGCGACGGGACCCACGAGAAGAGCACCCCGCTGAGGACGCCCAGGGCGCCGACCGTGAGTTCCGGCGTGCGGACCGCGGCGATGCGCAGGGCCGTCGAGGCGGACCGCAGGCGGGTACGCACCGGCGCGACCCCGGCGGAGGCGGGGACGGTGATGGTGCCGGTCTGGGGTGCAGTCACGCACGCGACGGTAGCGGCACCGGCTGGGCAGGTGCCCGGTACCGGTGTCTCCTCCGTGAGAGTTCGCCATGCCGTAGGGTCACGGACACCATGACGACACTCCGCATCCGTGACGCTGCACGGTACCTCGGCGTCAGCGACGACACCGTCCGACGCCTCGTCGACGCCGGCACGCTGCCCCGGTCAGAGGACGCCGCCGGCCGCACCGTGGTCGAGGGACGCGACCTCGCCGCCCACGTCCGGGGTCGCGACGCCGGACTCGACGACCCCTCCGGCGTGCGCAGCTCGGCGCGGAACCGCTTCGTCGGCATCGTCACCGACCTGGTCGTCGAGGGCGTCGTCGCCCAGGTCGAACTGCAGGCCGGTCCGAACCGCGTGGTGTCCCTGATGACCGCCGAGGCCGTCCGCGACCTCGGGCTCGAGGTCGGCTCCGTCGCGGTCGCCTCGGTCAAGGCCACGATGGTCACCGTCGAGGTGCCGGACCACCCGGAGCGCGCACGATGACCACGCCCGAGCCGGGCGACCCCGCGGCGCTCGCCGCCAGACGGCGGACCACGTCGCGCACCGCTGCCCTCGACGGCGCCGGACAGCCCGCGCTCGACGCGCTCGCGGGCGCCCGCGTCCTCGTCGTCGGTGCCGGCGGCCTCGGTGCGCCCGTGCTGACCTACCTGGCCGGTGCCGGGCTCGGCCGCATCACGATCGTCGACCACGACACCGTGGACACGTCGAACCTGGCGCGGCAGACCCTGTTCGCCGCGGCCGACGTCGGGCGTCCGAAGGCCGAGTGCGCCGCCGAGCGGGTCCGGGGCGTCGATGCCGTCGTCGAGGTCGTCGCGCTGGCCGAGCGGTTCCGGCCCGAGCACGTCGCCGACCACGACGTCGTGGTCGACGCGGCGGACAGCGTCGAGGTCACCCGTGCGGTGTCGGACGCATGCGCCGCCGCGGGCGTGCCGTTCGTCTGGGGGACCGCCCTCGGCTACGACGGGCAGGTCTCCGTCTTCCACGACGCCGCCGATGAGCCGGTCGACTTCCACGACCTGCACCCCGAAGCGCTGCCGGACGAGGGGTCCTGCGCCGCCGACGGGGTGCTGCCTGCGCTGTGCGGCGCGGTCGGGGCGGTGATGGCCGCGCAGGTCACCGCGCTCGTCGCCGGGCTCGGTGAACCGCTGCTCGGCCGGGTGCTCACCGTCGACGCCCGCCGCTGGCGCTGGACCGAGAGCCGGCTCCGTCGCGGTCCCGGATCGGTCCGTCCCGCGGCGCCGACGCTCGCGGAGCCACCGCGGATCGCCCCCGCCGAGCTGGCCCGACGGCTGGACGACGACGCCGGCATCGTGCTGGTCGACGTCCGCACGGACGAGGAGCGCGCGACCGGTGTCATCCCGGGCTCGCTGACCCCGGACGACCTCGGCGCGTCCGCTCCGGACGAGGAGCTCGTCGTCGTGTGCGCGTCCGGGAAGCGCGCCACGGCGTGGGCGAGGCGGGCCATCGCGGACCGCGCGGACGGAGCACCGCCCGTCACCGTGCTCGACGGCGGGATCACCGCTTGGCGTCAGGAGGGACGCCACACCACGCGCTGACCGCAGGTGCGGATAAGATCGCTGCGTGAAGCCGCTCCTGCGTACCAGTTTCACGCTCGCGATCATCGTCGCCGGGCTGACCCTGGCCGCGTGCACGACCCAGCCCGCCCCGAGCGGCGCGACGGGCAGCGGCGCGACGGGCACGACGGCGAGCGGCACGGCGACGGGCAGCGCGGCCCCGTCCGGGTCGATCACGGTGTTCGCGGCGGCCTCGCTCCAGCGCACCTTCACCGAGCTCGGGAAGCGGTACGAGCAGCAGCACCCGGGCACCACGATCACGTTCTCGTTCGCAGGCTCGAGCGACCTCGTCTCGCAGATCCGCAACGGCGCCCCGGCCGACGTCTTCGCCTCCGCCGACGAGGCGAACATGGCGAAGCTCGCGACGACCGACCTGGCGACCGGCTGGCCCCGCGCCTTCGCCACGAACACCCTCGAGATCGCGGTCGCGCCCGGGAACCCCGAGCACGTCGCCGACCTCCGCGACCTCACCGCCTCCGACCTGCAGGTCGTCACCTGCGCCGCCCCCGTGCCGTGCGGCGCGGCGACGGCGAAGGTCGAGCAGGCCGCCGGCGTCGAGCTGCACCCCGTGAGCGAGGAGCAGTCGGTCACCGACGTCCTGGGCAAGGTGGAGTCCGGGCAGGCCGACGCCGGGCTCGTCTACGTCACGGACGTCGAGGGCTCCGGGGGGAAGGTCGAGGGCGTCCCGTTCGCCGAGTCGTCGGAGGCCGTGAACACGTACCCGATCGGCGTCCTCAAGGAGTCCTCGAACCCGTCGCTCGCCGCGTCGTTCGCCGCGTACGTCCGCTCCGACGCCGGCCGCGAGGTGCTCTCGCACGCCGGCTTCGGCGCTCCCTGACGACGACCACGATGCGCCAGCCGGAGCACACGACGCCGACGACCAGGACGTCCCGGGGCCACCAGCGGACCCCCGTGCCGTGGTGGCTGCCGGTCCCGGCGGTCCTCGGCGGGCTGTTCGTCGTCGTGCCCGTCGCGGCGATGGTCGGCCGGGTCGACTGGTCGTCCTTCGTCGCCCTGGTCACGTCGCCCGCGTCGACCACCGCACTCGGGCTGAGCCTCGGCACCGCCGCGGCGGCCACCGGCGTCTCGTTCGTCCTCGGCTACCCGCTCGCCGTGCTCTTCGCCCGCTCGACGTCGCGGTGGGTCGGGGTCCTGCGGGCACTGGTCCTGCTGCCGCTGGTGCTCCCGCCGGTCGTCGGCGGTCTCGCCCTGCTCGCGGCGTTCGGTCGGCTCGGCGTGCTCGGCGCGTTCCTCGACGAGCACGGGCTGCGGATCGCCTTCACCACGACGGCGGTGGTGATGGCCCAGGTCTTCGTCGCGATGCCGTTCCTCGTCTCGTCGATCGAGGGGGCGCTCCGCACCGGGGACGGCCGGGCCGAGCGGGTCGCCGCGACCCTCGGCGCCGGGCCCACGCGCACCTTCCTGACCGTCACGACGCCGCGTGCGCTCCCGGGCATCACCTCCGGCCTGGTGCTCTGCGGCGCGCGGGCGCTCGGCGAGTTCGGCGCCACGCTCACCTTCGCCGGCAGTCTGCAGGGGGTCACGCGGACCCTCCCGCTCGAGGTCTACCTGCAGCGCGAGGTCGACCCGGACACCGCCGTCGCCCTCGCGCTCGTCCTCGTCGTCGTCGCCCTCGTCGTGATCGGGACGACGACGGTGCGCACCCGCCCGGTGACGACGTGACGGTCGGGGGAGCGGGACTCCGCGCGCACGTCGTCGTCCCGGAGCGGGACGTCGACGTCCGCTTGACGATCGGCCCCGACGCGTGCGTCGCCCTGGTCGGCCCGAACGGTGCCGGCAAGTCGACGGTCGTCGAGACCCTCGCAGGTCTCCTCCGCTCCCGCGACGGCAGCGTCGTGCTCGACGACCGCGACCTGACGGCCGTGCCGACGCACCGCCGCCGGGTCGGCCTGGTCGCGCAGCGCGCGGACCTCTTCGCCCACCGGACGGTGACCGGCAACGTCGCCTTCGGTCCGCGGGCCACGGGCGCGAGCGGCCGGGAGGCACGGCGCCGCGCCGCCACGGCCCTCGCCGCCGTCGGGGCGTCCGGTCTCGCCGACCGGTCACCGACCACGCTGTCCGGCGGCCAGGCGCAGCGGGTCGCGATCGCCCGCGCGCTCGCGACCGACCCCGTGCTGCTGCTGCTCGACGAGCCGACCACGGCGCTCGACGTCGACGCCCGTGCCGAGGTGCGCGCTGCCCTGCACACCGCGCGCAGGGGCCGTCCGACGCTCCTCGTCACGCACGACCCGCTCGAGGCCGTCGCGCTCGCCGACCGCATCGTGGTGCTGCAGGACGGCCGTGTGGTCGAGGAGGGCCCGACCGCCGTCGTGCTCCGACAGCCACGCACGCCCTTCGCGGCGTCGTTCTCGGGGCTGCTGCTGGTCACCGGGACGGCCACCGCGACCGGGATCGCACCCGACGGCGGGGGTGCGCTGGTGTCGGGGACGCACGCCGTGCCTCCCGGCCGACCCGCGGTGGCGGCGCTGCACCCGACCGCCGTCCGTGTACGTCGGGACGGACCCGGTCTCGCGCGGACGGTGACCGCGGTGGAGCCGCGGGACGGTCTCGTGCGGGTGCAGGCCGGCGATCTGGTGGCGGACGTGACCGTGGCGACGGCCGCCGCACTCGACCTCGCACCGGGCACCGACGTCCGGATGACCGTCGAGCCCGACGAGGTCAGCGTCTACGCGCCCCGGTGAGGGGCTCCCTAGCCGCCGGCGAACGGCGGCATCACGTCGACGGTCGCGACGCCGTCGAGCGACGTCGACCGGTCGCGCGTCGTGACGCCGTCGACCAGGTACGAGCACCGCTCCTGCAGCGCCGTCCAGCGGTCCGGGTCGGCCGCCGTGACGCTCCGCAGGGCCGCGTCGAGCGTGGGCTCGTCGAGCGTCATCGCGTCCACCGTGGTCTCGTCCTGTCCGACGGCCGCCCGGGCCGCGGCGAAGAACCGCATCATCGTCACCGGTCAGCCTCCGATCGCACTCATGCCGCGGGACGGGTGCACGATCCCGTCCGCGTCGTCGCCGTGGTCGCGCGGCTTCGCCCACATCGCCCGCCGCCAGGTGTCGAGCAGGACGTCGTCGTCCGCGCCGGCGCGCAGGGGGCCGAGCAGGTCGACCTCGTCGTCCGAGAACAGGCAGGAGCGCACGTGCCCCTCGGCGGTCAGGCGGGTGCGGGTGCAGTCGGCGCAGAACGACTCGGTGATGCTCGCGATCACCCCGACGGTGCCGAGCGGCGCGCCGTCGAGCGTGGACACCCGGTAGCGCTCGGCGGGGGCGCCGTCACGAGGGGCCTCGTCCGGTTCGAGTCGGTAGTGCTCGCCGAGCAGGGCGCGGGTCTCCTCGGCCGTGACCATCGTCGCGCCGTCCCACGCGTGCCCGGGGTCGAGGGGCATCTGCTCGATGAACCGCAGCTCGTGGCCGCGCTCGAGGCACCAGGCGAGCAGGTCGACCGCCAGGTGGTCGTTCACCCCGCGGAGCAGCACGGCGTTGACCTTGACCCCGAGGCCGGCGTCCGCCGCGGCGGCGATGCCCTCGAGCACGCGGTCGAGGAACGGACGCCGGGTGACCTCGGCGAAGACGTCGGGGTCGACGGTGTCGAGCGAGACGTTGACGCGGCGCAGTCCGGCGTCCGCCAGGGCCTGCGCACGGTTCGCCAGGCCGATCGCGTTCGTGGTGATCGACAGCTCGACGTCGTGGGCGGAGCACCGGCGGACGATGTCGACGAGGTCGGCGCGCAGGAGCGGCTCACCACCGGTGAACCGGACCTTACGGACACCGAGGGTACGGGCGGCCAGGCCGACCAGGCGGTCGATCTCCGCCGCCGTCATCAGGGCGTCCGACGGGATCACCGGCAGGCCCTCCGCCGGCATGCAGTACGTGCAGCGGAGGTTGCACCGTTCGGTGAGCGAGACCCGCAGGTCGACGGCGCGCCGGGCGAACCGGTCGACCAGGCCGGGGTCGTCGTCGGGTCGAGGTGGGAGGGCCGGCGACTCGCTGCGCACCCGGCGCAGCAGGCCGGTCGAGGGCAGGATCCGTGCCGTCACCCGGCCGATGCTACCGCGCCCCGCCGACGGGACGGCTGGGCGGCTCCCCGGCGCTGACGCGGGATCATCGGGAAGGTCACCCCGCGCCGACGCGGGCTCGTCTGCGCGGGTCGAGTCGACGCCCCCAGCGCACCCAGTCCTCGCGCCGGGTCCGGACGAGCGTCACGACCAGGATCACGAGCACCGCGGCGAGGAGCCACCACCGGAACGCCGGCGCCGAGGGCCACACCCCGCGCAGGGCGATGGCGAGGTTCAGCGCCATCCACTCCCACCGGCCGGAGAGGACCACGAACGGGATGAGGAGCAGCGCGTACCAGGGGTAGCGCGGGGTCACGGCCAGGAAGGTCACACCGATCATGAACACCTCGGCCGACCAGGGCCGTGCCGGGTCAGCGAGGCGCCAGGAGACCACCGCGGCCAGCAGCACCACGAGCCCGACGACGACCGTCGCGGCGTCGCCGGGGACCACGTACGACACCAGGGCGAAGCGGGAGCCGTCCTCGTAGCCCTCCTCGGACAGGTAGCCCGGCAGGTACCCGAGGACCTTGACACCGGTGCTGATCACGTAGGGCACGTAGAGCAGCGCGAAGGTCGCGATGCCGACCGGGATCGCCCACCAGTACCGCCACCGACCGAGCAGGGGTGGGTAGACGATCGCCGGGATGAGCTTCGTGGCCGTCGCCGCGCCGAGGGCGATCCCGCCCCAGACCGGCCGACCGAAGGCGACGAGCACGACGCCCGCGGTGGCCAGTGCGGCGCCGAGGACGTCGACGTGCGAGTTCGTCACCGCCTCGGACGCGACGAGCGGCGACCACGCCCAGAGCGCCGCCCACCAGGTCGGCCGACCGATGCGGCGGAGCACCATCACCAGACCGACGGTGACACCGAGCGAGACGAGGAGCCCGGCGACCTGGAACGGCATGTACTGCGCGGTGGCCGGCACGAAGGCACGGACCCCGGCGAACCACAGCTGCGCCATCGGCGGGTAGATCGTCACGACGTCCGGCCGGTTGATCGCGACGCAGTGGCCGTCAGCACCGTCGCCGAGGCCGCGCATCCGGGGCTCGAGCGGTTCGCACGTGCCGTCGATCTTGTCCGGGAAGAGCCAGTCCGGGCGCAGGTCGGCCAGCGCGTTCGACTGCGGCGTGTACGCGTAGGGGGAGATCCCGGCGTGCTGCACGATGCCGTCCCAGGCGTACCGGGCAGAGTCGGTACTGGTGTTCGGCGGACCGACGAGCGCCGCGACCCCGACCACGACCGCACCGCCGAGGACGATCCGGGTCATCCACCCGCGGGGCACGAAGCGCAACGCGAGGGCTGCTCCGGCGAAGACCGTCCAAGCGATGAGCGTCCAGGCGACGAATGGTGCACGATGACCGGCACGGAGGAACCCCAGATGCGTGATGCCGAAGGCGATGACACCCGCCAGCGCCAGCACGCCCACGACGGACAGGACCGTCGAGACGATCGCGGACGTCGGGACGGAGGCGGCGCGCGGTCGTCTGCTCATGGTTCCCCGAGGCTACCGATCGTCCGACGGGTCCTGCTGGACGCACGGGCAGTGATGGCCTCGCCGAACCGCAACGCCCGCTCGGCGGTGGTCTGGGGGCGCCTGCTCGGAGTCGCGTTCGTGGTGTGCTTCGGTACCGGCGTCTACAGCCACCTGCTGCAGGACCCGCTGCCCTGGATGCGCTTCCCGACCCGGCCGACGCAGCTCTACCAGTTCACGCAGGGCCTGCACATCACGGCGGGCATCGCGATCATCCCGTTGCTCCTCGCCAAGCTGAACGTCGTCATGCCCGCGCTGGCACAGGTGCCGCCCGTGCGCGGCGTGCTGCACCTGCTCGAGCGGCTGTCGATCGCCGTGCTCGTGTCCGCGTCGATCGTGCAGGTCGGCACCGGTCTGCTCAACACGTACCAGTGGTACCCGTGGCCGTTCCCGTTCCGTCAGGTGCACAACGCGATGGCGTACGTGATCATCGGGTCGCTGATCGTGCACATCGCGTCGAAGCTGCCGATCATCGCGCGCTACTGGCGGGCACGGGACGCCTACGACGCGGACGGCCGGTTCGTCGCGGACCCGACGGTGGGCAGCGAGCTGCTGCCGGACGGCCGGGAGGCCCGCCCCGCCCTGGGCGAGCGCACTGCGGACGAGCAGACGGTCGGCTCGTACCCCCGTGGCCTGACCGGCCGCCTGCTGCGGTGGGTGGACGGCCCGGCTGCGCCGGCTGCGCCGGCTGCGCCGGCCGCGCCGGCGGGTGCTGCCGAGACTCGGGCAGCGCGACCGGACTCGGCGTCCGCGGCGCGTGATCTGTCGCTGGGCGCGGGTCTCGGGGACGGCGCCGACGGGACGGGGACGGGTCGTGCCTCCCGGCCGGAGCACGGCGACGATGCGCTCAGCGGGTCCCGCCAGCGGATCGCACGCCGTGGGTTCGTGGCGGGCGTCACCGCGGCGACCGTCGGGGTCGTCGCGCTCACCGCCGGACAGTCGAACCGGCTGCTCGAACCGCTCAACGTCTTCGGCGCACGCCAGCGCCACATCGGCCCGGACGACCTGCCGGTGAACCGGACCGCACGAGCGGCCGGGGTGCTGGCGACCGCGACCGCGGCGGACTGGGCACTGACCGTGGTCGGCCCGGACGTCACGCGGACGTTCTCGCGGGCGGAGCTCGTCGCCCTGGGCACCGCCACGGCGGACCTGCCGATCTCGTGCGTGGAGGGCTGGAGCCAGATGGCGTCGTGGCGCGGGGTCCGGGTGCGCGACCTGCTCGCGTCGGTGCAGGCCGACCCGGCGTCAGCCCTGCGGATCACGAGCCTCGAGAAGAGCGGCGGGTACCGGGTGACCGAGATGGGCCCGGAGTACGCGTCCGACCCGACGACGCTCCTGGCGCTCGAGGTGAACGGGAAGACGCTCGACCTGGACCACGGGTTCCCCGCCCGGGTCATCGCGCCGGGACGACCCGGTGTGCTGCAGACGAAGTGGATCGGGAAGATCGAGGTGATCCGATGAGGGCCGCGAGGATCGTGCTCGTCGTCGTGGGCGTGCTGGTGATGGCGTTCGGTGCGTACGTGCTCGTGACGACCGTCCGGCCGGCCCGCATCTGGGGCCTGGCGACCTGGTTGCTCGGCGCGGTCGTGCTGCACGACGCGGTCCTGTCGCCGTTCGTGGTGGGCGCCGGACTCCTGCTCCGGCGGACCGGGCGGCGGCTCGGCGCCGGGGTGCTCGTGGTCGTGCAGACCGCCGTCGTGCTCGGGTGCGTGCTCGCCCTCGTGGTGCTGCCGGAGATCGCCGCGAAGCACCACGGGCAGAAGAACCCGACCGTGCTGCCGTTCGACTACACGACGCGGCTGCTCGTGGTCGAGGGGGTCCTGCTCGCCGTGGTGGTCGTCGCCCTCGTGGTCGGGGTCGTCCGAGCTCGCCGACGGACGGCACCACTGGTTGCATCGACAACCAATGGCTAGCATGGCGGCATGACGGTCGAGACGCCCTGGCTCACGCGCGACCAGCTCCGCGCGTGGATGAAGCTCGTCGCCGTCATGGAGCTCCTGCCGGCCGCGCTCGACCAGCAGCTGCAGCGGGACGCGGACCTGACGCACTTCGACTACATGGTGGTCGCGATGCTGTCCGAGACCGAGTCGCGCACGCTCCGGATGTCGGCGCTCGCCGCGGCGACGAACGCGTCGCTCCCGCGCCTGTCGCACGTGGTGTCGCGGCTCGAGAAGCGCGGACTCGTGAGCCGGTGCCCGTCCGTCGACGACCGCCGCGCGACCGACGTCCGGCTGACCGACGAGGGGTTCGCGGCGATCGTCGCGGCGGCGCCCGACCACGTGCGGACCGCCCGTCGCTTCGTCATCGACGCGTTGAGCGACGAGCAGGTCCGCCAGCTCGACGGCATCACGCGTGCGCTGCTCGGGCGGCTCGATCCCGAGGGGCGCTTCGCGGCGCTGACGTACCCGCGTGACGAGGACGAGGTGCTCTGCGAGGAGCGCCTCACCGGTGGAGCGCGGTCCGGTGCGTCCGCATCCGCGCCGGCGGCCCCGGCCGGTGTGCTGTTCCGGGAGGCGACCGCCGACGACGGGGCACTGCTCCGGCACGCGATGCTCGCGGCGATGAACTGGCAGACGACGTCCTTCGTCGATGCCGACCTCGACCGTCCGGAGTTCGCACACTACGTCGTCGGCTTCGACTCGGCCCGCGACCACGGCGTCGTCGCGGTGGACGGCGACGGGCCGATCGGGGTGGCTTGGGTGCGGTTCCTGCCGGCGGACGACCCGGGGTACGGGTTCGTGGCCGAGGACGTCCCGGAGCTCAGGATGGCCGTCGACGAGCGCGGGCGCGGCCGGGGGATCGGCACGGCGCTGCTCGCCCGGCTGCTCGACACCGGACGGGCCGCGGGGTGGCCGGGCGTCAGTCTGAGCGTCGAGGACGGGAACACCGGGGCGCGGATCACGTACGAGCGGGCCGGGTTCCGCACCGTCGGGCGGAACGGCGACTCGGACACCATGCTCGTCCGCTTCTGACGCCCGGCGCCGATCGGGCCACGGGCCGCTGGTACACCAGTAGGATCTGGCGCATGACCGACCGTGCCACGCCGTCCGACACGTACTCCTACCTCGGACCAGCCGGCACCTTCACCGAGGCGGCACTGAAGCTCGTCGAGGCCGCGGCCGGCAAGCCCTGGCGGAGCGTGAACAACGTCGGCGAGGCACTCGACGACGTCGTCACCGGTCGGTCGGTCGGCGCGGTGATCGCGATCGAGAACAGCGTCGACGGCGGGGTCAGCGCGACGCAGGACGCCCTGGCGCGGATCCCCGGCGTGCGGATCGTGGGCGAGTACCTCGTGCCCGTCGACTTCGTGCTCGTCGCCCGGCACGGCACCGCCCTGTCCGACGTGCGGACGGTCAACGCGCACCCGGTGGCGTACGCCCAGACGCACGGGTGGCTCGAGGCGAACGTCCCCGGGCACGGGCACATCCCGGCGTCGTCGAACGTCGCCGCCGCGACCGCGCTGCTCGACGAGCACCCCGTCGCCGACGCCGCGGTGGCGCCGCCCGGGATCACCGACCACCACGACCTGGCCGTGCTCGCGTCGTCGATCGGCGACAACGCCTCGGCGGTCACCCGGTTCGTGCTCGTCTCGCGCACGCTCGCGATCCCGGAGCGCACCGGAGCGGACAAGACGAGCGTCATCGTGGAGCTGCCGAGCGAGCACCCCGGTGCGCTGGTCGACATGCTCGAGCAGTTCGCGACGCGGGGCATCAACATGGGGTTGCTGTCCTCGCGGCCGATCGGCGACGAGCTCGGCCGCTACCGGTTCGTGATCGACCTCGACGGCCACGTGCACGACGAGCGCGTGGCCGATGCCCTGCTGGGCCTGCGACGGTTCAGCCCGCGCGTGACGTTCCTCGGCTCGTACCCGCGGGCGGACGGCTTCCGCCCGGAGGTCTCCGCACGCTACTCGGACGAGGCGTTCGTCGAGGCCCGGGACTGGCTCCGCGCCATCGTCTCCGGCGAGACCGACGCCGGCTGAGCCCGGCGGCGGTCGGCGGTCAGCGGCCGTCGGAGTCGGGGACCCCGGTCAGCTGTGGGCGTTCTCGACCCGGCGGGTGTTCCTGGTCTGGTCCTGCGGGCCGGCGACGCGCACCCGCAGGCCACCGGCGTCGATCTTCGCCTTGAACGCCACGACCTCGCCGACGGGGTCGCCGTCGATCTCGAACTCGTCCGGACGCTCGAGCCGTGCCACGAACTCCTCGCCGCGGATGTACCGGAGCGGTCGTTCCTCGCGGGCGGCGGTGGCGATGCGCTTGCCGACCTGGGTCTGCCCGATCTTCGAGCGGCGGAACGAGCGCAGGATCGCGTTCTCCCAGAACACCCGCGCGCCGATCCGGACCCACCCGAAGAACCCGCGCGGGCGCATCACGACGATGTCGAACACGCCGTCGTCGATCTCGGCGTCCGGCAGGAGCGTCGCGCCGGCCTGCAGCATGCCGCAGTTGCCGACGATGAGCGAGTGCGCGCGCACCGACTGGTTGCTCTCGCCGTCGAGCCGGTAACGGAACTCGAAGGCGTCGGCGTCGCGCACCGAGCGGAACAGCGAGTCGACGTAGGCGAGCCAGCCGACCTTCTTCTTCAGGTCGTCGTTCGTGTTGGCGAGCATGCGGGCGTCGAGTCCGAGCCCGGCCATGACGACGAAGCCGAACTGCTCGCGCTCGCCGCCCTCGCGCTCGACCTCGAGCTGGCCGAAGTCGATCGGGCGGTCCTCGCCCCGGAAGATCGTCCGGACGCTCGCCGCCAGGTCGTCGATGGGCGACGGGATGTTCCGGGCGAGCAGGTTGCCGGTGCCGCTCGGCAGCAGGGCGAGGGCGGCGGGGGAGCCGTGCACGACCTCGGCGACGGCGCGGACGGTGCCGTCACCGCCGGCCGCGGCCACGACGTCGGCCCCGGCCTCGAGCGCGGCCGTCGCCATGCCGCCGCCCGGGTCCTCCTCCGTGGTCTCGAACCACAGGGTCTCGGCCCAGCCGGCCTCCTGCTCGTGCTCCGCGACGGTGCGCTGCAGCGTCTCCAGGTGCACCTTGACCGGGTTGTAGACGACCGCTGCCGTCTTCTGCTCGGTCGGGAGGGCGTCCTGGCCCGCGGGCGCAGTCTCCGATGGTGTCGACATGCTGCCGACGTTACCGACGGACACCTGCGAGCGACCGGCCGTCGGGCACGGACCGGTCCGGCGAGCGACGGGCGGCGGACCGGGCCGTCCCGAGCCGGGCCGCCCGGGCTCAGCGCCGGTCGTGCAGCGTGATCGCGTACCCGTCCGGGTCCGCGAACGTGAACGTCCGCCCGAACGGCCCGTCGAACGGCGGGGTGACGATCGGGTGTCCGTCGGCGACCAGCGCGTCGTGGATCGCCTGGACGTCGGTCGCGTGGAACCACAGCGCGACGCCGAGGGCGGGCCGCCCGGCGGACAGGTCCGTCCCCTCGACGAGGTCGCGCAGGGCGAACGCGATCGGCTCGGTCCGGAACACCACCGCGTGCGGTGGCCCGGCGGGCGAGCGGACGAGTCCGAGGTACCGCTCGTAGAACGCCTGCGAGGCGTCGAGGTCACGGACCTGCAGCGAGGTGAAGTCGATCCCGGTGGCGGGCATGGTGTGCTCCTTCGTCTGTGTCAGATGCCTGACACAAGCAGTATGTGTCAGACTCCTGACATGCGTCAAGCCCGTATCGATCTCGACAGCTCGGTCGGCTACGCCCTGAAGGAGGCGGCCAGCGCGCTGCGGACCGCCATGGAGGATGCCCTCCGCCCGCTCGGCATGACGATCACGCACTACTCGTGCCTCGAACTGCTCGCCCAGCGCCCCGGCATGTCCAACTCGGAGCTGGCGCGCGGCACCTTCGTCACGCGGCAGTCGATGAACACGCTCCTGCAGCAGCTCGAACGCGAGGGCATCGTCACCCGGCCGTCCACCCCCACGTCGGGCAAGGTGCTGCCCACCACGCTCACCGAGGCAGGCCGGCGGCAGCGCGAGGCGGCGAGCGCGGCCGTTCGCGAGGTGGAGCTGCGCATGACGCGCGACCTCGACGAGGAGGGCCGCGCAGCGGCCTTCCGCCTGCTGCGCGGGATGGTCGCCGCCCTGCGCGACGAGCGCCCGTCGGACGCGACCGGGTGACGGACGGGAGGCCCGTGGCGGGGCCGCCACGGGCCTCCCGTCCGGCGGTCACACGCGCCCTCTAGGATGATCCGGTGATCGATCTGCAGCTCCTGCGCGACAACCCTGACCTCATCAAGGCCTCGCAGGAGGCGCGCGGCGCCTCCGTCTCCGTCGTCGACGACGCGGTGTCCGCAGACACCGCGCGGCGCGCTGCGATCACGTCGTTCGAGGCGCTCCGCGCCGAGCAGAACGCGTTCGGCAAGACCGTAGCGAAGGCCCCGAAGGACGAGAAGGCCGCGCTCGTGCAGCAGGCGCAGGCCCTCGCCGCGAAGGTGAAGGAGGCCCAGGCCGAGGTCACCGCGGCCGAGGAGACCTTCGACCGCGTCGTGCGCGCGATCCCCAACGTCGTGCTGCCGGACGTGCCGAAGGGCGGCGAGGACGACTTCGTCACGCTCCGCACGGTCGGCACGAAGCCCGAGTTCGACTTCGAGCCGAAGGACCACGCCGACCTCGGCGAGCACCTCGGCATCATCGACATCCCGCGCGGCGTCAAGGTCTCCGGGTCGCGCTTCTACTTCCTCCGCGGCCTCGGCGCCCGGCTCGAGATCGCGCTCATGAACCTCGGGCTCGACCGTGCGGTGCAGCACGGGTTCGAGCCGCTCATCACGCCGACGCTCGTGCGTCCGGAGACGATGGCGGGCACCGGGTTCCTCGGCGAGCACGCGGCGGAGGTCTACCGGCTCGAGGCCGACGACCTGTACCTGACCGGCACGAGCGAGGTCGCCCTCGCCGGGTTCCACGCCGACGAGATCCTGTCGTTCGACGAGTCCGGCGACCCGGTCCGCTACGCCGGCTGGTCGACCTGCTACCGGCGCGAGGCCGGGTCCGCGGGCAAGGACAACCGTGGCATCCTCCGCGTGCACCAGTTCAACAAGCTCGAGATGTTCTCGTACGTGCTCCCCGAGCAGGCCGAGGCGGAGCACCAGCGCCTCGTCGCGATGCAGGAGTCGATGATGCAGGACCTCGGGCTGCACTACCGCGTGATCGACGTCGCCGGCGGTGACCTCGGTACGAGCGCGGCGCGCAAGTACGACATCGAGGCGTGGGTGCCGACGCAGGGCACCTTCCGCGAGCTCACGTCGACGTCGAACTGCACCACGTTCCAGGCCCGCCGTCTCGACGTCCGGTACCGCACCGAGAGCGGGAAGACCGCTCCGGTCGCGACCCTCAACGGCACGCTCGCGACCACCCGCTGGATCGTCGCGATCCTCGAGACCCACCAGCAGGCCGACGGGTCGGTGGTCGTGCCCGAGGTGCTGCGTCCCTACCTGGGCGGCGTCGAGGTCATCGAGCCCCGATGAGTGCCCACGAGCGGTTCGTCGACGGGTCGGCGCAGGGCGGCGCGTCCGCAGTCGGTGCTGCGTCCGGTGGTGTCGCGGCCGGTGCGGCTGCGGGTGCTCCGGCAGGTGGCGCCGCGGCGCCCGCGCGGACGAAGCGGTGGCTCGTCGCGCTCGACGTCGACGGCACGACCATGCGCGAGGACGGCGTCATCACGGACACGGTGATCAACGCCGTCCGCGATGCCGAAGCCGCCGGGCACGAGGTCATGCTCTCCACCGGCCGCAGCGAGGGCATGACGATCCCGCTGCTCGAGCGCCTCGGGCTCCGCTCGAAGTACGTCGTGTGCGCCAACGGTGCCCTGACCCTCGCTCGTCAGGACGACGGCTCGTACCGCCGGGTCCACGTCGAGCGCTTCGACCCGACCGAGGTCCTGCAGGTCATCCACGGGGCGCTCGCGAACGCCGCCTTCGGGGTCGAGGACGAGACCGGGCACTTCCTGCTCTCCGGGAACTTCCCCGACGACACCATGACCGTCGCCGGTGAGCACGTGCCCTTCGAGCAGCTGCTCGGCACCGAGGCCACGCGCGTGGTCGTCATCTCGCCCGGGCACGACACCGAGGACTTCCTGCAGGTCGTCGAGCGGATGGGACTGCAGAAGGTGTCGTACTCGGTCGGGTGGACGTCGTGGCTCGACATCGCTCCCGAGGGCGTGACGAAGGCGACCGCGATGGAGCGCGTCCGCGAGTGGCTCGACATCCCTCGCTCCCGCGTCATGGCGGCGGGTGACGGGCGGAACGACATCGACATGCTGCGGTGGGCGTCGACCTCGGGTCGCGGTGTCGTGATGGGACAGGCTCCGGACGACGTCGTGGACGCGGGCAACGAGCTGACCGGCGGCGTGACCGACGACGGGCTGGCCGCGGCGCTGGACACGCTGCCGCGGTAGTCCTCGGCTGCCTGAGGCTCCCGCGGGGTTGGCAGCCGGCGCTGCCACCTCGAGTCCGGCCTGGGTACTCGTGTCAATGTAGGCTTGACGAGTGCAACCGAATCTCTACGAGCAGGCGTCGAACGTGCATCGTGCCGTCGGCGACATCATCGCCTCGCCCGTCCTCGGGGACGGGCAGGAGCCACTGGACACGGTGGCAGCGGCGAACCGCGTCTGTGAACAGGCGACGGCGCTCTTGGCGGCTTCGGTGGAACGCGCGCGCAATGAAGGTGTCACGTGGCAGCAGATCGGGGACGTCCTCGGGGTCTCTCGGCAGGCGGCGTTCCAGCGGTTCGGCAAGCCGGTCGACCCGGCGACCGGCGCGACGCTCGACATCGCCGTGCTCCCCGACGCGACCGAGCTGGCAGCATCCGTGATCGACCTGCTCGCGTCCGGACGATGGGACCAGGTGACCAGCCAGTTCGACGATGCGATGCTCCGGACGGTCACCACCGACGGCCTCGCCGCCGCGTGGACGCAGATCATCGCCGCGGCGGGGGCGTTCGAGCGTCGTGGTGAGACCGAGTCCGTGCGCTCCGCCGGGCTCACCGTCACGAACACGCCCCTCGCGTTCGAGGCGGGCGACTTCACCGCCCGCATCGCGTTCCGCGACGACCGTCGCATCTCCGGACTGCTCGTGCTCGCCGGGCCGGCGTCGTGACCCCCGTCCCGGGTCGGTCCACAGCTCCCGAGCAGGACACCGTGGTCGACCTGCGCGACGTCGAGGTCGTCGTGGACGGCACGACGCTCCTCCCCAGGACGAGCGTCGCGGTCGGGCGCGGGCAGGCGGTGGTCGTCCGGGGGCGCAACGGCGCGGGCAAGTCGACGCTCCTCCGTGTCGTCGCGGGGATGCGGACGCCGACCTCGGGGAGCGCAACCGTCGGTGGTGAGCGGATCTCCAAGCGTGACGCGACGTTCCGACGTCGTCTCGCTGCGATGATCGGGCTGCCGCCGATGGCACCGGACCTCACGATCCGCGACCACGTCCGCATGGTGTCGGCGACGTGGTTCAGCGATCCCGACGAAGCGGAGGCAGTCGCTGCCGAAACGATCGGATCGCTCGACCTCCAGCGGCTCGATCGTCGCTTCCCGCATGAGCTGTCGACCGGGCAGCTCCAGGTCGCGGCGCTCGCCCTCGTGCTCGCTCGACCGTTCGACGTCCTCGTCCTCGACGAGCCGGAACAACGCCTCGACCAGGACCGACTCGCCGGAGTGCGTGACGTCCTCGCAGGGCGCCGGGATGCTGGAGCGGCGCTCGTCATCGCGACGCACAGTACGACCCTCGCCGACAGCCTGGCCGACCACGTCGTCGACCTCGACGCCGACGGGTCGCGATGACGAAGCGCGCCGCGGCCGTCTTCGAGATCTGGCGCCGTCGCGACGAGCGGACGGTGGGAGACCGCGCGTTCATCGCGTACGCGCTGGTGCTCGTCGGGCTCATCGTGGTGGCGCCGGTCGTCCGGGCGACCTGGATCGGTCTCTCGACCCCGCCCGCGTCGGCGACGCTCACATCACCGATGGCGCCGTCGGTCGCAGCGTTCCTGCTGACTGCGTCGTGGTCCACTGCGCTGCTCGTCGGTCGCCGACGCGGCCCGGCCGTCCTGGCACCGATCCTCGTGCACGTCCTGGCGGACAGCGACGTGCCGCGGATCCGGGCGTTCGGCCGGGTCGTCTCGCTGTCGACGGCATGCGTGGCGTCCTGCTTCGCGGGTGTGGCCGGCCTGGTCGGCTCAGCGGCGCTGGGGGGCGACGTGGGTGTGATCGGTCCCGTCGTCGACTTCGTCGTCCGCGGGGCCGCGTTCGGCGCGGTCGCGGCGGTCCTGTGGCTCCTCGGCGAGGCGGTGCCGAGGGTGTCGACCTGGGCGGCGGGTGCCGTGCTCCTCCTCGGCGGGGTCGCGCTGGTTTCGCCGGACCGTCCGCTCTGGGCCTGGGCCTGGGTACGGCCGGAGGTCGTGCCCCTCACGACCCTCGTCACCGTGGTGATCGCCGTGGCCGCGCTCACGAGCGTCCCCGCACTCCTCGAGCGTGTCGAACCGGCGCGGCTCTCCGAGCAGGCCGCCGCGTGGGACACGGCGATCGCGCACGCTGTCAGCCTCGACCTGAGTTCGGCCTCGGGCACGTACCACGCGCTGCCCTCGTGGGGGCGGAGACTCAGTGCCGTCGTGACGTCGAGGTCGGTCGCCGTCCTCGTCGTCGTCCGGGACCTCGTCGCGGTAGTCCGGACGCCGGAACGGCTCCTGACCGGCGTGCTGCTGTCGGCGGCGGGCGGTGGTCTCCTGGTGGTCGCAGCCGTCTCCGGGCCGTACGGCGCGCTCCTCGGCGTCGGCGCTGCCGTGCTCGTGTACTCGGGGACGGGGTCGCTGTCGGCCGGTCTCTACCACGCAGCGCGCGTCGCGTCGGACCTTCCGCTCTACGGCGTCCGTGATGGGGTCCTGCTCCTCTGTCACGGCATCCTGCCCCTCGGCGCGCCCGTGCTCGTGACGGGAGCGGTGGCCGCCGGCACGGGAGTCGCTGCGGGGGTGCCCGTCGTCGCGCTCGTCCACGCCGTCGTCCTGGCGGTCGCCGCCGCGGTGGCCCGAGGAAGCGACGCGCTGCGAGGACCGACGCCGCTGTTCCTCCTCACCCCGGCGCCGTCCGCCATGGGCGACCCGATGCCGGTCATCCGGGTGCTGTGGGCAATGGACTCCTTCGTGCTGACCGTCCTCGTCGGCTCGGCCGTGGGGGTCGGTTCCGCCGTCGGCGCCGGGGCGATCGCGGTGATCCTCCTCGTCGTCCTCGTCGTCCGGTGGGCACGGCGGCCCTGATCCAGCGGCGGTCCTGGACACGACCGAGGGACCTTGCTAGCGTCGTGTCACGTCACCCGATCGAGGGGCATCCGGTGGCGAGGGGTGCTGATCAGCACGCCCGAGGGGGAGCTGCAGCGATGCAGCGCGAACGGGGGAACCATGTCGCAGCGAACGTGATCGCCGATCGCAACCGATGTCTTCGGGAGCGAGCGGGTGCTGATCGCTCGGCGCAACGTTGCGCCTGAGTGGTGTGTCGCCGCGTGTTGGAGCCATGTGCTCTCGACTGCTCCTGGTCGACCTGTTCGGCGTGCTCGAACGCCGGACACAGCCGTCTCCGAGGGAGGCGAATCCGCCGGTGCAGGGGCACCGGCGTTCAGGAAAGGGAGAGTCACATGCAGTCAGAGATCCTCGAGGTGCAGGCGTTCGCGAACTCCGCACTCCGGTCCGTCGACGCTGAGATCGGCGGAGACAGCTCGATTCCGGCGATGACCACGCCGACCGTCGTGTTCACGCCCGCAGCGGCCGAGTACGTGGTCGCAGGGAGCACCATCTGCCTCATCTGCTAGGCGCAACGAGCGCTCCCCGTCCGGTCACCGGGCGGGGAGCCGCTCCGCCGCTCGGTCACCGGGCGCGGAGTCCTCACGACGCCCAGCACCGACGAGACGGAACAGTGCACCTCAGATGACCCTGACCTTCCGGCGCCGACCCGCACATGCCGGCACGCCGACCCCCGCTGACCGACGCCAGGGCGCCGTGAACGCGACGATGGCCCCGATCGCGATCGGGCAGATCCTGGCCTCGGTCGAGTCCATGACGATCGGTCGCCTGTACCGTCGTGACAACCTGCTCAGGGGGGTCTCAGCCCGCGGAGCACGAGTCGGTACGCTCCGACACCGGCTGCTCACCGTCCTGGATTCCCCGACGACGCCGCAGATCCTCGCTGCCGTCAACCTCGTGAGTGCGACCGCGTTGCTCCTCGGACGGAACCGGCGTCCGGTCCAGATCGCGTCGAACGTGGTGATCGGCCTCTGCAACCGGCTCAACGAGATCCGCACGCCGTACGGTCGAGACGGAGCCGACCAGATGACGGCGGTGATCACGCAGTACCGATCGCTGTCTGCTCTGATCCCCGATGCCGCACGGTCGGACGATCTGTTCCTCCGCGCGGTGAACTACCAGGCCGCGTTGAGCTACTTCATCTCCGGCATCTCCAAGGCCTTCGGATCGAGCTGGGTGCAGGGCGACGCCCTCGGGGAGATCGTGCGGACCCAGGCGTACGGTGGCGGTCCCGCAGCCCGGCTCCTCCGCGACCGTCCCCGCCTCGCCCGGCTGCTCACCTGGAGCACGCCGATCTGGGAAGCGTCGTTCCCCCTGATCTACCTGCTCCCCGAGCGGTGGGGCCGGCGTGCGCTGTGGGGAGTGAAGGGCTTCCACGTCGCCGTCGCCGCCGTCATGGAGCTCCCACGCTTCGTGTGGGGGTTCACCGGCTCGCACGGAGCCGTCGGGTACGCGTTGTCGCGACAACGGCTTCCCTCGTCGAACGTCGAACGGGTGGTGCTGACGGCAACGGCGGCAGTCGCTCTGACTGCCGGTACGTACGCCGCAGCCCAGCGGGCCCAGGACCGAGACCGTCGCGCGGGCCTGAAGGGGTCCGTGCTGCTCGAGCTGGAGGACGGCGTCGTCGAGTACCGGCACGTGCCACCGACGGATCCGTCCGTCGATGCCGACACTGCGCCGGTCGTGATCCTCGAAGCGGGTCTGGGCAATGCCCTCGATGCCTGGGCCTGGGTCGCGGACGGTGTGTCCCACTCGGCTCACGTGCTCGCCTACCATCGCCGGGGCTACGGCCGGACCACCTCGAGCGCGGCTCCCGGTCGCGCGGTCGAAGCCCTGGTGCGGACGGTGGGCTCGAGCGGTCCCCTCATCGCAGTGAGCCACTCGATCGGTCTGCTCGTGCTCGCCGGTTACGCCGGTGGTCAGGTGGACGGCAGGGCGTTCGCCGGGATCGTCCTCGTCGACGGCACGGATCCTGACCTCTTCGACGCAGACCGCGCTGACCGGCGTCGCGTCGGCACGTACCTCCAGTCGCAAGCGCACACGATGTTCGCGGCGCTGAGCGGGGTCTACAACTTCGCCCCGAACGCAGTCGCCCGTCAGACGAGGTACGAACCCGACCAGCAGAACGGCACCCTGCAGTTCATCTTCGCCCCGCGGAACGTCTACCGCGCGACGCGGGAGTACTTCGAGCTTCCCACCGCCGGAGCGATCGACGCGCTGCGGGACGTGCCGGTCCGGTACCTCGTCGCATCCGAGGAGAACGCGGCACAGCAGGAGAGCCTCGCGCGCAAGCTCGCCGCGGAGCATCGGCTGGTACCGACCTCGTCCCACCGGTCCGTGATCGGCTTCCGGGGGAACGCCACGCAGGTCGTCTCGGTGATCGAGGAGGCGCTCGACCGTGTCCGTTGACCTCCGCCGCGCCGCCGGCACCGCTGCGGCCGTCGCCATCACCGCTCATCTCGTCGCGACCTCGCTGTTCAACACGCCGGATTCGTTCAACCTGGACCTGCGGCGCTACGTCGGCGGCTGGACGGTACCGGGCTGGCGGTTCTTCGCTCCGAATCCCGGAGTGCAGAACGTCCACCTGCTCGTCCGGACCCGTGGTGGGTCGACCCGCACCGCTCCGAGTGACTGGGTCGACGTCACCCCGACGATCCGGCACGGCTTCTGGAACGTTCTGATGAACCCGAAGAGCCGCGGGCCGAAGGCGTTGTTCGACGCGATGCAGCAGCTGTCGGTGATGAAGGCGAACTACTCCCAGTTCGACTGGATGGTGAGCAGCACTGCGTACGAGCTCGTGCGGGATGCAGCATCGGGTCTCGTCTCCGGGGGAGACTCGCAGGAGTTCCAGTTCCTCCTGCTGAACTACTTCCCTGCGGCACCTCCCGAGAAACGCATGCAGCCCATCCTCGTGTCGCGATGGGAAGGACGCTTCCATGCCTGACACCCTTCCGACGTTCGCTGGAGCCGAGCTGCACCTGCACGTGAGTGGGGCGGTCGCAGCATCGCTCGTGCCCTGGTGGATCAACTGGTTGCGCTTCACGTCGCCGGAGGTCGTCGTCAACGTCTCCGTCTCGACGCACGCGACAAGGTTCGTGAGTACCGACGCCGTACGCGCGCTCGCGAACGGAGAAGTCTGGCTCGACGAATGGGAACAGGACGCACTGCCGCACTCCTGGAGGGACGGCCGCACGGGGAGGTCCGAGTGCATCATCGTGTTCCCGGCATCGCTCGACACGATCATGCGCCTCGCGCAGGGCCGAGCGGACTCCCCGGCGCTCATGATGATGCAGTTGACCGAACTGCCGGTCATCATCGCTGACGTGTCTCCGGCGTCCAACGCAGTCATCGACCATTGGCGCACGTTGCTCCTCCAGCGCCCGAACGTCGTCTTCGCGCCGGCGGTCGACACGCCGCGGGCCGACGACCGGAGCACGACGCAGAGCGGCTTCAACCTCCCGGGTGCGCTCGCTCTGGCGAATGAGCGCCTTGCGCGTCCTGCCGGACGAGCCTGACCGTCTCGGCTCTCCTCCCGGTCGTCCGGCCGAGCGCACTGCCGCGCATCGAAGGATGCCTCGCTTGCCGCTCCGGTGGACCGCTAGACTGCCCGGGACACGATCACGTCTCGCCACGTGGTCGTGTCATGGAGGGTTGTCCGAGCGGCCGATGGAGCCTGTCTTGAAAACAGGTGGGCAGTGATGTCTCGTGGGTTCGAATCCCACACCCTCCGCACCAGGGGCTTTTCGGAATCTCCGACGGAGAGGTTTCGGAAACTCGACCCACTTCCGCGTTGTTGCGGGGATGTGCGGTTGCGATTTTGGGCGGCGAGTCGCGGAAACCGGAACGGGTTTCTGGGACTCGCCGTCGTCCGGATGTAGTCGACGGATGCCCTTTCGGCCCGCTGATCTGGGGTTTCCTCGCTCATCGTCGTTCAGTTGAGGTCGTATGCAAAATCGGCCGGTTCCGGGGCACGTCTGCGTTGTTGAGCTTGGGCGCGGTCGCGTTGACCGCGCAGCGAGGCAATGGCTCCGGCGTGGAGATCACAAGCGCCGCGGTTTTGGCTACCGACGTGTGGGCCTTGAACCTGGTGGGCGGGTCGGCACCTTCCGAGCCGTATGTGATGGCGCAGGAGTTGCCGTCCGCGAGGTCGGGACACACGCTTCGCGTCGCGCAGCCAGTTTGGTTGGGCGGTGCGCGCAGGCCGGTCGGCGGTGCTCGAGCTAGGCGTCGTCGCGGCGTAGCTGATCCGGCGAAACGGAAAGCTTTCGAGATGGCCCTTCGTGCGCAAGGCTTCGTGTTGACTTCTGATGGTGTTCGCGCCGCAGACGGTGCCGCGCTTCAACGAAGGGCAGCCGCTCCGAACGACGAGGAATCTGCCCGGCTGTGGGGTCGTGGTGTTCGCGCGGACCTCCGTCTGGGTGTTGGACCTATCGATCCGGCCACTGTGCGGCCGCGCCTTGTGGCGGTCCGCGACGGCAGGAGCGTCGACGGTCTTCTGTGGCGGTGGGCGGTGGCTACGCTTCCGGAGCATCCGTCGCATGGCCACGGTCGTCGCGCCCGGTTTCTGGTTGTCGATGACGGCCATGCAGGACGACTTGTTGGGGTTGTCGGCGTCTGTGAGCCGCGGGTCGATGACCCGATCCGTGATCGCTGGATCGGATGGGATGCGGTGCAGCGGCGTCGGGGCTTGCGGCGGCTGACCCAAACGTATGTTGCGTCCTCGATAGGGGGATACGCCGGCGAGGTCGGGGACGCGGCGATCGCATCGCTGCTCGCCGCCGGTGCCGGGCGAACCCTGATCGGCGGGGAAGTAGGCGAAGTGCCACTCGCCGTGATTCTTGGGTCGGACCGACATCTTCCTGCGTGCGGTCCGGTTGCGCAGCCCATCGGGACAGGTGCGGACAGGTTCTTGGAGGTGAGTGGTGCGGCCGGGAAACTTCTACGTCGCGCCGCCGCTTTGCAGTTGAGCGCGGCGTCCGTCCCTTCCGAGTGGGCCTATCCCGGAAACGGCCGCGTTGCTCGGTCGGGCTTGGCAGCTATGGGGCTGCCGCGCACGGCGCTGCGCCTCGTTGGGTCTGGAACGACCGTCCGAGTGCTCGCTGACGTGGACCCCCGCGAGCAGCTCCGGCATCACACTCCCGAATCTGCTGTCGCTTGACCGCAGCAACGGGGTCCTGACCGCGAAAGCCTTCCCCGGTTGGTCGCCACGGTGCGCACGCTTACCGGCCGTGGCATCCTGTGTCGTTGACGTCGCGCTACCTCCCTTTAGTGGTTGAGGGTCGACGCCGCCGGCACCTTTGGCTGGCGCCGTTGGTGGAAGCGCAGAAGTCTCGCGTCGGGGTGAGCGAAGGATGAGCCCCCGGCTCGAACTGCTCCAGTTTTCGTCGAGACAGTCGGCGTCGACGAGAGCGATCGGCCCAGGGTTAGGGCTGGTCGCGGTCGGCGATGAGCTGCTGCCGATGAGTTGCTTGGGACGATCTCGCGAGCAAAGTACGCGATTCAGCACGCTCGCCGCCGACCAATTTCTGTGACGAGTGTCCGCTTTTCAAGACGCCTCGATCCGCGTCCTGATGCGGATCGAGCCGTCCTCAAGGCGAAAATGGGCGTGCCCTGAGCGAGGATGCCCGGTGGAGGGTCTGGTGCGGCGCGCACCGAATCGCCATGGTTGATAGCACCGGCAGGGATCCTCTCAGCCGGCGCCATCCAGCTGATTTGAGCGACGGCTTTCACGGGCCATCGTTACCACCACAGCTCCCGGCACCCCGACACCGACTGCTCGCGCCTGATGCAGACGGTCTAACGCAAGGAGACCTGAACCCCGCATGCACGCGCTTCCCGCGCGGAACATGCGGAAGGCCGCCCTAGCTGTTCACGCAGCGGACGGCCCTCGCAGTGACATCTCTCTGGAAGTCATCTGCGACACTAACGCGCCCACTGACCACGGTCAAGGATCGCGACGTGTTCCGCATGCCCGCTCCTCACACGCCCCCACCCACACCCACGAGTCACACCGAAGCCTTGCGCCGAGACCGCTGCGGCGTCGCCGTAACGGACACCGACCGACGAAGCGTCCGCCAGGGACAGCAATGCGGTCGCCTCAGCCTCCAGCGCCGCCGACGCGGCCACAGTCCGTCCCTGCGGTGGTGGCATCGTGACCGACGACGAGGACTCGCCGGTGCTGTTGTCTCGGGTGAAGGGCGGCCCGCTTGAGATCGACGCGGCTATGCTGCTCGGCCGCTACACCCCGTCCCGCTGGAGTCCGTTCTGGGAGACGACCGGCAAACACCTCCTGCGCGAGTGGATCTTGCAGACGGACATCACCACGATGCCCACTTTCCTGGCCGTGCAACAGGCTTTGTCGAGACAGATCTTCTGGGCACACGAACTCGGTCTGGACCTCACACCGGAGGTGTTGCTGAGCGAGCGGCACATCAACGCGTTCGTGGCGACGGGACTCGGTTCAATCTCGAACAACACCCGGAAGGCGTACCGCACCAGTCTGCGCCGCGTCGCACGCGGAACCCTCCGCAAAGTACCCCAGGAGCGCAAGCACCCCACCTGGAACCATCGCGGCATCGCGCCGCCGTACACACCCGACGAGCTAGCCGACATCGACGCAGCCGTCCTGCTCCAGACCACGCGGCTGCGCACCCGCTTCTTCGACTCGTGGGTGTGCTTCTGCGTCGGAGCGGGAGTCCGCAACACCGAGCTGCGCTACATCGCTCGCTCCGACATCACCGAGGACGACGGCCTGTTGCTCGTGCACATTCGATCTCCACGCGAGCGAATCGTCCCGCTGCGCCGAGAGTACGCCGACCGTGTCCGCGCACTCATGGCCTCCCATCCTGTGGAGCCTCTCGCGGGCCCGTTCCGGCCCGAACAACGCGATCCGCTCCTCCGTCCGCGCAGCCGTCTCGTCATCCCGGATTCGGTGTCAAAGCCCGACACAGAACGATTCCGCTCGACGTGGCTGGTCCGACTCCTTGACGACGGGTTCCCTCTCAACCGGATCCTCGAGTACGGCGGTCAAGCCTCGTACCGATTCGACAGCACCATCCCCTACCTCGATGAACGAAAGGACATGGCGCGCGCCGACCTCCGACGCGCCGCCGGGTACGACGCATGAAAACCACTCCCACCCCTAGCGGGTCTCGCCCCCATCCTCGTTCGCGCGGTCGCTGGCTCGCCTGCGGTGCGCACGCCCTCGATCGCACCCGCCGACGGCGCCGCATCGTCGGATGCGGCGCGACGGCCTCCATCGTCTTGACAACGCAGGACTTCGGAGGGTCGATCGCATCTGAAGCCCGATCCCAGCCACAGTGGTTGGACATGTTCGACCCAACTGGCATGCTGCTCGCCGACCACGACGCCGGAGACGCCGCGTGAACGCCAGCAAGCTCGGCCGTATCGCCAGCCACGGCGATGGCGAGCTGACCCGCACGAGCACCCTCGACCGGCTCCGATACGCCGTCGCGTGGCTCACCGCGGACGGCCGACTCCCCACCACCGCCTCGGCCGCCAGGCCGCTGAGCTGCCGCCGCGCGATCACTCTCGCGATCAAGATCATTGACCGATCCGACATCCAACGAAGCGTCCTCTGGTGGGACGAGCGTCGACCCGGCCCCAAACGGCACGTCACGCTTCGCACCATGCTGATCCTCATGATCGCGTACCAGGTGCAGCGGCCTGACCGGGACATGGTGTTCCTCGACCTGGCGAAGTGGGCGCTCTGGGAGCTGAGTAACCAGGACCGCATCCGCGCGGGCCTGACACACGAAAAGTGGCACTACTACAAGATGATCGGCGCGTTCCACGGCTTCGTCGAGCTAATCGACGACGAGGACTCCCCGCACCGCGTCGACCAGGCCGGAGTCATCCGGGAACGCATCCCCGAGCTGAGCACCCGCGACAGGATCCTGAATACGCTGATCGCAGCATCGATACCCGACTCGTGCCCCGCGACGAAAGTCGCGGCGATGGACTCCACAGACATCGAAACCTCAGCTGCTCTCCGTGCCCAACTGGCGCGCCCCGACGGCGACGACGAATACGTACCCGACCACGCCAAGGACGAAAAAAAGTGGGGTCTGCCGATCAGCCAGCTCCTCAGAGGCACCGACGGACGCTTCATCCTCAGCGACGACATCGACGCCCGCTGCGGATATCGCACCGTCGTCAATGGCAACCGGTCCACCAACTTCGTCGGCTGGGACGCCCACGTCCTAGTCGATGCCGGATGGTACGGCGCCGAGCACTACGTGCAATTCATCCGAGGCATGGTGCTCCGACCTGCCGGATCGCACAAGGGCGACGCCGGAATCGCGCTCTTAGACAGCATCGACGACCGTTTCGCCGTCGACACCCTGTGCTCAGACCGGGGATACAGCTACTCCGTGGCAGAACGCTGGGCACTGCCGCTCCTCCGACGGCGCATCACCGGGGTCCACGATCTGCATCCCAACCAACGGACCGAGCGTGGGCTGATGAAGCACAAGATGTTCAAGCATGTCGTGATCATTGACGGCACGCTGTTCACAAAAGCGCTGCCGCAGGCGCTCCGCGAGCTGCCCGCGTACCACCCAGGCATGTCCAAAGCCGAACGCGGTGAGCTGACCGCCAAGTACGACGCACGTGCCAAGTACGCGTTCGTGCCAAACGGTGACCCCAAGCCCGACGGCAAGTGGCAATACCGCGGACCCGCGTACCTCGGCCACATCGACTGCCCCAACGTCGAGCCCCACCGTGCTGTACAGCGCGGCGCCCCACCCACAAACTGTGTTCCCGGCGGGGGCTGCTGGTGCGACAAAACGCCGACACTCGAAGCTGACGAACACATTCGTATCCGGCAGAAGTACATCTACGGCACCAGCAAGTGGCTGGCCCTCTACGGGATGCGTAACGCCAGCGAAGCGAAGATGGCCGACCTGAAGAAGAACTTCGGCACGATGCGACGGGCCAGCAGCACCGTCACGGGTACCACCGCCAACGCCGTCCTCTTCGCCATCCGGTGCATCGCCATCAACACCGCTCTGCGACACTCCGCGTACGGCGACGAGGTCACCCTCACATCAACCGACGTCCGCACCGTTTCCGTCGTGAAGCGCCGCCGTTCGCAGCGCCCAACCCCTGCGCACCGGCAAAAGGGACCCAAGACCCGGCCGCCGCGCAAGAGCGGATACGTGCCGTCGCAGCACGAAGGCACCCGGTGACAGCACGATCGCCTGCAGCAAGGGGAGCGGCGTCGGGGCGAATCGGGGGATCACGCCCTGCCGAGCCTTCCCAGCGTCGGTCGGCAACAGTCCGGTGCCCACCAGACAGCCGATTATAGAGATTATAGATTCTGCTGCATCGGCGCGGTTGGGGACGGGAACGTCGTCGACATCCCCATCCGCGCCGCAGCGTGGCCCCCACTGCGCTCAAGAGGGTGAGGCCCCGCGGCCCAGTGATGACCGGAGCATCGGACGGCTCGAGGTCGACGTTCAGGACCCTGCGAACTCTTGCACGACGCTCGTCCAGAGCTGTGCGCGCCGTTCCGGGTCGAGTGCTGCACGGTAGCGTGCAATCGCCGCGTCCGAGGGCGGGCGGTTCTGCCGCCACGCTGATCCTGCACCGCCGACAGGTTGAGGGGTGCCATCGCCCCGTTCGACGAAGCAACTCGTCCCACCGATTGTCGGCTTCGACGGTTGCTGCCCGCTCGTCATCGGTCCGGTGGAGGGTCGCCAGATGCCTTCGCAGTCGTCCTCCGTCGACGGGATGCAAGCGCCACAGGGCGTCAGCGAGATCGGCGGCGACGGAGTCGAGGTCGCCGTCCCACGCGAACGATCCGGCGAGGGTCGCCTCAACGCCGAGGTAGGGGAACGGGCCGAACCAGACGATGTCGTCCGGCTCAACTTCCTCCCGGCGCACCTCGACGTCCAGGCTTGCGAAGCGGACAGCGTTGCCGTCCGGGGTGTGCAGTTCGGCAGGCCAGGTGGTCGGACCGAACCCCCACCGCTGATACGCGGCCCCGCCGCCGATCACGGCAACGGATTCTCCGCCGGCACGCGCTCGTCGTGCACGGGCCCATGCGGGACGGGCGGGGTCGAGGAGGACCCAGACCGCTTCCGCACGCAGCGCCGAGTCGAAGGCGGACCGGTCTGCCACGCAATGCACCCACACGTCCCTTCCGACGCGTTCGACCTCGCCCATACGAGATAGCGTCGCCATGGCTCGTCGTCCTTCCCGCGCAGCGCGTGCAGGGGCGATCTGCGGCAGCGTCACCAGTCCGCCCTGGCTGACGGCAAGCTCGATGACGCGCTTCCGGATGCGGTCGACTGGTTCGAGTGTCTCGGTTCGCCAGGATCGTCCGCTGGAGCGGGCCCTCATGAGTTCGACTCGGTCTCAGCCGTTTCAAGAGAGTCGACCTCGAGCGTCCCGAGTCGCAGGATCACCGTGTTCCCGGGCATGCCGATCACAGATAGCGCCACAGTCCTCCGACCCCCCGAGTCGACGCGGCCGCCCACGTGCATGTGGCCGTGGAAGCTGAGACTCGGCTGGACCTGGTCCACGAGGTGATCGACGCGGCGTCGGCTCGACGCCGAGAGGTCCAGACGATCCGCGCTCCACCGCTGGTGCGCCTCGAGGGCCCTCTCGACAGCTGCGATACCGGCGTTCGACGGCTCGTGAGTGAGCAAGACGTCGACGCGGCCCCCGGCCGCGGCCCGTCGCATGTCGTCGTCCGTGGGAATTTCCGCCGTGCCGCGGTCCGCGTCCAGTGAGACGGCGCCGCCGAACGACAGGAACGTTCGGCCGCCGATGTGAAACCGGAGCCCGCGCGGCAATGCCCAGATGTGGGGAGTGAGTCGTCGCGGCCGCTCGGGATGCGCGACGAACGCCGGTTGAAGCGACGACCAGTCGTCGTGGTTGCCGGGTGTGAGGAGGAGCCGTAGCCGAGCGCGGCCTAGTTCCGCGTCGAGTTTCGGCAGGAATCCGTCGTAGAGATGCAGCCGCTGCTTTCCCACGCGGCGCGCGGGCACCCATCGCAGGTCGCCGAGGTGCAGCAGGGTGCGCACCGACGGGTGCTGCCGCGCGAGGCGGCGGATCAGCGGGAACACGGCTTCCCCCCGGGATTCCCAGTCGCCGGAGACGGCGACGGAGGTCTCACCCTGGATGGTGAAGTCGTCGCCCATGCGGCCGGTCACGGTCGGCCACCGTCGGCGCTCGGCACCGTTGAGTCGGAGCCGGTCCATGCCGTGCTGGCGTCCGGGGCCCTCCGCCGGCATCATTCCGGCCCGACGTTCGACGTCGAGGTTGGCTTCGTTGGCGCTTCGAGCGGGACGATCATGGCGAAGGGCTTGCCGTGGAAGGTGAGGATGAAACGCCAGCCTTGACGGAGCCGGACAACGACCTGCTCGTCACGGTGCAGCCGCGTCGCCGAGATCACGCTGATGAGCCACGGCTTGGGCCGATACTCGGACGGAGCCTGCTGCTGGTGCGCATGGTTGAGCATCCAGCAGGCGAATGACATGGGATCCATGCGGAGCGCCGCAGCTGCAGCACGGATCCGCCGCCGTTGAGCGGCACGGTCCTCTTGCACGCGTCGAGCGGCAGGCTCGTCCAGCCTCGGCGGTTTCGTCATCTCAGCCTCCCGGCCCGTCGTTCTGTCCATTGCGTGGACGAACTCAACACGCGATCCTCCGACTGCGCAATAGTCAGACGACCGGCCGGAAAATTGCTTACAGTAAGTGCTGATCGCGCATTTGGCTCATATGTCGTTAGCAGGCCGGACAGGGGCGCGGCAGCTGACTGAAGCAGCTTGCGATTAGCCTAGAAAACTTGCGTCCGCGCCGTCACAATATTCGTCGTGAACTTTTTCAGCGTCGCGCGCTGGTGCGCTAGGCGACGGTACGCTGTGCCAGAACAGCGCGAGCCGGAGCGCGATTGCGTCCGGCTCGATCCGCGCGGTCGCCGGCAGCCCTGGAAAGTGGCCGAATGATCGCAACGGTAGCGCTGATATGAGATGTGGCCACCCTTCCAATGAAAGGACGGCGGAGCAATCTTCGCACGACGTCGGTCGCGCGTTCAACTGCGCCTGTCGTCACTTTGGAAGGATCGTCATGGCCAATCCACACCGTGAGGCACTCGAGATTCGAACGCGCGCTCGTGCCGCGCGCGATGACGTGGTACGTCGGCTGCGATCGACGAACGAGACGTACCGCCGGAGCGAAGTCGATCGCCGCGATCTCATGGTCGCGGCGACGGAGTTCGGCCTCTCGATCCGTCAGATCGCCGAGCTGATCGACGAGAATCCGTCGTCAGTTGCGTTCTGGATCAAGCGTGCACGCGACGCCGATGGCGGGGACGACGCTGCGTCGGGGCCGTCCGAGCCGCGAACGTAGCGGCGGGTCGAGGTTTGAGCATGCGGCCAGGTATGGTCCCGCGGATCACGACGGCACCTCAGGTCGGGCGAGACCACCTCGGCGCGAGTGCGTCGACGTGGCCTGTTGCCGGTTGGCGCGCAGGCAGCGCCGTGTGCAGGCAGTTGCTCGGCGAGCGCTGGCGTTCGGGACAATGCTGGCGACGCCGGTGCCGTCGTGTTTCGGAAGACACCGGCCGGTCAGCCCGTCGCCCTGCCGTCCTCCGCACGCGGCGGTTCGAACATGACAGCCGTTGCGGAACGCCGCCGAGGCCACGTGGACGCGTAGTCGGGCCCGACGGAGTTCGGAGGATTGGTCGGTCGCTGAATTCGAACCGTCATCGGGAGCGGGAGGTCGACTCCCATCACGATCGCCTCGCCCTGCTGAAGGCCCGGAAGAAAGCGCAGCGCATCAAGGTCGGTCTCCGCGGCGGCTTCCTGCACGAGGGCCCGGTCCCGGCCGTCAGCGAGGCGGTGCACGATCATCATGCCCAGCTGGCTGAGCAGCCCTGCGGGAAGATCGGATGGCCGCTGCGTCGCGATGCAGAGGTTGAGGCCGTACTTGCGCCCTTCCTTCGCGATCCGCTCGAACGCGTCGAGCTGAGCGCTGATGTCCTCGTCGCCGATTGCGCCGCCGATGAACTGGTGCGCCTCGTCGACGGCGAGCAACAGGGGAGCGTCCCGGAACGCTCCAGACCGTGCGCGTTGCAGCAGCTGGTTGCCGATCACGTTGACCACGATCTCGCGTAAGTCGTGAGTCGCCGGGATGTCCGCGAGTGAGACCCGCAGGATCGGTTCGTCGCCGTCGTCGAGCCAGTGCATCATCTCCGCGACGAGATCGGCGCCGTTGCCGCCACCGATGACCCGCATGATGTCATCGGTCTGCAGCACGTCGCGGATACGCGTCAGGAGCGGACCGACGACGCTGCGCGCGCTCGCCTCGGTGCTGACGTCGATCTCGAGCTGATTCGCGAGGTTGCTGAGGTCGAATGGTGCGTGTTCGGCGTCCGCGACGCCGGGAAACGCCGCGTCGACAGTGACAAGCGTCGTGGAGGCCACCCGCAGGCAGCCGTCGTCGCTGACCACCGACTTGTGCGTCTCGTGCGTCGCAGCAGCGTGTGCGAGACGAAGCCGACGGATCGCGGCGCGCATCCGTGGCAGTTGCACGCCGCTCGACGGGGAGAAGAACGCGATCCGGTCGATGTCGCGCATGTGATGGTGTGGCACGTCAGCCGGGGTCCCGGCGGTGCGGTCGTCACCGACGATCAGATGACGAACCCCGCTGGCGAGGCTGGCGTACTCGCCGGTGGGGTCGAGCAGAACCATCCTGCCGCCGAGTTCCGCCACGGCTTCTGCGAGCCGCGCAACGGTCCAACTCTTTCCCCCGCCGGTGGATCCGAGGACGGCGAGGTGCCGAGCGAAGAGTGCTTGTACGGGCACGTCCACCGGCAGCCCTTCCGTGCCGAACGAGCCGATGCGTACGCTCGTGGAGCTGTCGGCGGCGACCGCGTCGCGCACGGACGCGGCGCGTGCGGCATACACGTCGGCACCGATGAGGGGATACCGCTCCACGCCGCGGTCCGCTCGGCCGTTCGCGGCAAGGGTGCCCAGCAGTTGCACTCGAGCATCAGCCGGGACGCCGTCCCCGCGCTCCTGTCGTCGCAGGAGGTCGGCGCGGTGCGCGCGGACTTCCACGACGCGGCCGAGCAATCTACTGCCGTCGGCGTCGACCACCACGAATTGTCCGACCTCGCCGTTCTGCACCCGTTCACCGAGGACCGTCCGCGCCGGAGCGGCCGCATCGACGAGCGAGCACCACATCGTCGTCCCGGAGACCGACAGGACAGTGCCGATCATCCGGCGGGCGTCGACCAGCGCGGTCACCGCTCGTCCATGACGAGCGCGACGCGTTCGACGTGCTCGTCCCGATCATCGCCCTGTTCCAGGGTCGGGAGCAGCGTCACGGCATCCTCGAACGTCCCCGCGATCAACGCGAATCGGTCATCGCCGGCGCGGATGAGCTGTTCCATCGCCGCTGGGATCGAGTCCGGTTCCACCGTCTGCAGGTTGGGCGCGACTGCTGCCATCTTCAGATTGACGTTGCTGCGGATCGCGCTCTCGATCGGCGCGTTGATGTGCGCGTCGTGGAAGCCGTACCCGATGACCAGCAGCCCGACGCTCGGCTGACGGAGGGCCACCTGAAGCCGCGCCATCATCTCCTGGTAAGGCTGGCGGTACGACAGTTGGTACTTGTTCTGCGCCGGGTAGATCAAGACCGGCTGGGCAGGGTGCCCGTTCGCCCTGGTCACCCGGCTGCCGTGCTGATCCCAGTCGACCGAGCCGTGCAGCTTGAGTAGGTGCACGACGTTCTGTTCGGGAACCGACGTGCGGCCGGGCAGCTTCCGGACGAAGTCGATGTCGAACCAAGATCCGTCGAACGTCGGTGTTCCTGACCAGCTGAACCCGTCGACCAGCATCGTGCGCGTCGTCGACGCGGCGGTTTCGAACGCCATGTCGTAGTTCGTCGTGAACAGTTGTGTGCGTGGCAGTTTCGGTGATCTGCGGGCGACGGCGCGCAGCAGTCGCTCGTGGTGTGGGAGCGGTGTGTTCGGCAGCACGAACTGGCACTTCGCCAGGACAGTTCGCTCCGCCGCGTCGATGAACGCTTGCCAGCGCTCGCTCGGCCGCAGCGTGTTCGCCAGAATCGCTTCCGACAGCAACGACTCGACGTTCCCCGCGTTGGTGTCGTCGCCCTTGGACTCCACGCTGAGGGAGGTCTCCACCGCGGCGAACGATGGGAGGGCCTTCACGGCGTCAAGCAGCGCAGGCATCGTCGGCGCTTCACCTGCCGTCGTCTTGACGCCGATGGAAGTGCCCAGACCGGTGAGGACGACAAGCGTCTCCGCTTGCAGCACATCGCGAAGGAAATCCGAGGTCATGCCGTCGGCTTCAGCCCAATCAGTGCCGCGCAGCAGCACGGGCGGCGCCGCGTCGACAGCCGGCGGGGCCGGTGTGATCCCCGCGTGCGTCGAACTCGACGATGCGACCGGTTCCCCCACACGCTGCGAGGCTTCGCTCGTGTCGCTCGTGTCGCTCGTGTCGCTCATGCGTCGATCGGAGCGGCCAGCTCCGTCTCCTGGTCCGTCGGCGCGACCACCGTGTTCGCATCTGTCTCAGGGGAAGCGTCGGCGCCGTCGTCGTCCGCCGCCACGTCGGCGACGGGTCCGAGGGACGCGAGCACCTTCGCGAGATCGTCGTTTTTCGCATCGAGCACGGTCCCGTACTCCACGTACTGACGCTTCGCGTTCTCGAGCATCCGGTCGTAGTAGAACACCCGGCCGTTGATCGCCGCGAGTCGCGCCTCGATGACCTCGTCTGCAGACTTCGTTCCCGTGCGTCCAGCATCCATGGGTGTCCCGAGCACGAACACCACCTCGACGTCCTGACCGTCACTGCGTTTGCCGGTGCGCTCGAGGACGTCCTGGATCGCTTCGAGGTACTTCGCACCCTGGTTGTACAGCTCTTCGAGCTTGCACTCGCGCCCGTAGCGCTTCAACTCGATGATGAGGTGCGTCCCCGCGGCGCTCTGGTACTTGATGTCGATCCGGCCCTGATCGGCGTTCTCCTCCTCGGTGGGGTCGAAGACGTCAGCCCGGATCCGCTTGAGGCTCTCCTCCATCACCGGGTTGGCCGTCGGGTGCTCCCACGACGGGTCGAGCAGCCACATGTTCTTGAACAGGTGCTCCTGCAGAGCCCGTTCGAGTTCGTTCTTGTCGATCAACCTCTCGAGCTGGTCGATGGCCGCGACGCGGGACCGGAGAATCTGGGCGTAGAGCGCGTCCTCAAGGGAGCGCTGGCTCGCGAGCATCGGGAGGATGTCATCGGCGCGCACCGACTCGGCGAACTCGTTGAGGTCCTCAGTCGTGGCGTCGAGGGCGATGCGTTCGAACCCGAGAATCCCGGCGCGGAACAGCTCACGGCGAGGCGCTTCGTCCTCGAGCGGCAACGCCGCGATCGTCTGCACCAGCTTGCGTGCGGCACCGCGATGCGCCGCGCCGCGGTGCTCCACCCAGTCGTGCACGAACGGGTAGTCGGCGAGCAGGTCCTTGAACTTGTCCTTCGGTCGCTGCTCGGACCAGTGCCGTTCAGCCTCGAGGAAGCGCTCACGGAGGGTGTCACGCAGCAGCGTGACACGTTCATCGTCCTCGATCAGCCGTTGGCGGTCGCTTGTGGCGATGTCCGAGTCGTCGTCTGAGTCGAGAAACTCCGCCGTGATCTGCCCCGTGACGTAGTTGCCGAAGATCTTGTTGAAGTGGAGCTGGTCGAGGATGCCCTCTTGAATGGGCCGCTTGCGAGCCATGATGATCATGTTGCGCAGCGACTCCTGCGCGTCTTCGGCGTCCTGCAGGTCACTCGGCGCCGAGACCGTGCCGAACCAGCCCCCGAGCCGCCACCCGCGTTCTTGGTCAACCGTGCCGTCGAGCTGCCACCGCTGTCGCACCTTCGGGGTCTCACTCTCGGGGATGGAGGAAGGGCCGAACGACCAGAAGTACTCGATGCGAGCGAGGTCCTCCCGGTCCGCGAACCCGATCGGTTCGCCGTTGATGACGATACGGAAGCGATCGGCCGCGGCGGGGTCATACTGCATCACATCGAACCGACGTGCCAGTCGTCGCCTCAGAGCCTTCACGGTGACGCCAGCGCGCTTGGAGTTCAGGGAGCGGAGGATAATGCGAGTGCCGTGCGTCGGCAGGTCCGCCGGCACCGGTTCGCTCGACGGGTGGTAGGCCTCGCCGCCGCCGATCGCGGTCTCCAACCCGTCGCGCGTGATGCGCAACGCCTGCGCCTGGTCGCCTTCCTTGCGGGTTGCGACCGTGACGTCGTCCGCAAGCGAGAACACCGAGAGCTTCCCGATGCCCTTCCGCCCCATGTACGGGCGGCTGAACTTCGGCGACTTGAGTCCGTCGTTGTTGGGACTGCGCTTCTGGTAACCGACCTTCAGGTACTTGCGGTTGAGGTCTTCGAAGCTCATCCCGATCCCGTCGTCCTGGATCGTGATCTCTTCGCCGTTCGCGCTCCAGGTGATCGAAATCTCGTTCGCGTCGGCGTCCCATGCGTTGGCCACAACCTCGGACAGCACCGCAGCGGCGTTGCTGTACAGGTTGATGCCGAGCGACTGCAGGACCGCGAGGTCCACATTCATCTCGAACTGCTGGTCGCTCATTCGTATCCCTCCGTCGGCTCCAACTGTCGGCCGCGTCTCGCCGCTTCGGTGCTTCTGATCCCCGTCGCGACTCGTGCAGCATGACACGCGCGTCCCCCGACCGGCGACGAAGCCGGCGCGTGCGACCGGCGGCCACCGTACTTGGTCGGATGACCCACTTACAGTACCCTCAAGTCGCGTCCGTCGCAGTCCGCGGGCGCGTCCAGTCCGACCGACACAGATGCGGGGCGCTTCGTGGCTCACCAGACACCTGATCAAGCGGTGCTCGAGAGCGCCTTCCAGTCCTTCAAGACGCAGGAGTTCCCGAACAGCACCGAGGGGGAAGCGTTCGAGCACTTCTGCGGTCAGGAGCTGACCAAGCACTACGGGCTCAGTGCTAGCGAGGTGAAGAAGGGCGTCATCGGCGGCGACCACGACGGCGGCATCGACGGGTTCTACGTCATCGTGAACGAGTCCGAGGTGCTCGATATCGACAGTCCGCTCGTCCTCGATGACGCCAAGGCTGTTCAGGGCCTTCCCCAGAACGCAGCGGTCGATGTCGTCGTAATCCAAGCGAAGTGGACCGACGCATGGCAGAGCGATCCGCTCACGAGGATGCGCGACACCCTCGAGCGGACGCTGTCGCTGAGCGCTGATGAAAAGGCGCTGGAGGCCACCCTCAGCGGGTCGCTGATCGAGCGAACCGGCATCTTCCGTGACCTGTACAAGAACACGTTGCGGAAGTTCGCCCGGTTCCGGGTGCACCTCTACTACGCAACGAAGGGTCCGGAGGAGAACCTTCGCGACAACGACGACGCGGAGGCGAAACGGCAGACCCTGGAGGCGTCGGTGCGGAAGCTCCTCCCGACCAACGCTTCCGTCACCGCACGGCTGCTCGGGGCGAAAGCGATGTGCGAGGTGCTGGCGTCGACGCCTTCGACGACGTCGACGCTGCGTTTCAACGGTCAGTTCATCCGCGACGACAAGTCATTCATCGGGCTCGTGACCCTCCGGGACTACCTCGCGTTCATCCGGCAGGAGGACGGCAGCGAGCTGCGGCCGGGCATCTTCGAATCAAACGTGCGCGACTACTCCGGAGCGAAGGGCCAGGTCAACTCCTCCATCCGAGAGACACTCGTCACCGCCGCAGGTCCCTCATTCTGGTGGTTGAACAACGGCGTGACGGTGCTCTGTGACGCCGCTCAGGACGCCCCGCCGCGAAGCGTCTCGTTGACCAACCCGCTGGTGGTGAACGGCCTTCAGACCTCGAACGTGCTGCATGAAGCAGAGCGGGCGGGCGCGATCTCGCCGGGCCGCCTTGACCAGGGACTGATGGTTCGAATCATCGACTCCGGCGACGAGGCGGTGCGCGACGCGGTGATCGCATCCACCAACCGGCAGAGCAGCATCCCGCCGGCGCAACTTCACGCGACCGAGAAACAGCACCGTGACATCGAAGCGTTCTTCGAAACGCAGGGGTGGTACTACGAGCGCCGGAAGCACCAGTACCGAGGGACGGGTAAGCCGTCGAGCCGAGTGGTGAGCATGGCCGACCTGTCGCAGTACATGATCGCAATCGCGCTCGGGCGCCCCGACGACGCTCGCGCCCGACCGCAGAGCGTCCTCAACGACGACAAGCTCTACGCGACGATCTTCGGCGAGGACGTCGACCGTAAGTCCTACCTGGCCGCCGTCGCCTTGATGAGCCAAGTGGACGCGTTCCTGCGGTCCGACGAAGCGACCGCAGTGTTCGACGACTTCACGAACAGCCGCTTCTACGTCGCGGTCGGATACGTGATGAAGACGCTGCGGGCGTACGCGCCCGACAAGGTGCACTGGGACAAGAACCACCACCGGCTCCCTAAGTCCCCGAATCTGGGGCGGATGACCCAGGTCCTTAGGGTGTTGAAGGAAACCTACGAGACCTACCAGGCCTCGAACCCCGACGGCACCCGGGACCAGGTGTTCAAGGGCAAGAACCTCAAGACCTCCTTCTTCGCAGCCCTTCGGTAGCGGGGGCGAGGCTGCGACGGCGAGGTCGCGGTCGAGGTCGTGACCGTCCACACCCCGTGCGCACGCCTGAACTCGGCACGCCGCGGCTCCTCGAGGGTGACTACCGGTTGTGCTCCGGGTGACGTCGACGGGACACGGAGTTGGGCGACAGGGACGCCAGTGCTTCTCGTGCCTCGGAAGCAGTGAACTCTCACCCGTCGTACTTCGTCGCGCTGTTCGCGCCGGCGGTGCAAAGGCGTCTCACACGTCGGCTGCCGGGTCCTCAGTCGTGGGCGGGTCGGTCGGTGTCTGGGTCGACAGGTCTCGTTCGTGCTTCAGGATCTGCCGCTCCCGCATCGCCCGGTATCCCCATGTCGCACCGCGCATCAGTCCTGCGACAACGAGGGTTCCGACGACGCCGAGCGCCGTGCCTCGCTTCGTGCCGTCGCCGAACCCGGAGCGGTAGCCCTCCCTGGACCCTTGGCGATAGCCGTGGCCCCATGACGGATTGCCCATGCTTTACTCCTTGCCCTGCTCGGGGTCAGTTCGTCTGGTCGTTCGGCAGGTGCTGGCCGATGTATCCGATGTGGACCTTGCCGTCCTTGTCGATCGAGTCGAAGAAGTGCACCCTTGGCGCGGGGCGTCCCCCGGGGACGATTTTCACGTGCGCGCACATGAAAACCCGCTCGGCATCGTTCGCTTCTTTCGGAACGGGGAACTCGCGGGCTGCACGGTAGCCGGCGTTGTTCTCCACGGTTTCGCTCTCGACCATCGACACCCATCCACTCGGGATGGTTTCCCCGCCGGACGCGCTGGACTTGCACCACATCATGAAATCACCGCGCCACCCGTTCGCCTTCGCGTCGGCGAATGACTGCAGTGCCCGGAGGGCGCGCCAGGTTCGACGCGCCCACACGGTGGATGCGGGCCAACCGTCGAGCGCGACCGCGGTGTCGTCGGTGTCGCCAAGTCGCAGGCGTGGGAGCCGGGTGCGGGCCTCGTCGAGCAGCTGCCGGAAGCTCTCCACCTCTTCCACTTCGAACTCTTCTGGCGTCGCGACGCCGGCGGTGTGCACGCGCGCCTTGTCGAGTTCTGACTCGAGCCAGCGAACGCGAGCCAAGGCACTGTCGAGTTCAGCCTGCGATTCGGCGTGCTCTTCGACCTCGAAGTCCCGGTCGAACCGCAACGCCGCTGCTTCCTGACGAGCGGTGTCCGCCCGTTCCTCCGCGGCGATCGTTTGCGCGAGCAGCAGTTCGACATCCTGTTCGGCGCCGTCGTGCTGGCGCATCATGGGCCGTAGACGATCGCGATACAGCTCCGGGGGCCGAGCCGCCAATGCCCGGGTCACCAACGGCCGAGCCAGACGCGTCGCCGCCGACCGCGGGTCAACTTCGAACCAGCGCGACCCCATCACGCGGTGCCGACCGAGCGAACCGGCGAGCGGACTCCGGTCCGGCATGTAGGTGCGTGCGGCCCCGGCGAAGACGCTGAGGTCATCCGGCATCGACCGGTTGAACTCGGCTGAGGCGTCTTGGCCGAGCAGGTAGAGCGGTGCGACGCCTGTCAGCTCCCGGGCGAGGAAGCGGGCGCGGTCCTGTTGCTGTTGCGCGCTCGCTCGGCTGTCGTGGGACAGCAGCACGATGGGGGAGGGGCGCTCCGGCTGCGTGGCCAACGCTGCGACAGTTCGTGCCTGTTCGGCCGTCTCGACCACGAAATGCGCTGGCGGCAGCACCACTGGGCCCTGGTGGACAGTCCCATCGACCAGGAGGTACTGCGCCAGACGCGGCGGCTTCACCACAGGAGCTTGACCCCACGGGGACTCGCTAACCCACTCCACGTCCAACCAGAGCCACGATGTCCCGTCGCCTCGCATCGCGGTCAGGGTGGTTGACCACCGAGCTGACGACGACTCCTCGTGCAGGACGAACCGGGATGCACCGACCTCGTCGTCACCGAAGCGTTCGTGAACCACCTCGACTCCGTCCGTCGGGCTCCACCTGCCCGGAGCGGTGACGTCGAGGTCGAACGATTTCTGATCGCGGATCCAAACGGAGAACGCGCGGGCGGCGGCGTCGGCGACGTCGGCGCGGTCATCTTCGGCGATCAGGCGGTATTGCAGCGACACGGGATGCTCCTCTGCTCGCGTTGAGCGGTCAGTCCTCGGCGACTTCGGCTTCGGCCGGGTCCTCGGTACCGGCCAGCGCCGCGCTGCGCCGCGCGGCGAGGTCCTGCAGGCGTTCGCTCTGCACGAGAAGGGTGCGCCGAAGTCCCTTCGAGACCTTCCGCTCGGAGATGTGGCGTGCAAGCAAGGAGATGGTCTGCGCCCGACGGGCGATCCGGACGTCCGGGTGGGCGCGCTCGGCGAAGATCTCGTCGGGAACGATCACTACGGTCACCGGCTCGGGGAGGTCGTCCACGTCTTCCTGGGGCGTGATCGTGCCCTCGTTGAGCACCGCGCCGAACTTCGACTGCTCGGCGAGCATGGCGTGCACCTTGTACTCGTAGACGTCGAGCCGCGCCCGACGCTCACCGCGCGGGAGCGCTGCAACCTGCGGTAGCGGCCACATCCGGACGGCATACACCTCGAACGGGTCGAGGACGAATTTTGCGACACTGTCGCTGCGCATCCCCGTCAGGTGGCGGCCGAGGCGAGCGGAGAACTGCTCGGCGGTTTGGCCGACGTAGATGGGTTCCCCGTCGAAGTCGAAGAACGCGTAGATGCCGGCCTTCGCCTTGCCGATCGGCTTGCCGGGCTGGGTCGGATCCTCAACCTTCAGTGCCTCGCCGATCGCTTTGCGGATCAGTTCGACATCGCGGGAGAGCTGCGTGCTCGTGAGGTCGACGCCCTTGAAGATCGATTCGTCGGCGGTCGGGTTCGTCATCGGGTTCCCCTCGGCGTGCCGGTCCCTCCAGCCGCCGAGATGATCCTATGGAGAAGCTGGGCGCTCGACCAACCCTCGGTCGAGGGTCAGCCGACTTCAGCCAGGCGCGGCCACTCGTTGCCGGCTCGGGATGCCGCACGCACCTGAGGCATCAGGTAGTGCTCGCCGAGCCACGCGACGGCGGGCACGCACACGGCGTCCCCGAACCCGAACAGCACCTTCGAGTCGCGCACGCCAGCGATGTCGTAGTCGTCGGCGCCCTGCAGGCGCGCGTACTCAACGCCTGTCATCCACCGCACCTGCAACGACCCGCCACCAACCTCGACGACCGCCTGCTTCGACGACCCTCCGCGCGCGGTGCGGAGGCACCCCGCGATGTCATCGGCGCGTACTTCCCAGACCGGCACTCCCTTGCGGGTGCGGCGGTAAGCGGTCCGGCGCACCGTGGTCGGAGCTGCGCGTAACGCCTCAATCCGCTCCCGCTGCACGGGGGAAAGCGACTGCTCAAAAGCCAAGGTCCGCGCCTCGTCCCACCAGCGTGCGTCGTCTGCGGGAAGGCGCTCGGCGAGGTCCGAGAACCCCGAGGCCAACGGCAGTGGCGGTGTCGGCAACGCGGCGCGGTGCATGCGGAGGGTCGGGTCGGCGTACACGGCGTTCAACCAGTCGGGCCGGAGCGCACTGTCGTCTCCGACCGCAAGTTCCGGCGTCTCCATCGAGCCGACAATGAACAGCCGGGGCCGCGACTGTGGAACGAATCGTTTGGCGTCGAGCGTGAGGACGTCGACTGAGTAACCGAGCACGTTCAGCTCCCGGACGATCGCCGCGAGGTCCTCACCGCCGTGGCTCGTCGCGAGGCCGACGACGTTCTCCAAGCCGACGACGGCGGGGAGTCGGTCCTCCGCGGCAAGCTCGCGCAGGACGCGGGTGAACTCCCAGAACGTGCCACTCTCGGTGCCATGCAGCCCCGCCCGAGCACCCGCGACGGAGAGGTCAGTGCACGGGAAGGACGCCCACGCGAGCGCGAGATCTTCGGGCATGTTCGCTGCGGTCACCTCGCCGACGTCGCCGAGGTCGAAGGTGTGCGATCGGTTCGCGGTCGCGTCAGACGGCCCGAACTGCTTCGCATAAAGGTCGCGCTTGTCGGGTTCGATGTCGTTCGACCACAACACGTCGAAGCCTGCTCGTTCCAGGCCCATCCGCACGAGCCCGATGCCGGCGAAGAACTCCGCCACCCGGGGGCTGTTGGCCTCGGACGAGACAAGCTTCAAATCGGGCACAGAGCGCTCCTCGCGGTTGACGTCGTAGTTCCGGCCCGGCGGAGCCGGTTCTGGAATCTGCTTTGAGTGTACCGGAATCGGCGGACATCCGATAGGAAATTACTAGTAATGTACGACCTATGGCAGCGGGTAGACAGCACTTCCAGCAGCGTCCCGCCGGGGCGCAAGAAGTCGGCGCAGTGCTGCGCGCCATCCGCGAGGAGCGGGGGAGGACCCGCGAAGCGGTGGCAGTTGCCGCGGGTATGACGCTGTCAGCGCTGCAGAAACTGGAGACAGCGAGGACCCACGAGCCCGGATGGCAGACGGTCGTGTCGATCCTCGACTTCCTCGAGCATCCCTTGGATGACTTCGAACGACGCCGACGCGCCGACTCGCCGAATCGCACACCAGACGAGGCACCGCACGCCGGGCGCTGAGTCTCGGGTTCCGTCGCCCGTTGTGCGCAGTAGCCGGCGTTCGAATCGCAACCGCTTCACGGCACCGGGATCAGCGGTGCGGCGGATGGCGCACTGCGCCGACCTGCGCTATCTCGTCGATCCGGCAGTTCCGACTCAACTTGTGCCGCTCTGCCCTTTTGGCCCGCGGACCCCAGGCGGCGGTGGCAGGCGTCCCCGTATGTGAGTAGCGCGTAGCGCCGGTTCGCGAAGGCCGACACGTACTCCACTGCGAGAACTGTTGACCGCGACGCTGAGGCGATCGGATGACCGCAGGGTAAGGGTTGCACTGGTGTGCGGTGCTGGGCATACGGAGCGCATTGCACGCGGTCGAGGATCACCGGTGCCGCGCCAGCGCCAACTAGCGCAGTTCGCGGGTCACGCCCGGGAACTCGTACCGCGCTGCGACGGCGATCGGCAGATGGCGGTACAGACCGCGTCCAGGCGTTCCGCTCGACAGCCATACCGGACTAGCGTCGTTCACGACGTCCCGCGGGACCAGGTAGATGAATTCCGTGGCAGCGGTGCCAGCGAAGCGAAGAATCCCAGTCGGGTCGTCTTCGACCCTGAGCTGCGCGTCATCGGCGATCCCCACGAGGGCGAAGTGCGTCACACCCGGCCGCGCCTGTTCATCACGGGCCGCGCCGCGCCACTCCACGCACTCTTCGGGCTCGCCGGCGCTGATCCGTTGGACCAACCGCCGCGCGAGCTTTACGTCGACCATCATGTCCCGTTCGACGGAACCGACATCGACCAACGGGTGCCGCGGGCCATACAGCTCGGTGTCTGACGCGCTTCGCCACAGCGCCTCGGCGAAAAGCACCTCGGCCATCAGGCCTCGCGCGTGGGCCGTCACGTCCCAATGTGTTGCCAACGGTTCCCTCCAGCGTTCAGCCGTGCCCTCGCCAGGCGACGCAGCTCGAGTGATCGCCGGCGGCTGCGCACCGCCGGCGCAGGAGTCGGCCGATCGCCCGACTTCCAAACCTAGGGCGAAAGCACGTCGCTCGCAGCGCATGAGCGCATGAGCGCGTGAGGGCGGGCAAGCGGATCTGCTCCTGGGCACCGCCGATGTCGACCGCTCAGTGTCAGCGATTGCCAGCAGCACCGTTCGTGCATCGATGCTTCACAAGTCCCATTGCTGGGTGTTTGCCCAGTTTTCGTCTTCGCCTAGTTTTTCGGGTGGTCGACCAACTAACTGACGTCCATTCTCGAAAAAGGGGTTCGAATGTCCATGCCTTCCCTGCCCGTGCCAGAGCCTGCCGCGTCAGATGTCGGCTTTGATGCGTTCCTCGGTACCGCGCGTGATCGCTTCCTGGGCGACGGTCACCGCCGTGTCAGTCTCGAGATGCTCGACCTCGTCACAACTGCTGACGCCGCTGCGGACGGCGTCGCGAGAGTGATCTACCCGCTGGACTGGTCCCTGAAAGCTGGAGCCGCGCGCGAGGCGCACTTGAGCACCGTGGACGCAATTCGCATTGCCGGCGCCGTGCGGTCCGCTCTCGCCGCGGATCGGATGAGCTGGTTGGGTGAATACGGATACGAGCGCTCGCTCATCGTCCGAGCGGGTGCCCGGCCGTTCACCGACCTCAACTCGGTCCCGATCCGCACTGCCGTCGAGCGCCCCGCTCCCGACACGGTGCGCTTGCTCCACAGCGTGGGGTCATTGAAGGTGCAGTCCGAGTGGACGCGCTCCCGGCCTCCGACGCTCGCTGACGATGACTGGCGGACGGGCGAGGCTACCCGCGTGCAATTGGCAACCGATTCCCGGGTGAGCTGCACTTACGAGCGGCGAACCTCAGTGCTGTCGAGCGTGTCCTTCCTGGAGGTGATGATGCTCACGGCGCAGATGTCCCAAGTCGCGCTCTACCAAGGCGACGCGGAACGCCGAGCGCGGAGCGGGAACATGTGGATGCGACGAGCCGCGTTCCACCGCCACACCCCCACGCCGCGCCGTGTCGCCGTCGTTGAACTCGAGCTATTGAACCGTCGCGAACTGACCGTCGGCGGCCGCGTCGTCGGCACCGCGGACGTCGTCGCGAACAACGTGTTCGGCGTTCAGGTGACCGCGTCGCTCGCGACGGGAGCCCAATGATTCGCGGGATCACCGAAGGTGTTGCCAACGACTTCGCGCAGCCGGTCCTTGTTCTCTGGCGTCGCAAGCGCTTCGACGAGCACCGACCACATCGTGTCCAAGGCACCCATCAGGTCCTGACGTCCGGTGCGCACGTTCGAGACCAGTTGCACCCCGGTGAAATACGCCACAACATTCGCTCCGAGGCGTTCCGGCGCGACGACCTCGTTGATCTCGCCCACGTCACGGGCAGCCGTGAACGCGTCCACGACTCCCTGAATCCACTGGTCGTAGAAGTCGGACGTGGGTTCGGCGAACACGCCCTGCTCGAGGGACAGTCGGATGCCGGCACGCACGACGGCGTCCGACAGCAGCAGTTCCCCGATGCCCCGCGAGGCTCGAACGAGCGTAGACAACGGCGAGTGAGGGTCGGCGTGCTCACCCATCACGGCGAACGTACGCTCGTTCTGCGCCTGAATGACGGCCAGCGCCATCGCTTCCTTCGTGCGGAAGTAGAAGTAGAGCAGCCCCTGTCCGAGACCCGCCTCCGTGGCGATCTGCGACAAGCTCGCCGACCCGTAGCCGACGCGGTCGAAGACCGACGCTGCAGACTCCAGAATCGCAGCGCGTCGCGCCAGGGACCGCTCTTGCTGCGGGGCTCGCTCGTCTGGCATGCACGCATCCTTCCGCCGACCTATGCAGGTCAGCGTATCGGGACGGCGTCCAGCGGATCTGGGGTGAGCTGATGAGGGTGCTACTCACCGGTGCGACGGGGTTCATCGGCGCGCGCCTATTCGAGGCTCTCCTCGCCCAAGGTCATTCAGTCAACTCGGTTGTGCGGAATTCGGCGGACGCTTCCCCTGGTGCCGTCATCGGCGACCTTCGGAGCGTCGACCTCCGCCCGCACGTCGACACAGCGGACGTCGTCGTACATGCGGCGACGACGACCACCGGGACAGCCAGCGACCTTTGGGCAGGGAACGTGCTGACCACGGAGCGGGTAGCCGCCGCCGTGGGGGGCAGCGGCGCGAGACTGCTCTACCTCAGCACCACCGGCGTGTACGGAAGGAGCTTCGGGCGATTCGGTGATGCTGCACTCACGAGGCGGCAGCCCAGCTCACCCTTGTCGATCGCCCGCGCAGCGGCGGAAGACGTGGTTCTTGCCGCAGGCGGCACCGTCATCCGACCGCACGTGGTCCACGGGCAGGGCGACCGCTGGATCGCTCCCCGCCTGGCGGCGTTCATGCTCGAGGAGGACGCCTGGCTCGGTGCCGCCGACGTCGAGGTGGCCGCGATCACCACGGAGCGACTCGCGCAGGGCATTGTCGCGCTGCTGGAACGCCCAACCCTTCCGCCGGCATTACATGCTGCAGAACGACGGCCGAAACCGGTCGCGGAGCTGGTGGCACCCTACTTCCGCTCCGCAGGCCGGTCCCTGCCTTCCCGCGTACTTAGCATCGACGATGCGTTGATGCGCCTCGGCGCTTGGGGGATGAGCCGTAACGCGCTCAGCATGCTCGGACGCTCGAGCAGCGCCGACTCGGATGCGTTCTGGGGGGAACCTGCCCGTCAGGCAAGCCCGCATCCTCTTGCGCGGTGCCCGCAGCTGCCCGCAAGGGGCTGATCGTCGGTGGGAGGACCGTTCGTGAAACGAGTCCGTCGAACGGCCAGCGATCATCGCGGCACGCCTGACGGGGCTCCGTCGCCAGCGTCCGCGGGTGCCCGGTCATTGCACCGTAATGGCCGACGCTCCGCCCGCCGTCGTACCCGGCACCCTGATCTGGCCTCTCGGCCTGACGAGTCGCCATCCGCGGGTCAGGCGTTCTCCGGAGGCTGATCGTGGGGCTTGGATACAGGCGTGACGCGAGGCGGTCCATTGACCGCGCGACTCTTGGAAGGAACCCCTAGGAGCTGAGAGCGAAATCAAGGACCGGCCGCGCAAGCGGGGCTTACTATTAATCTTGCTCGAGACGGTTCCCCCACCGCGCTCGAGCATCGCGCGCAAGATATCTTCGGAGATCTTCGCACCGCTGGCCTCGGCCTGTTTCCCCCAACAGGCCGAGGCCTTCGCGCACCCGCTGCCCACGACCTCCTCGACCGCGGCGAGTGGGAACCTGCTCGAGGTAGGGTGCAGCCTTCTCAACCCCGTACTCTCGCGACACGAGTTTCGGGGTCTCGACCGCTACTGCCTGCCCACGAAGCCAGCCATGCCGCTGGTGAGCGGTCCGGGAGTTGTGCCACCCGGCAGCTGCAACGCAGCGGTGCCGCGGCGCTCACGACCAACGTCGAACGCGCTGCGCGGACGATCCTGCAGAGCGTCGTCCAGGTCCGCCCGAACCCGGGTAGCGGCTCCGGGTTCGTGCTCGACGACGCCGGACATGTCGTCACGAACCACCACGTCGTCGCAGGAGCGGGCCGTGTCCGATTGGTGCTTCCGGACGGCAGCGAGGTGGGCGGACGGGTCGTCGGGAGCGACGAGGACAGCGACATTGCGGTGATCGAAGCATCCGGGGCGTTGCCGAGCGCGGTGGCACTCGGAACGAGCGCCGACTTGCGCATTGGACAGCAGGTCATCGCAGTCGGGTCGCCGCTCGGACTGAACGGCACCGTTACCTCCGGCGTCGTGAGCGCCGTCGATCGGACCTCTTAACGGTCAACGCAACCACTTGTGCAAACGGACGCCTCGATCAATCCCCGGCAACTCCGGTGGACCTCTCGTCGATGGTGAGGGACGCGTAGTCGGAGTGAACAGCCCGATCGCAACGCTCGGCTACGGCTCAGGGAACATCGGCATCGGGTTCGCGATCCCCATCAACGACGCCGCTCGTATCACCGCCGACATCGTCAACGGGTGACCTGGACGGCGCACCGTCTTGCGCCGGCAAACCGGCTCAAGCTTCGATCGGGCCCGACGCGGCGAACGCCCACTCTGCGTCGCGGTTCAGCGACAACGCGCGCCGGCTCTCGTGTACCCGGCTTCGACGGAGGCGGCGGACAGCCGGCGGGCCACTCCGGCGGTCGAAGCCAGGAGTTGCTGGTGCTGTCGCCTTCCTTCCCGCTATCAAGCCGATTCGACTTCGGCCGGGCTATGCGCTGAAGTCTGAGGGGTCAGTGAACAGTGGGATGTCGTTGTCGCTGGCGAGCAGCCCAGGCCCGCCTCGCATCCCGTCGGCGCGGCGCCAGGAGAGGTCGTCGATCTGCACGCCGAACTCGTCGTCGAACAGCACGACGACGCGGACAATCAGTGCGACGGAGCCAGTGACATCTTGACGATCCCGGTCGGGGGTCGATTCCCAGTCCGGATCGATGAGCGCGGTCGCAGGAAGCGAAGCTTGGAAGCGGACCCTCTCCGTGACGTCGTACTCGGCGACGCTTACGCCGTCCGCGCCGCGTCTCGTGCCGACACGTTCGAAGCTGCCGGCCCACTCCACGTCGGTCACGTCGTATCGGTACGGCGGCTGGTCGAAGCCAATCACTTCTGGTTCCGGATAGAGAAGGTCCTCCGCGTCCGATTCGAGGAAGAATTGCGCGAACTCCTCATCGCGGGCGAGCGCCAACGCCGACGCGAGATTCTCAGCGCGCCAGGGCAGATTCTGCAGCAACCACGGGGTCAGGTCATGGACGAGTTCTACGTCACGGCCGGTCCGCGCGACCTCCTCAGCCAGGACTGTGTTCAGTGCGCCGTCGCCAAAAGCGCGGTCCGCGCTGACCAGGACCACGTCATGGCCGCTGCCCACGAGCTGCAAGACGCTCGCCCACACAAGCGAGTCCCGGTATCCCGTCCCTTTGGCGTTGAACGGCGGGACCCTATGGACGGCGCGAGCGACCAGTTCGGTGTGTGACGTTTCCGGCAGCGGGAGCACGTCGAAGCCGAGGTGCTCCGACAGTCTGTCTTCGAGGTATGCACGGTAGTCAGGTTCGGTGGGTTCGTCGCTTGCCGTCGGCAGACCGAGCTGACGGAGAGTTCGGCCAGCTTTCCGCCATCCATCGAGGGCCTCTTGCACGGCGCGACCATGGTGCGCGATCAGCTCTTCTAACGCCACGTCGGGAACCCGCACGTTCAGGAACTGCTCTCGACAGGCGTAGGCGAGCAAGCGCATCGTCAGGCCGGTCAACGTCCAGTCCCTGCGGAGTTCGGTGGTGTCAAGGACCAACGTCTTCATCCACTGACGGTATCTCTGCTCGTTCCGACCGTCACTGCGTCAGTGATGCGTGTCGCGCGGACGCGGTCGCGGGCGAGGCCCCGCCCGATCCGCGAGCGAAATCCGCCCCCTAGGAGGCGCGGACGACCTCCGCCATGCGAATACGCAACTCGCTTCGCGTGCCGCTGGTCGATACGCAGAACGGCCAACCAAGCCCTCCAGCGTCATCCGAGCCGAGAACGATCGCTCCCTCCCTGACGCGAACCCGAGCGCTGACAAAGGCCTGATCCTGGCCGGCGCGCACAGCGCGCTGCAGGGAGTTACCTCGACCGTTTCGCATCCGGCGGACGACCGTGTGCGCAGCTATCGTGGTGAACTGCTCTCGGATACCTTCGCTCCGAGCCGAGGAGGATCGAATTCGCGTGACCTTGGAACTCGACATTGCCGGCCGGTTCGTCTCAGCGACGGATCGGGCCGCGGCGCGACGGCGGCTGCCTGCGACGAGCGATGTCGACCTGCGGGTGGCGCTGCTGCGCAAGCTCACTGCGCCGGCAGGGGCGCCAATGGTGATCGAGGAGATGGCGATCGCCGGGGAAGCCCGAGTCGATGTCGCGACGATCGGCGATCATCTTCGAGGCTTCGAGATCAAGAGCGAGCGCGACACCTTGCGACGCTTGCCGTCCCAAATCCGCGTGTACTCGCGTGTCTTTGACTACGTGACGCTCGTCGTCTCAGATCGACATGCCGAGCAGGCCAAGGGGATCATCCCCGAGTGGTGGGGCGTGCTGGAAGCTCGTCGGACGCGAAGTGGGGTTGCGCTCACGCGCAGGGTGCGGCCGCGGAAAAATCGTCACGTCGACCCCTGGTATCTAACGAGCTTGCTGTGGCGTGACGAAGCGCTTCGCGTCTTGACAGATCGAGGCCTTGACCGCGGCATGCGATCAAAGAACGGACTGCAGCTGCGGGAAGCACTCGTGGAGAGCGTTCCCACGAGCGCACTACGTGCAGCAGTTCGTGAGAGTTTGCGGCTCAGGCGAGACTGGAGACCTGCGACACCGTGACACTCACGTGCCGCAGGGTGCCCCACCGGCGCCACGCTTCCGGGTTCCCGGGTGTCACCCCGGAGCTGCCCGCCACGACGTCGTCGATCCAAGCATCGGCGTCGGTGACCACCACGTCCTTGTAGAGCGGGTGGTGAGCGAGCGCCGTCAGTGCCGGAATCAGGGCCGCCCCGCCCCGACTCGATCCGCCCGGACCCTTGTAGAGATCGACACCCTTCGTCAGGACCCACGCAGTGCCTGCGGTGTACCGGAGGAGCGCGCTGATCGACAAGAACGCGGGGTTCACTTCCTCTGGAGCGAACCACGGATTCTCGATGCCGTAGTCGAAGAAGTCGATAGGCGTTTTTGCGAGTCCCGCGCGGATGCCGTACGTCGACTGCCAGGTCGTGAAATCCACTCGGTCGTGCAGGCTGATCCCCCGTGGGAGGGCGCGCGTGCTGACGAACCCTGCGGAGCCGACGGAGACGGATCGAAACGTGTGCCCGGCAACCAGCGCATCGACCTCCTGATCGATGTCACCCGGGGTAGCTGTGGTCGGTGCGGGGCCAGCGTCGGCGAAGACGTCGATGTCGCCGTCCAGGATGCCGACGGACGCGATGAGGCTGCGTCCTGAGGCGTTCGCTCCGGTCTCCCAATCCTCCACCCCGACGTACACGCCCACCCCAGCCTGAGTCGCAGCGTGGTGAGCCCTCGCAGCGGCGAGGACTGCCGACGAGGACGTCGATCGGACGAGCGGCTTGACCGGTACGCCGAGCCGACTTGCCTCTTCAAGGATCCACGCCATCGGGTGCACTCCATGAACGGGGCTCTCTGTGCCGAGCGGAGCGATATCGACAAACACGGGATGCGAGCCAGCTGCAGCGACGATGCGTTCGATCACGGCATCGACATGCGCCTCCAGCGACTTCATGAACCCGCCGGACTGCCAATCCTTCTCGCGTGATGGAACCCGGAGGACGGGTTCGAACTGTGACCAGCTTGCCAAGCCGCTCAACGCAGTGGTCTCGCCGCGCTTCGCGACGAGGAAAGGACGATATGTGCGAGGCATCGAAGGTCCGTTCGGGTCAGGCGTCGGTCGGCACGCGTGTGACAACCCATAGATAGGCATACTGCAGAACTGGTCGTAACACCAACTTCTCGACGGCCTTCGTTCGGAGCATCGCTCAGCTCATCGGCACCGCCAGAAGATGGTTGACGCGTCGCGGCGTTCGTCGGCGCTTCGCCTCGTCGCCGATGGGCGCAGCGCGCTACGAGGGCATCGCGGGACAGCGCAGTCGCTGCGCAGCCATCGCTGGACGTGTTTCGGCCCAAGGCACACCGTTGCTGGCCGAGCGCACCCCGGAAACTATGAACTCGGCCGGGATCATCTCGCGCTGCTGCGTCCGCACGCCGTGTCGTCCCTCTAGTCCCCTGTCACGCCAACACACGCGGGGCCGAACCGCCGATGACCACGGACAGGACGTGCAACGGAACATTCGAGAACAGCGCAGCGAAGCAGGTGCCTACCCGGGCGAATTCTGCAGCCATCGATCGGTCGTGTGTTGCGTCAAGTCTGGCGGCGACGGACAACCCCGGCCTTGGTCTCTGATCACGAGCACCTCGTATGGAGTTTCAGAATTCAGTCCTCGGTGATGCAGGCGGAGATCCGCGCGCAGCACCATGACGCACTTCGGTGCAGCCAGACTGGCTAGTGCGTTCTGCAACATCTCCTGCTAGCGTCCCTGGAACCGATACAGGGAGCGACTCAGGCAGGGGCAGGGGCAGGGGCAGGGGCAGAGGCAGGGCAGGGCAGGGACAAAGGCTTGGGGGGGTGTACGGTCGCTCTTTCCTTGACTCGCCACATCCGTCGGGCGGAGGTGCGTATTGTCATGCTCAATTGCGCTTCGGGCCGCTCCTGAGAATGTGTGACGAGTGCTTGACGATCTGGTGAACAGCTCGTTAGGTTGATAGTGTTCGTGGGAAGCGAAAATTGCTTCTTAGTATTAGGGACTGACGAGGGGGTCAGATTTGTGAAAGATGTGCGTCGCGAGGGCCGGGGCTGGGTCGCCGGTGCAAGTTCTAAACGCCCCTCTGGGCATCGCAAGCCGTCGTCCCGCAGCGCGGGACCGTTGGGCAATGATGCGGTGTTTCCTGCCATGCGAGGAACGCCTGAACGCGTCGATCGCGCCAAATTGCTCCTAACATCTTGGGGGCGCGGAAACGGTCATATCGCAAGACTCATGCAAATCGGCGGGGCGTTCGCGGAGGCGGGATGGGATCCTGCTCTGTATGGCTACAGCAACTCGTTGCACTTGGAACGAGTCCGAATGGCCGGATGGACAGCCGAGGTCTATCCTCCGTGGGCTGAAGGTGTCGACCCCTGGTTTGCGTGGAGCGATCAGGAAACGCTTGAACGAGCGGTCGCTTTGGACCGCGAGGTTCTCCGTCGATTGGCACCATCCTTCATCATCAACGATTGTCGTATCCCGATGGTGATAGCTGCTCTTGCCGAGAGTATCCCATTTGTATCCGTTTGCCAGGACAATCAGGTGCCGGGGTATTGCTACGACGGCTCCACGATCCCAGTAACGTGGACCGCGCCGGTCGAATCGATCAATGCTGTCCTCGATTCGTTGAAACTCGAACCGATTGTGGACGATGCGCGTTGGTTGTTCGCGCGGGGAAGGATGGCAGTTCCGAGTACACCGGAACTCGAGCCCATCACGAGTCCCTATCTCGACCGATTGGACCTCGTCCACACAGGCCTGCTCAACGGTCCAAGCGCGCGGGAGGTGGACACGCCATCAGCGCTTCTGTTCTACCGGACGGTCGGATCCATCGATGCGGAATTCGGTGCCGCGTTCGCCGACTGGCCGGGGCCGATCTACATCGCCACCGGAGAGGAGTACGAGGCGAACCGCTTCGAGCGAGATCGGCTTCCGGGTGTACATGTTCGAGCGCTTTGGGACCTGGATGCCATCGGTCCTGAGTTACGTGCGATGGTCCATCATGGTGGCCACGGAGTGACTCTTCGGAGCATCGCCGACGGCATACCTGCCGTCGTACTTCCCGGTCCCAATCCTGAGCGGTCCGCGAACGGGCGACGAGCCGAACTTATCGGAACAGCGCGCGTGATGAAGGTTGAGCGGAACGCTGGGCCGGTTTGGGGACCTGCCGTCGATGAGACCGGTGACCGGCCGACGTGGAGCGAAATTCGACGTGCAATCGATGGTCTTCCGCCTCGCCAGCAGGCGTCGCCGGACGCAAAGGATGGCAATCGCTCGCCCGCCCTTCTCGTTGAACTGCTGACAGCGCCGTCCAGCATTTTCAGCTCCCACCAAATCTTCGACTCAGCAGCAGGGAAACAAGCATGAGTACCAACAGCAACGCACTGCAGACCATCATCAGCGGCTCGTACCGCAAGCACTTCGACGAGATGCTGGCGCTCAAGCGTGCTCTCGTCGCCGAGAGCGTTTTGGTGACGGCACCCGTTAGTGACATCGTCGTCAACGTCGGGGAAGAATTCGCTCTACTCGACGAGGATCCAATCGAGGACCCCCGAGCGTTGCAGGATTCAATCTTCGCGATGATCCGACGATCTTCGTTCCTGGTTCTTGCGAATGTCGACGGTTACCTGGGAACTGCCGCCACCATGGAGGTGGGCTACGCTATCGCGCAAGGCCTTCAGATCCTGACGCTTGAGCCGATGAATGACCCGAACATCGCGGGTTACACACGAACCCTCAGTGAAGTCTTCCCGCAGATCAGGTCGAGGTTCGAAGCCGAGTTGCAGATCGTTCGCGAGCTGACTCACAACGACGCGATGGTGCGTTGATGGCGTCCGCGGGTGACTTGGGCAGCCGAAGTCGGATAGGCGGTCGAGTTGAATAGGTCCTATCTCCTCGACCTCGGCAGTCACAGCGTGAAGCTCTATCGTCGCGACGACGACGAGGAGTTGTTGCTTTTGCGCACGGTGACCTGGAGAGTCCTCGAAACCGTGGTCGAGCCGGAAAACCTAGCAGCAACTCTGCGATCCGTCCTCGCTGAAGTAGACGATTTTCGGACCGTGCAGGCGGTCGCCACTGCTGCCTTCCGGCGGGACGCGCGCCTTGGTGCCGCGATCACCCGTCTGTGCGAGGGTCTCGGAATTAGTCTGGAAATAATCGATCAACGCGCTGAGGCGCTTCTTCTCAGAGCCGCCGTGTCCTCCTCGGGCAGTGGTAGTGATTTGGATGCCATCAATGTGGGGGGAGGGAGTATTCAGATCATCTCCGGCGACGGAAGAGAGCACCTTCTACCGTTCGGCATATCTGATCTGAACAAGCGATTCGGCCTAGCTGGGCCTGTAAACGAACGCCGCGTGCAGGAGTGCCAAGACTTCGTGGTTGGGGAGCTACCTGCCTGGCTAGACGAGTTCTGGTACACCGGCGGGGAGCGGACTTACCTGGAGCACTTTGGAGTGCCGCTGTCCGGAGTCTGGTGTCTACGTTCCGACTTCGAACCCTTCGCCGACGACTTGGCCACCTGGTCCGGCGACCGCCTTCGTTCTCGATCCCCGTACGACGACGGGTGGATGACCGGAGCCGTGGCCTCGAATTGCATCGTCCTGGCGGGCCTCAAGCGGAATGACTTGAACAAGTTCGCCCCCGCCGACCTGAACATCAGCCACGGTGTTCACAAATCGGCTATCACGGTCACGTGATGGTCTCGAGTCGAGTGCAGGGGACCTGCGCCGTCGTGGTGAGGAGAGGTGTCAGATGACTTCCCCGTCGATCAGCATCTCCATCATGGCGCACCCCAGGCGCGCCTCCGAGGCAGAAGCGCTGGCTGTGAAAATGCGGCACCTGCCCACGCGGATCGTATACGACCCTGACCCTGACGGTCCCGCGAGCACGATCCGCGCCGCTCGGCTGGCCTGGGCTCCCTGGCGACGCGACGCGACGCATCATCTGGTGCTCCAGGACGACGTGTTCCCGCACCAGTTCTTCGAGGAGCAGGTGCTTCGCGCCACCGATGCACAGCCCGACGCTCTCCTGAGCTTCTTCTCGGAGTGGGGATCGTTTACCTCGCATGCACTCCGAGTCGCGGCTATCGCTGGGCGTTCTTGGGTGACGCAACCGGACACCTACCTCGGTACTCAGGCCGTGCTAATGCCGGCAGCAGCAGCGAAGCAGTTCGCCAGCGACCTTCGGGACGTGTCCGAGGACGTTCCTGACGATCACGCAATCCACGAGTTCGCGTATCGGCACGGTCTCAGGCATTACGTCAGCAACCCGAACCTCGTCGAGCATGACGTCGGCCAAAGCCTGGTCGGCAACGGCGTCCAAGGAGCGCGGCGGGCGACGGTGTTCCTCCCGCACCACTCCGCCGACATCGCGTGGTGGCGCAGAGCGCCCTTGGAAGAGCTGCATGCGTTCCCGGCCATGCAGTGGTCGACTGCTGAGGCCACAACCTACGTACGCGCGGGGTCGAATGCAGAGCGGTGGTCGATCGAGCCGCCGCGTGATTGGTGGGGCGATCGCGAGGGGCTTGTGCAGGCGTGTATCCGAGATGTCGTCGCTCAGTCACCCTGGACGTCGCAGCCGCGAGTACAGGAAAGCGTCAAAGGCATAGCGAGCGTCCTGAGCGGTCAGGTTCGAGTGGCGTCGTCACTCCAGGCGGTCCCCGCTGATTCGCTGAGCCGGTTGACTGCCGCAGACGCTGTGCGAACGATCGCGCCCGGCAGCATGCGGCGTCGCTTGGGCGCGGGCGTACATGAACACGATCTGATGAGGTTCGCTTCGCAGCTCCAAGAGCTGCTTTCGTTCTGTCAAACTCTGATCGCCAACTCTGACGACCGTGAACGGTCTCTGCCTCGGGTGGCCCGTTGAGTCGCAGGGAATCGGTGCGGGCGAACACCAGCGTTGCTCGAGGCGGCCTGCCGGCGCCGTCGCGGCAGGGCCCTCGTCCGGCCGTCAGCGCCTCCGTCCTCTTGTTGGCAGCATCGGTGTTTTCCGGTGTGACGTCGGTTGCAATACCTGTTCACCTCCACGCAGCCGGTTTGAGCAAGCTTGACATCGTTGTCTATTTCATCGTCAGCGCGGCCGTCGTTGTGGCGTACAGCCTCGGTGTGGTTCCTCGGTTGGGGCGGCGAGGGTACCCCGCTGGTGCTCTGAGGGGTACTACCGCTGCGGTGCCGGCTGGGACGCTCCTCGTGTTGTATGGCGCCGATCGACCCGTCCTGCTCTACATCGGAGCGGTGGTGATGCTCGCGACGACGACTTCGGTGCCGCAGGTGTTCGGCCGAGTTGCCGCCATGCACAGTGCGGATCCCGGAGCAGTAGTCTTCCGTCTTCGCCAGACGATGGTCGCAGGGTTCATCCTTGGCCTCGGCGTCTATTCAGCGGCCTCGTTCGTAGGGGTCGAACCACTCCTCGTCGGATCAGGCTTCGCGGCCATCTCTGCGTTCACCGCGTGGAGCCGATATTTTTCGGGGGCTGTAAGGGAACCCGCCAACAACGGGGCGAACCCGTCTAGCAAACACACAAGAACGGTGGCCGCAGCTCTTGTGGCCGGAGCTATCCTGGTCGTCGCCCTCATGAAAGGGGTCGACACGCTCCGTGCGATTTATCTCCCCTTGTATGCCACGCAGGTCGGTATATCGAATGAAGCGATCGCTCCTCTCTTCATCGTGACTGCTGTCACGGAGCTTCTTCTGCTTCCTGTGCTGCGCAAGGTCACCCTGAAGTTGGGGGAGTTCGCCACGCTCGCCGTGATCTGCGCCATCGCGGTCGTTGCGTTCCTGGTGCTGTTCGCTCTCCGTGGGTACGGGACAATCCTTGCCTCGCAGGTGTTGTACGCCGCGTTCGCAGCCGGGTTCCAGAGCATCGGTGTGGTCGTCCTGGCCCGTGTCACCGGTAAGGACGTCGGACAGGGCGCGGCCATCTTCATGACCGTCATCCAAACTGGCTCCGTCCTCGGCGCGGTCCTCCCGTTGACTGTGCCCGGGTACCAAAGCGGCATCTTCGTGATTGCTGCGGCGCTGTGCCTCCTCAGCACAGCGGTCTGCCTCGCCCTCCAACGCGGTGAGAGCGTTCGGTCGTCCCCCGGCGGCTCGGTTAGCCCCTGAAGGTGCGGAGCAGCGAGGGTTGATCCTGGGCGGAAATCGCTATCGTTACCCTCAACCGTATGCAAGAGCACACCTCCAACGCATGCAAGGCTTCCGCAGCGCTCTCGCACATCCCTGCGGCCACACGGCAGAAACAGATAACGCAAACCCCCCACCATGAGCACCGGGACCCGCCTCCGACTGATCGAGCTGTCCGATGCAGCCGAGCTCGCCGCGATCGTCCGCGCGAGCGCCGACCACCTGCGGCCGTTCGAGCCGACGCGGCCGGACAGCTACTTCACCGAGGCCGGACAGCGAGCGACCATCGGTGTCCTGCTCGCTGCCGCGCAGAGGGGCGGCTCGGTGCCCTTCGTGATCGTGGGGGACGACGACGAGTTGCTCGGGCGGATCACCCTGAGCGGCGTCACCCGCGGAGCGCTGCAGTCCGCGGCGCTCGGGTACTGGATCCGTGCCGGCCGGACGCGGCAGGGGCACGCGACCCGTGCGGTCGGGCTCGCGGTGGACCATGCGTTCCGGGAGCTCGGGCTGCACCGGGTCCAGGCGGAGACCCTGCCGGAGAACACCGGGTCGCAGCGGGCGCTCGAGCGGAACGGCTTCGAGCGGTACGGGTTCGCGCCGCAGTACATCCGCATCGCGGGGGAGTGGCGCGACCACGTCATGTTCCAGGTGCTCGCCCCCGGCGCCTGACTCGCTCGCGTCGAACCACGAAGGCGACATCGAACCAGTCCGGGTGGCTGGTTCGATGTCGGAAACGTGGTTCGACACGGAGGCGATCCGCGCCCGATGCTCAGCGCTCAGGGACGGACGCCGCGGGCGGCGAGCTCCGCTCGGGTGCGGGCACCGTGCTTCCGGAGCAGGTTCGCCACGTGGTACTTGACCGTGTTCGGGCTGATCCCGAGTCCCTCGGCGATCTCCCGGTTCCCGACGCCGGTCACCACGAGCCGGAGCACGTCGCGCTCGCGCTCGGTCAGCCCGCTGTCGTCGGGCAGGTCCACCGCCCCGGGTGCGGGATCGAGGGGGAGTGAGATGTCGAGCGTCGAGCCCCACCCCGGCGTGGAGTCGACGCGCATCGTGCCGTCGAGGGCGACGACCCGCTCGGCGATCGGCCGGACGGCGTCGTCGTGGGTGTCGAGCGTGCCGGCGCCGTCGTCCCGCAGCTGCATGAGCAGGTTGCGCCCGTCGCAGTCCCACTGGATGCGGACCCGTCGGGCGACCCCGTCGTCGACCAGTGCGAGCACGGCCGTCCGGACGATGGCCCGCGCGCTGTGGGCGACGTCCCCGGGCAGGGCCCTGCCGGTCGCCGGCGGCTCGACGAACTGCACGTCGAGGTCCCCGAACCGGACGAGCGGGCGGAGGTCGGCCCGCAGCCGTGAGAACGCGCCGGTGACGGGCTCGAGCAGTGTGCTCCGCTGCCGGTCGGTCACGGTCCGGAGTTCGACGAGTGCAGCGGAGGCGATCTCGACGGCCTCGGCGCGGGCAGCGGCGTCGGACAGGCGGTCCGCGCGCAGGGCGGCGAGGACCGACTCGAGGGTCAGCGCGTGGCGGTCGGTCTGCTCCGCGACCGTCCGCGCGTGCTCCGACGCCGCGATCCGGCTTGCTGGTGCGTCCGGTCCCGTCTCCACGAGGACCGAACCTACCCGTCCCACCCGGACGGACGACCCCACCCGATCGGGTGGGTGTGCCGCCTGCGTGGGCAGCGGCGCGCACGACGCCGCGCGAGGAGCATCGGATCCATGGCCACCACGACGACCGCCGACGCCCTCGGGCTGATCGGCGACGAGCTCCAGGACCTGATCGCCGCCGTCCGCGGTGCCGACCAGGCGCCGTTCGAGCGCGCCCTCGACCTGCTGTCCGGCGCCGAGCGCGTCTTCGTGCACGGCGCCGGCCGCTCGGGCCTCGCGCTGCGGATGACCGCGATGCGCCTGATGCACCTCGGGCTCGACGTGCACGTCGTCGGCGAGGTCACGACGCCCGCGATCCGGCAGGGCGACCTGCTGCTCGTCGCGAGCGGCTCGGGCACGACGAGTGGCATCGTGCAGGCGGCACGGACCGCGTCGGACGTCGGCGCGCGGGTGCTCGCCGTGAGCACGACGGACGACTCCCCGCTGTCCGAGGTCGCCGACGCCACGCTCGTGCTCCCCGCGGCGACGAAGACCGACCGGTCGGGCACGACCTCGGCGCAGTACGCCGGCAGCCTGTTCGAGCAGGGCGTCGCACTGCTCGGGGACGCCCTGTTCCACGCGCTCTGGCAGCGCAGCGGGCACTCCGCCGACGACCTGTGGCCGCGGCACGCCAACCTCGAGTGACAGCGAGCGTGACACCGCCCCTGCCATCCGAGCGCACCGTCGACACCCCCACGAACCACCACCGGAAGGACACCACCATGCAGCTCCAGTTCGCCATGGACACCCTCACCACCGAGGCCGCCCTCGACCTCGCCGGCAAGGCCGCGCCCTACGTCGACGTCATCGAGCTCGGCACCCCGCTGATCAAGAGCGCCGGCCTCTCCGCGATCACCGCGATCAAGGAGGCCCACCCGGACAAGGTCGTCTTCGCCGACCTCAAGACGATGGACGCCGGCGAGCTCGAGGCCGACATCGCCTTCTCGGCCGGTGCCGACCTCGTCACCGTGCTCGGCGTCGCGGGCGACTCGACCATCGCCGGTGCAGTCAAGGCCGCCGAGGCGCACGGCAAGGGCATCGTCGTCGACCTGATCGGCGTACCGGACAAGGCCGCCCGCGCGAAGGAAGTCGTCGCGCTCGGCGCCGCGTTCGTCGAGATGCACGCCGGCCTCGACGAGCAGGCCGAGGAGGGCTTCACCTTCGAGACGCTGCTGCGCGACGGCGAGGCCTCGGGCGTCCCGTTCTCGGTCGCTGGCGGCATCACCACCGAGACGATCGAGGCCGTGCAGGCCTCGGGCGCCCGCATCGCGGTCGCCGGCAGCGCGATCTACAGCGCTGATGACGTGGCTGCCGCCGCGTCTGCGCTGCGCGACGCGATCTCGGAGCCCGCTTCCGCCTGATCCGCACCACCTGACGGACGGGAGGCCCGTGGCGACACCGCCACGGGCCTCCCGTCCGTCCCCGGTCCTGACCGGACCGTCCTCAGGGCTAGTACGGACGCTGCGGCCACGGGGCCACGAGCGCGCCTCCCGTCGTCAGGAGCGACAGCACGAGCCCGAGCAGCGAGTCGGCGATGAACGCGACGGCGGCGAACCGCACCGCGGACCGCGGGTCGCGCCGTGCCCACTGCGCCGCGAGGACGAGCACGACGAGGCCGACGACGTGCCCCACCAGGAGGCCGCCGAACGCGAGGCCGGAGTTCGGGTTCGGGCCCGAGCGGTCCGGGGTCGCGCCGCGCGTCGCCTCCTCCGTCATGAGGAACAGGAACAGCCAGGTGGCCGCACCGCCCAGCACGCCGAGTCCCGCCAGGACCCAGTACACGGCTGCCCGACCCGTCGATCGCCAGCCCCGCTGCTCCTGTGTGCTCGCCCCGGTCACCCCGTCAGGCTACTGCCGGGCCCTCCGCCGACCGGAGGTGGCGAGGAGGGCGTCGACCAGCAGGAACCCGAGCAGGGTGACCCCGACGACCGGCAGCAGCAGTGCGAGGCCGACGGCGACGTTGACCACCGCGGCGGTGCCCCACCACGGGGCCCGGGCCAGCGCTCCCGCTGCCGGGGCGCGACCGGAGCGCGCACCGGCGGGTCGGCGCTGCCACCACATGACGTACCCGAACACGACCATCGCTGCGATCCCGAGTGCCGCCAGGAGCAGCACGACCTGGTTCGCCAGCCCGAACAGTGCTCCCATGTGCGTGTTGATGCCGAGCTTCGCGGCCTTCGCCATGAGCGGGTAGTCGGCCCAGGTGACCTCGGACACCGCCGTCATCGTGCTCGGGTCCACGGCGACGGCGTTCATCGCGACCGGCCAGCTGAGCTTGATCTCCTCGACCGTCCACGCGGTGCCGGCCGTCGCCGGCGGGCGGATCCGGACCTCGGCTGCTTGGACGCCGGAGTCGCGGGCGACCGCGAGCACCTGGTCGAACTGCTCGGGCGTCGTCGTCGGGGAGCCCATCGACATCGCACTGCCGCCGTGGTGACCGGCGTGCTCGCCGCCCGACGCCGACGCCGACGAGCCGTCGAGTGCGGTGTCGACCGTCGGCGCCTGCCAGCTGAGCGCCGAGCGGAGCGTGCTGACGTTGTCGCCCGCGAAGTGCGACCAGGTGATGCCCGTGGCCGACAGGAACAGTGCGCCGAGGAGCACCCATGCGCCCGTCGCCGCGTGCCACGAGAAGGTCCGCCGGTACCCGGTCACGCGGTTGTCCGGTAGGAGCAGGTCACGCTTCCGTCGGGCTCGGCGGAGGCGGAACGCCCACAGCCCGATGCCGGCCAGGGACACGATCCCGAGCCACGAGGCCGCGGTCTCGCTGTAGAGCCGTCCGACGTCGCCGAGGAACAGGCTGCGGTGCACGGTGCTGATCCACGTGCGGAAGGGGAGCGAGCCCGACGTGCCGTACACCGGCAGGTCCCCGCGCACCGCGGCGTCACCGGGGTCGACGAACACCGCGCGGGTCTGGGACTCGAGCAGTCCTTCCTCGGTGAACATCACGCGCGTGGTGGTGCCGGGCTCCGGGGCCGGTCGGACCTCGGCGACGGTGTCGTCCGGGTGGCGCTCGGCGACGTACCGCTCGGCGGCGGCGACCTGGTCGGCGAGGGGGAGTGCGGGCGCGGACGACGGCGCCGTGAGCTCCTGCCGGTACACGCTCTGCTCGATGGTCGGTGCAACGGCGTAGACGGCGCCGGAGAGCGCGGCCACCAGGACGAACGGGCCGACGAAGAGCCCTGCGGTGAAGTGCAGACGGAGGAGGAGCTGGGTGAACCAGCCGCGGGACGGCGGCGGGGCGGTGACGGGCATCGGAGCGCGGGGTCCTGTCGGGCGGATGTGCGGCACCGTGCCGCACGACCGCCGACTCTACATGCTGTAGAACATCAGCGCCGCACGTCGCAGCCGCAGCTCGCGCCGAGCACGAGTTCCGCCGGCACCAGGTCGAGGTGGTGGGCGTCGGGGTCCTCCCGTGCGAGCACCCGGTCGACCGCGGCCGCGGCCATCGCCTCGACGGGCTGCCGGACGACGGTGAGCTGCGGGTTCGTGTAGTCCGCCTCGGCCACGCCGTCGAACGACACCACGGCGACGTCGTCCGGCGCACGGAGCCCGAGTTCGTACAGCGCACGCAGGAGCCCGACGGCCTGCAGGTCGGAGCTGACGAACACCGCCCGTGGTCCGGCGCCGCCGTCGAACATCCGCAGGCCCGCCTCGTAGCCGCCGGCGCGGTCGAACGAGCAGCGGACGATCGGACCGTCCGGCAGCCCGGCGGCTCGGAGGGCCTGCATCCACCCCTGCTCGCGGAGTTCCATCGAGCCGGTGTGCCCCATGACGAGCCCGATCTCCCGGTAGCCGTGGTCGATGAGGTGCTGCGTGCCCTCGCGGGCGCCGCGCAGGGCGTCCACGCCGATGCTCGCGTACTCGGGCACCTCGAAGAAGGTGTTGAGCAGCACCATCGGGATGCCGGGGTCGGTCGTCGACGACAGGTCCGGGTGCGTCATGATGCTCGTCACGATGATGCCGTCGACCTGGCGGGCGGAGAGGGTGCGGAGTCGCTCCCGCTCCTGCTGGGCGTCCCCGTCGCTGTTCGCGATCAGGACGTCGTACCCCCGGGCGGCCGCCGCGTGCGTGACCGCTACCGCGAGCTCCGACCAGAAGGGGTTGTCGAGCTCGGGCACGATGAGACCGAGCATCTTCGACGAGCCGGTTCGGAGCGCCTGGGCGCTCGCGTTCGGTCGGTAGCCGAGGACCCGGATCGCCTCACGCACCCGCGCTGCCGTCTCGGCGGCGACCGGGCGCGGCCCGTCGTGCACGACGTAGCTGACGACCGAGGTGCTCACGCCCGCGTACCGGGCGACGTCCGCGCGGGTGACCGCCCTCGGGTTGGTCGGCACGCTCACGGGATCACCTTCGTCGGTCGGTCGGTCGACCGCTCGGGCCGACAGGAGCGGCCCGGCTCCGTCGCGGGACGGGGCCGGGCCGGGCCGCACGAGGCGGGTTACTCGCTCGCGATCCTAGACGAGACGGTGCTGGTGACGGGTACGGGTGCGTCCCCGTGGTCCGGCACCGGGAGCCGGACGCCGCCCTGCAGGGCCGAGCGGTGCGCGACGATGCCGGGCAGCGTGTACCGCGCGGCGACCCAGGCGTTCACCGGGGGCAGCGTCCCGTCGACGACCGCGCGGACGAAGTCGTCGACCAGGAAGTGGTGGCTGCCCTCGTGTCCGGTCGGCACCCCGTCGAACTCGGCGGGCAGCCGGTCGACGTCGTGCACCGGGGCGTAGCCGGAGACGAACGCGTCGCGGAGGGCCGGGTCGACGTCGGCGAGACGCGGGTCGTCGAGCTCCATCGTCGGGCGGGTGTCGATCTGGTCGCTGACGTCGTGCACGGCCTCCTTGTCCTGCCACACGCTGACGGTGGCGAGCTGCTCGAAGCTCGCCTCGGTGCCGAAGTACCGGAAGCGGGACTCGCGGAGGTGCGACGGGTAGCCGACCCGGCGCATCTCGTTGATCCGCACGACGCCGCCGTTGTCGAGCTCGAAGAGGGCGGTCGCATTCGAGAAGTCGTTGTCGAACTGGCTGACCTCCTTGTCGAACACCCCGTCGTCGCGGTCGTCCTTGACGCCGATGCAGCTGACGCTGACCGCGTGCCCGGGGATCGCGCCGAGGACACCACCGACCGAGTGCGTCGGGTAGAGCATGGGCGGGTAGCTCGCGGTGCGCTTCCACTGCTCGCCGCCGCTGTACTGGTAGGCGGCGTAGAACCCGAGGTCCATGTCGTGGACGTAGTCGCCCTCGGCGTAGAACAGCCGGCCGAAGGCGCCCTCGGCGACCCGCTTCCGCGCGAAGACGGTGGCCGGGTTGTAGTGGCTCGTCTCGCCCATCATGTAGGTCAGCCCGGTCTCGCGGACGGCTTCGATGATCGCGGCGATCTCGTCCTCCGTGATCGCCATCGGCACGGCGGAGTAGACGTGCTTGCCGGCCCGGAGGGCGCGGACGACGAGCGGGCCGTGCGTCCACCGCTGCGTGAAGATCGCGACGGCGTCGACGTCCGAGGCGAGGACGGCGTCGAAGTCCTCGAGCGTGCCGTCGAGGTGCTGAGCGGCGACGAGGTCCTCGGCGCGCCCCTCGACGACGTCGGTGACGACCACCCGGTCGACGTCCGGGTGGATCTTGAAGAGCTTGGCGAACTGGGGCGCGAACTGGCCGGCTCCGACCATTCCGATGCTGATCATCAGGGACCTTCCGAGGTGGGGGGACGTGTCGCCGAGCAGGTCGCTCCGTCGCGATCGCGGCCCAGCCTGCCACAGCGTTCTACACGTGACAACCCCTTGGAGCGCGCCACAAATCGATGCTTGTGACGTCGAGTCCCCACGTGTAGATTCCCGGCCACGGACTGCCGACGTCAGTCCACCGCAGACGAAGGAGTCGCGATGGCCACCGAGAGCCCACTGTCGTCACCCCTGGTGACGGCACCACCACGGACCGCACGGAGCGCCGCCCCGGCACGTGCCCGGACCACCACGCCACGCCGCCGCCGGCGGAACGACCTGTGGCTCGCGCTCGTGTTCATCGCCCCCGCGTCGGTCGGCTTCGCGGTCTTCCTGCTCTGGCCGACGATCCGGGGCATCTGGCTCAGCTTCACCACGTACAACCTGCTCACCCCACCGGTCTTCACGGGCCTGCAGAACTACGAGCGCCTGGTCCAGGACTCGATCTTCTGGAACTCGATGGCCGTCACGGTCGAGTACGTGGTGCTGAACATCGGCTTCCAGACGGTCCTGGCGCTGTTCATCGCCGTCATGATGCACCGGCTCACGCAGTCGACCTTCGTGCGGGGCATCGTGCTGGCGCCCTACCTGGTGTCGAACGTCGTCGCGGCGCTCATCTGGCTCTGGATCCTCGACACGCAGCTCGGCATCGGCAACGAGGTCCTGTCGGCGATCGGCGTCGGTCGGATCCCGTTCCTGCAGAGCGACGTCTGGGGCATCCCGACCATCGCGTTCATCAACGTCTGGCGGAACGTCGGGTACACCGCGCTCCTCATCTTCGCCGGCCTCCAGGCACTGCCCGAGAGCGTCTACGAGGCCGGCCGCATCGACGGCGCGAGCGAGTGGAAGATGTTCTGGCGCATCACGGTGCCCCTGCTCCGCCCGATCCTGTCGCTCGTCCTGATCATCACGATCATCGGGTCGTTCCAGGTGTTCGACACGGTCGCGATCACCACCCAGGGCGGTCCGGCGAACGCGACGAACGTCGTGCAGAACTACATCTACAACCTGGCCTTCGGCCGGTTCCAGTTCGGGTACGCGTCCGCCGTCTCGGTGGCACTCCTCGTCGTCCTGAGCATCATCACGATCATCCAGTACCGACTCTCGCGCTCCGGCGAGAGCGACCTGGACTGACGGCCACCGAAGCAACCGGAAGCGAGTCGACGATGACCAGCACCCTGCCCCCGGTGGTCGAACCCACCACCACGCGCGCCCTCACCACCCGCGGAGCGAAGCCCCCGCGTCCGAAGCCCTCGGTCGGACGGGTGCTCGCCTGGACCGCGATGATCGCCGTGATCGTCGTGACCCTGTTCCCCTTCTACTGGATCCTCCGCACGGCGCTGTCGTCGAACGGCGCGATCTCCGCCGATCCCACCTCACTGCTGCCGACCGGCTTCAGCCTGGGAGGGTTCGAGCGGGTCTTCGGCCTGCAGTCCACCGAGGAGGCCCTCGCGCAGGGCGGCTCCGGCGCGGCGATCAACTTCTGGCAGTACCTGCTCAACTCGGTCCTCACCGCGACGATGATCACGGTCGGGCAGGTGTTCTTCTCCGCCGGAGCCGCCTACGCCTTCGCCCGACTGCGCTGGCCGGGCCGTGACAAGGTCTTCGGCGTGTTCCTCGCGGGGCTCATGGTCCCCACGATCTTCACGCTCCTGCCGAACTTCACGCTGATCAAGTCGCTCGGCCTGGTCGACACCCTGCTCGGGATCGCGCTGCCCTCGATGCTGATGACCCCGTTCGCGGTGTTCTTCCTCCGGCAGTTCTTCCTCGGCATCTCGCGCGAGGTCGAGGAGGCCGCGCTCATCGACGGCGCCGGGAAGGTCCGGGTGTTCTTCCGGCTCGTCCTGCCGATGGCCTCGGCACCGATCGCGACCCTGGCGGTGCTCACCTACATCACGGCGTGGAACGACTACTTCTGGCCGCTGATGGTGTCGTACACGGACAGCTCCCGCGTCCTCACGGTCGCGCTCGGCGTCTTCAAGTCGCAGACCCCGCAGTCCGGCACCGACTGGGCGGGCCTCATGGCCGCGACCCTCGTCGCCGCCCTCCCGATGATCGTGCTGTTCGGCGTCTTCGCCAAGCGCATCGTCAACTCCATCGGCTTCTCCGGGATCAAGTAGGGACCCCCGCACATGACGCACTCCATCTCCCGCCGCGCCCTGTTCGCGGGCGGTGCCTCGGCCCTGGCGCTCGGCGCCCTCGCCGCCTGCTCGTCACCGAGCACGCCGAACCCCCGCAGTGGTGCGACCGGCACCGTGTCCTACTGGCTCTGGGACGCCAACCAGCTCCCCGCCTACCAGGCCGTCGCGAAGGCGTTCGAGCGCGAGAATCCGGACATCAGGATCCGCATCACGCAGCTCGGCTGGAACGACTACTGGACGAAGCTCACCGCCGGGTTCATCGCCGGGACCGCGCCCGACGTCTTCACCGACCACCTGTCGAAGTTCCCGCAGTTCGCCGACCTCGACGTGCTCTACAAGCTCGACGAGCTCGAGGCGACGAGCACGATCCGCGACGACGACTACCAGTCCGGCCTCGCGCAGCTCTGGAAGGGTCGGGACGGGCACCGCTACGGGTCGCCGAAGGACTGGGACACGGTCGCGATGTTCTACGACCGGAACGTGATCGCGAAGGCCGGCTACACCGCCGAGGACCTCGCCGCACTCGAGTGGAACCCCGACGACGGCGGCACCTTCGAACGGGCCGTCGCGCACCTGACGATCGACAGCAAGGGCCGTCGCGGGGACGAGCCCGGCTTCGACAAGAGCAACGTGGCCGTCTACGGCATGAGCGCCAACGGCAGCGGTGGCGACGGCTTCGGCCAGACGCAGTGGTCCCCGTTCACGGGCTCGATCGACTGGTTCTACACGAACAAGAACCCGTGGGGGAACGCGTTCCGCTACGACGACCCCGCGTTCCAGAAGACGATCTCGTGGTACTTCGGGCTCGCCGAGAAGGGCTACATGCCGAAGTACGGGGTGTTCTCCACCACGACCGGTCCGGACGTGCAGCTCGGCTCGAAGAAGGTCGCGCTGTCGTTCAACGGGTCGTGGATGATCGGCGCCTACGCCAACCTGCAGGGCGTCGACGTCGCCATCGCCCCGACGCCGAAGGGGCCGATCGGGCACCGAGCGTCGATGTTCAACGGCCTCGGGGACTCGATCACGAAGCAGGCCAGGAACCCGGAGGCCGCAGCGAAGTGGGTGGCGTTCCTCGGCAGCGCCGCGGCGCAGGAGATCGTCGGCCGCGCAGGCATCGTCTTCCCGGCCCGCCGGTCGGGCACCGACGCCGCGGTCGCCGCGTTCCGGGAGCGCGGGCTCGACGTCTCCGCGTTCACCGAGCAGGTGGCGGACGGCACGACGTTCCTGTTCCCCGTCACCCGGAACCCCGCCGACGTGCAGGCCCTCGTGCAGCCGGCGTTCGACGGCATCTACGCGAACGGCAAGCCCGTCTCGTCGCTGACCGGCGTGAACGAGCAGGTGAACACGCTCCTCGCGCTGACCTGACCCGACGTGCCGGGACCCGCGACCCGACGTGCCGGGACCCGCGACCCGACGTGCCGGGACCCGCGACCCGACGTGCCGGGACCCGCGACCCGACGTGCCGGGACCCGCGACCCGACGTGCCGGGACCTGCGGTCCAGCGCCGATCGTCCGCACACCGCACCACGGTGCGGTGTGCGGACGACCGCGTTGACCCTCCACCGCAGCAGGACACAGACTGGCGCCGATGACCCAACTCACCTCCCTCGTGTACATGTCCGTCGCCGTCGACGAGATGACCGACGACCAGCTGGTCGCCATGCTCCGTGAAGCCCGCCTGCGCAACGACGCGCTCGGTGTCTCCGGCCTGCTGCTCGCGAAGGGCGGCCGCTTCATGCAGGTGCTCGAGGGTCCGTCCTGGAGCGTCGAGGACCGCTTCGCCGCGATCGAGCGCGACACCCGTCACCACGGCGTCAAGTCGCTCTCCCGCGAGGACATCGACACCCGCCGCTTCGACGGGTGGTCGATGGCGTTCGGCAACCCCTCGGACCTCGAGGTCCGCGAGGAGCCCGGCTTCAGCACCTTCCTCACCGAGCGCTCCGGCCTGCCCGCCGACCTGGCCGGCTCGCCGGCCGACTGGCTGCTCCGCTGGTTCCGCGGACGCGACCTGCAGGACGTCCCCGAGGAGCGGATGACCCTGGCCCGTCACGCCGCCTGACCGTCGTCCACGACGACGCAGCGCGACCACCCTCGGACTGGAGGCACGGTGCCGGCCCGCACCGTGCCTCCCGTCCGTGACACTGGTCACGTGGGGAAACGTGAGCAGATCCTGGTGGCCGCGGCGGAGGAGTTCGACCGTGTCGGCTTCGCCGCCACGTCGATCGCGGCCGTCGCACGACGCGCCGACGTCGCGCAGGGAACGCTGCACTTCCACTTCCCGACGAAGCTCGCGCTCGCCCTCGGGGTGATCGACGAGCAGAACGCGCGGACCTTCGCCGAGGTGCGCCACGACGCCACCTCGCCCCTGGCCGCGTTGATCGGCGCGTCGAAGCACATCGCCGACCTGCTCCGCACCGACCCGATCGTCCGCGCCGGCATCCGGCTGTCGCTCGAGCGCGGCGAGTTCTCCGGAGCGACGTCGTCGTTCTACGAGCAGTGGATCGGTGGCATCGTCGACGTCTTCCGGTTCGCGATCGGCAGCGGGGAGCTCGAGACCGACCTCACCCCGGAGGAGCTCGGCGGATCGGTCGTGCCCTACTTCACCGGGGTGCAGCTGGTCGCCGAGGTGCGGAGCGGTCGTGCGGACCTCGACCCGGCCGTCGCCGTGATGTGGCGGCTGGTCGTGCAGGCGACCGCGGCACCCGCGCACCGGACGCGGTTGCTCGGGGTGGTCGCGGACACCTTCGCCGCGGCAGGCTGAGCTGCGTCGGGCTGAGCCGTGCCAGCGGTCGGCGGGCCCGCAGCGCGACACGGCCGGCGGGCCCGCAGGGCCATGCGGCCGGCGTCAGCGGTCGGTGAGCTCGCGATCGCGGAACCACTTGAGCAGCCACGCGGCGCTCGTGCCGTCGAACTCCGGCGCGAAGTCCATCGTGCCGGACAGGAACGGGCTGAACCCCTCCTCGGTGGCGACGTCGCGGTCGTCGAGCGACCGGTAGGCCATCGACCAGCCGTCGAAGCGTCGGCGCGCGATCTCCTCGCGGACCAGCGACTTCACCTCGCCGTGCCGGGGATCGCGCGCGATCGCACCGAAGCGGTCGTCGACGCTCCACGCCGGCCCCTCGAGCAGCTGCATGAAGCGGCCGCCCTTCGCGACGAGCAGCCCGGAGACGCCGAGCGCCTCGTTCCGCAGGCGCGCCTCGCGCAGGAGCTCGGCGAGTGCGTGGTCGTCGAAGGGCACCGCGGAGCGGCTCATGTAGACGATGGAGACGAGCACCGCTCCATCTTCGTGCATCACCGGCGCGGGGCCGACCACTGTCCGCCAGCCGCTCCGTGGACCCACGGGCGGGATGCCTAGGATCGACCGCATGGCGACCGTCCTCCTCGTCCGGCACGGACGCACCACCGCGAACGCGACCGGCGTCCTGGCGGGTCGCACCGCCGGGGTCGCTCTCGACCGGGTCGGGCGCGAGCAGGCCGACCGTGCCGCCGAACGCATCGCGCCGATCCCGCTCGCCGCGCTCGTGACGAGCCCGCTCGAACGCTGCCGCCAGACCGCCCGCGCGCTGCTCGCCCGCCAGCAGGGGAGCCCCGACGTGCGCGTCGAGCGGGCGATCACCGAGGCCGACTACGGCGACTGGCAGGGTCGGAAGCTCGCGGACCTGGCGCAGGAGCCGCTGTGGCGCACGGTCCAGGCGAACCCGAGTGCCGTGGTGTTCCCCGGCGGCGAGTCCATGCAGATTATGCAGTCCCGGGCCGTCGCCGCGATCCGCCGCATCGACGCCGAGGTCGAGGCCGAGCACGGCCCGACCGCGGTGTGGGTCGCGGTGAGCCACGGCGACATCGTGAAGTCCGTCCTCGCCGACGCGCTCGGCATGCACCTCGACCTGTTCCAGCGGATCGCGGTCGGTCCCGCATCGGTCTCCGTCGTCCGCTACGGCGAGCACCGGCCCGAGGTCGTCGCGACGAACACCGACTCGGGCGACCTGTCCTGGCTCGCGGCGGCGCCGGCCCCGACCGGGGACGCGGCGGTCGGCGGCGGCGCGGGACACGGTGATCCCCGACCGGCTGCCGGAGCGTCCGGCGACGGCGAGCCCGGTCCTGCTGGCGGCGCCGGCCACGGCGAGCCTGGTCCTGCTGGCGGTGTGGGTCACAGCCAGCCGGGGACCGCGCGACCCTGAGCGGACGGAGCCGGACGCTCCTACAATCGGGTCATGCCCACCATCGTGCACGGCTTCGACTGGCCGGAACGTCTCGTCGTCGGGACGGTCGGCCGCCCGGGCGAGCGTGCCTTCTACCTGCAGGCACGCGACGGCAAGCGGGTGACCAGCGTCGCGCTCGAGAAGGAGCAGTCGGCGGTGCTCGCGGACAAGGTCGCCGAGCTCCTCGACGAGGTCGCCACCGTCGAGGACAACCGTTTCAGCGTCCCCCCGGAAGCACCGTCCGAGCTCCGCGACGCCGCACCGCTCGACCAGCCGGTGGAGCCCGAGTTCCGCGCGGGCGCGCTGAGCCTGGGGTTCGACCCGGCGACCGCGCAGGTGGTCATCGAGGCGTACCCGATCGAGGACGAGCTCGAGATCGTCACCGAGACGAACGAGGACGGTGACGAGGTCGAGGCCGTCGTCGAGATGCCCGAGCCGGCCGAGGTCTTCCAGGTGAAGATCCCCGTCGGCAGTGCCCGGGCCTTCGTCGAGCGCACGCGCGAGGTCGTCGCAGCAGGTCGACGGCCCGGCGACGCATGAGCCCCGCCGCATGAGTTCCGCCGCTCCTCGGTACGACGGCCCACTGACGATCCGGGCGCGCATCCGCGAGGCGTCGAACGCCACCTTCCTCGCCGACCTCGACGGCGAGTCCGTCGTGTACAAGCCCGTCGAGGGGGAGCGTCCGCTCTGGGACTTCCCCGACGGCACCCTCGCCGGCCGTGAGGTCGCCGCCCACCTGGTCTCCGAGGCCTTCGGCTGGTCGATCGTGCCGCCCACCTGGCTCGGTGACGGTCCGTTTGGCCCCGGCATGGTCCAGCGCTGGCAGGACGTCGACCCGGAGCAGGACGCCGTCGACCTGGTGCCGACCGACGAGGCCGACGCCGAGGACGCCCCGTGGCTGCCCGTGCTCGAGGCGATCGACGAGCACGACCGACCGGTCACGCTCGTGCACGAGGACACCGCTGCGCTCCGTCGGATGGCCGTGTTCGACGTCGTGGTGAACAACGCCGACCGCAAGGGCGGGCACGTGCTCGCCATGCCGGACGGCCACCGGTACGGCGTCGACCACGGGCTGACCTTCCACGTCGACCACAAGCTCCGCACGGTCCTGTGGGGCTGGATCGGGGAGCCGCTGGACCCCGACGAGCTCGAGGGACTCGACCGCGTGTCCGAGGCACTCCGCGGCGACCTCGGCGTCGCGCTCGCCGAGCACCTGACCCGCAATGAGGTCGACAACCTGCGTGCCCGCTGTGCCGCCCTGCGGGCGGTCGGCGTGTTCCCGCCGCCGCCCGGCCACGGCCCCGCCGTCCCCTGGCCCCTCTTCTGACGGATCTCCTTCCGCGGAACGCAACCGTGCCGACTGCGCGCAACGGTACAGCGCTGCGCGCTGTCGCTGAGGTTGCGTCTTGCGGACGGGCGCAGGGCGTGACGGACGGGAGGCGCGGTGCCGGCCGACACCGCGCCTCCCGTCCGTCAGCCGGTCGCGTCTACCCCGACCAGTCGTCGCCGAACAAGGACGCGCCGCCGCGACGCGCCCCGAGGTACGAGCCGACCACGGCGACCCCGAGGTCGTCGTTCTCCGGCGCCACGACGGAGCCGTCCACCCGCCGGGCCATCGCGTCGATGAACCGCGCCAGCCCGGGGTCGTCGCCGAGCCGGAAGAACGTCGTCTGTGCGCCGAGCCGACCGGCGTTCTCCAGTTCGCGCACCGTCAGTGCGATCGTCACCGGGTCGGGCGGGTAGCCGAACCACACCTGCCCGTTCGGCTCGAGGTGCGAGGTCGGCTCGCCGTCCGTCACGACGAGCAGCACGGGCTGGGCCGTCGGGTGCTTCCGGAAGTGCCGGTTCGCCAACAGCAGCGCGTGGTGCAGGTTCGTCCCCTTGTCCCACTGCGCGTCGAGGCCGACGAGCTGGTCGACGTCCATCACCTCGGCCTCGCGCCCGAAGGCGATGAGCTGCAGGTCGTCCCCGCGGAACCGGGTGCTGACCAGCGTGTGGAGCGCGAGGGCGGTGCGCTTCATCGGGACCCAGCGGTCCTCCATCGCCATCGAGAACGAGGTGTCGACGAGCAGTGCCACACAGGCCTGCGTCCGCGCCTCGGTCTCCTGCACCTCGACGTCGTCGATCGTCAGGCGCACGCCGGGCCCGGTCCTGCCGTCCGCGGCGGTGCGCACGAGGGCGTTCGTGATCGACCGGGGGAGGTCCCACGGTTCGGTGTCGCCGAAAGCCCACGGACGGGTGGCACCGGAGGGCTCGCCGGAGGCACCCGATCGGCGGAGGTCACGGGCACCCTGCCGCCCGGACATCCGCTCGGCGACGTCCTTGAGCAGGCTCTTGCCGAGCTGCCGCATCGCCTTCGGGGTCAGACGCAGCTGACCGTCCGAGCCGCGCTTGACCGCGCCCGAGTTGCGGAGGGCCTGTTCCAACCGCTGCAGGGTGCGGGCGTCGACCGTTGCCTCGTCCCCGAGCTGGCGCTGCAGGGCGTCGAGGTCGAGGTCGGCCAGGTCGGACCCCGGCCCGGACTGCGCGAGCTGCTCGGCCAGGGCGTCGAGGTCGGCGATGTCCTGGAACACCCCGGTGCCGTCGCCGAGCCCGAGGCCCTGCTCGCCGTCCATGCGCTCCGAACCGCCCCAGTCCTCGCCGGGACGGAGCGCGCGCAGGTTGTCGTCGAGCTGCCCGAGCTGGCCCATCAGGTCCGGCGAGCCGAACGCCTGCTGCGCCAGGGCGTCGAGCTCGTCACGCTGTTCCTGCGTCATCGAGTTCCGCATCCGCTGGGCGGCCGCGGCCCGGGCGGCGAGGTCGTCGAGCAGCTCCTCGACGTTCTTCGGCTCTGACGGGAAGTGCTGCCCGTGCTGCGCCATGAAGGCGTCGAACTGCTCCTGCGTGTCGGTGCCGCGTCGGTGGTCCTCGAGCAGCTGGTTGAGGTCGCGCATCATCGCCGAGACGGCCGCGCGGTCCTCGTCGGAGGCGTTCTCGAGCGCCTGCTTCATCCCGGCGAAGCGCTGGTCGAGGACCTCGCGCCCGAGCAGGTCCTTGATCTCGTCGTACTTCTGCCGAGCCGTCGGGCTCTTCCAGTCGTAGCCGGCAAGCTCCTGCACGGCGCTCGCGGGTGACGGCGGGAGGCTGTCGAGCTGCATCTCGGCCAGTGCGCGGTCGCCGTCGTCGAGGTCGACGTTCCGGGCGAGCTCACCGCGTTCGGCGAGCAGGGCCTCGTCGAGCAGCTCCTTGACCTGCCGCAGGGTGCCGTCGAGGTTGTTCCGGCTGGTGAGCTCGCGCCGACGTTCGGCGACCCGGCGCATCAGGTCGTCGAGTCCGCGCTGGGTCTGACCGCCGCGCCGCAGGAACTCGCGGAGCGCGCGCTCGGGTGAGGTGCCGCCCATGACGTCCTCGCCGATGGCGTCGAGCGCCTCGGACAGGTCGACCGGGGGAGCGAGCGGGTCCGGTCCGCCCTCGTACCTGCCGTAGCGGGCGTCACGGGTCAGGCGGCGGTTCTGCCGACTAGCCATAGACGGCCTCGCCGCCCCCCGACTCCTTGCTGATGCGTCGGGCGAGGAAGAGCCCCTCGAGCGCGAGCTCGATCGCGCCGGCACGCTCGCCGTCGTCGGTCGCACCGAGCCGCTCGCAGACCTGGTCGTACACGTCCGACTCGCCGATCGAGGGCAGCCCCTCGAGGAACGCCCGGGCGCTGACCTGCTCACCGGTGGTCACCATCGTGCCGCCGTCGAGCGCCTCGACGAGCACGCCGAAGTCGATCCCGCGGAAGCGCGAGCGGACGGTCTCGGCCGTCGCGGTGCGGAGCAGGTGCTCCAGGACCTCGTCGGCACGGTCCTCTTCCCCGTTCTCGAACTCGATCTTGCCGCCGAGCACGTCGACCGCGGTCTCGAGGTCGATCGGCCGGGCGACCGGGTGCTCCTCGCCCTGCCGCGCCGCACGGTGCACGGCCGCGGCGGAGATCGTCTCGGCCCCGGCGATCGCGAAGCGTGCGCTGACGCCGCTGCGCTGGTCGACGGCGCTCGACTGCCGCAGGGCACGGGTGAAGCGCGCGAGGATCTCGACCAGGGCGTCCGGCACCTCGGCGGTCAACTGCGCCTCTTGCCGGATGACCGCGACCTCGTCCGCGAGCTCGATCGGGTAGTGCGTGCGGATCTCGGCGCCGAAGCGGTCCTTCAGCGGGGTGATGATCCGGCCGCGGTTCGTGTAGTCCTCGGGGTTGGCGCTCGCGACGACGAGCACGTCGAGCGGCAGGCGCAGCACGTAGCCGCGGATCTGCACGTCGCGTTCCTCCATCACGTTGAGCATCGCGACCTGGATGCGCTCCGCCAGGTCGGGGAGTTCGTTGATCGCGACGATGCCGCGGTGACCGCGGGGGATCAGGCCGAAGTGGATGGTCTCGGGGTCGCCGAGGCTGCGTCCTTCCGCGACCTTCATCGGGTCGACGTCGCCGATCAGGTCGGCGACGCTGGTGTCCGGTGTCGCGAGCTTCTCGACGTAGCGCTCGTCGCGGTGCACCCATGCGATCGGCAGGGCGTCACCGAGGTCAGCGGCGCGACGGATGCTCGCCGTCGTGATCGGTTCGAAGGGGTGCTCGCCGAGCTCGGACCCGGTGATCACCGGGGTCCACTCGTCGAGCAGTCCCTGCAGCGTGCGGAGAAGGCGGGTCTTGCCCTGCCCGCGTTCACCGAGCAGCACGACGTCGTGCCCGGCGATGAGCGCGCGTTCGAGCTGCGGGATGACGGTGGTCTCGAACCCGTGCAGGCCGGGCCAGGGGTCCCGGCCGTCGCGCAGGGCCTGGAGGAGGTTGTCGCGGATCTCGGCGCGGACCGACTTCTGGACGTGTCCAGCAGCGCGGAGCTCGCCGACCGTGTGGATGTCAGGTCGGGTCACGGTCCGCACGCTACGCCCGCGCACCGACATGCGCGAGGGAAGGCGCGTGGCGGACCCGCCACGCGCCTCCCGTCCGCCTGGTCACGGCCCGCGTCCGTGTACCGCGAGACGCCCTCGACCGCGCGAGACGCCGCCGGATCCGGCGGCGTCTCCCCGCATCGGGTGCGTCTCGTGCCGTCGCCGGCGTCTCGCAGTCGAGCGTGCCGGGACCGGGCGGCGGGAGCGTCAGCCGAACAGGCGGCGCGACGCGATCTCGGCGCCCTCGACGAGCGCGCGGAGCTTGGCCCACGCGACGTCCGACGCGACGAACTCGTAGCTGGCGAACGTGGCCAGGCCGCAGTCCGTCCCCGCGACGATCCGGGTCGGGTCGCCGACGGCCTCCGCCGCCTCGACGATCCGGTTCGCCACGAGCTGCGGGTGCTCCAGGTAGTTCGTCGTCACGTCGATGACCCCGGGTACGAGCACCGCGCCGTCGGGCAGCGGCAGGTCGCGGAACGCCGGGCACTCGTGCGCGTGCCGCGGGTTGCCGAACGGGATGCTGAACGAGCCGACCTCGGCTCGGTACAGGTGGGGGAGCAGCACGTCGACCGGGACGTCGTCCTGGTGCGGCCCCTGCCAGTTGCCGTAGCAGACGTGCAGCCGGGTCTGCTCCTTGGGGATGTTCCGCAGCGCGTGGTTCAGGGCGTCGACGTGCAGGTCCACGGCCGCGAGGAACTCGTCCAGCGGCGCGTCGCCGAAGTGGATCACGCGCTCCATGGCGAGGTCCGGAGCGTCGAGCTGCAGGACGTGCCCGCGTGCGACGATCTCCTCGTACTCGACGCGGAGCTGCTCCGCCAGTGCGAAGACGTACTCGCGGTGGTCGCGGTAGTGCGGGTTCGCCTCGTCGAGCAGCAGGGTCGTCGCGACGATGCCGGGGGTCGCAGCCGAGATGAACGTGCCGGCCGGCGCGCGGCCGGCGGCGGCGTTCCGGTCGAGTTCGCGAGCGAAGCCGTCGAGGTCCTCGCGGATGCCGGCGCGTTCCTGGTCGTACTCGAGCAGGCCCTGGGCCACAGGGGTGTCCCACACGCGGGCGAACTCGGCGCCCTCGTCGATCTGCCGGGCCTGCAACGCCGCGTACTCCGGGAACTTCACGCTGTCGAGCGTGGGCTTGCGGTGCCCCGAACCACCGAAGCCGGACAGGCGCTCGCTGATGTACGTCGAGAAGCCGACGCGGGGGACCTCGCCGTCGTTGACCACGTCGATCCCCGCGTCGAGCTGCGCGTCGACGGTCCGCGCGAGGACGGCGGCCGTCTCCTCGCGGAGCGCCTGCTCGTCGAAGGGCTTCCCCTGGTCGCGGGCGACCAGGAGCGCGGTCAGCTCGGGCGTCCGGGGGAGCGATCCGGTGTGCGTGGTCAGGATGCGGTCGGTCGAGTTCTGCAGCGGCACGCCGCCACGCTACCGATCCCGACGTGCGACCGGTGCGGCCGTGACGTCGCGCGTCACCGTGATCCGAGGCGGACGGGAGGCGCGGTGCCAGCCTGCCCCGCGCCTTCCGTCCACATCGCACGACTTCCTGAATCTGTGAGGACGTAAAGCTGCGCTGGCACTGGGAACCTGCCTGGAATCTCCGGAGTACGGTCCGCTCTCGTGAGCAGTACGACGAACGGGGCGATCACGAGCCTGGTCCCCGCCAGGATGGACAGACTGCCGTGGACGCGGTTCCACTGGAGCGTGGTGGTGGGACTGGGGGTGTCCTGGATCCTCGACGGCCTCGAGATCCAGATCGTCTCGAACGCCGGCTTCCAGGCGGACCTGGACCTGTCGACGCAGCAGGTGACGTTGCTCGGCACCATCTACCTGGTCGGGCAGGTCGTCGGCGCCCTCGTCTTCGGACGCCTGTCCGATCGGCTCGGGCGCCGGAAGCTCTTCATCCTGACGCTCGCGATCTACCTGATCGGTTCGGGCATCGCGGGGTTGGCGCAGGACTTCTGGTTCCTCGCGGCGTTCCGCTTCATCGCGGGGCTCGGCATCGGCGGTGAGTACGCGGCGATCAACTCGGCGATCGACGAGCTCATCCCGTCGAAGTACCGCGGGCACGTCGACATCGCCATCAACGGCACGTACTGGGGCGGTGCCGCGCTCGGTGCGTTCGCGAACATCTACCTGCTCGACCCGTCGATCTTCGCGGAGAACATCGGCTGGCGCATCGGGTTCTTCCTCGGCCCGGTGCTCGGCATCGCGATCATCTTCCTGCGGCGGCACATCCCCGAGAGTCCGCGCTGGCTGATGACGCACGGGCGCGAGGACGAGGCCGAACGGACGGTGTCGGAGATCGAGGACTCGGTCGAGAAGAGCACGGGCCACCGTCTACCCGACGTCGACCGGTCCAAGGCGATGACCGTCACCCCGCTCGACAAGGTCGGCTTCCTCACCATCGCGCGGGTCCTGCTCAAGCAGTACCCGACCCGCACCCTGGTCGGCGCGACGATGATGATCACGCAGGCGTTCCTCTACAACGCGATCTTCTTCACCTACGCGCTGGTGCTCACGAACTTCTTCGGGCTGAAGACCTCGGAAACGTCGGTGTACTTCTTCCCGTTCGCCATCGGCAACCTGCTCGGGCCGATCATCCTCGGGCGCTTCTTCGACACCTGGGGCCGGCGGCAGATGATCTTCCTGACGTACCTGGTGTCCGGGCTCGTGCTGGCGACCTCGGCGTTCCTGTTCCGAGCGGACGCGATCAGTGCCACGGTGCAGGTCGTCTTCTGGTGCGTCTCGTTCTTCTTCGCGTCGGCCGGTGCCTCGAGCGCCTACCTCACCGTGAGCGAGATCTTCCCGCTCGAACTGCGGTCGCAGGCGATCTCGTACTTCTTCGCCCTCGCGCAGATCTTCGGTGCGGTCGCGCCCGCCGTCTACGGCGCGTTCATCGGGGACGGTTCGTCTCGGGAACCGCTCTTCTGGGGGTACCTGCTCGGGTCGGCGGTGATGATCGCCGGTGGGGTCGTGGCGTTGGTGTTCGGGGTCGATGCGGCGCGCAAGGGGCTGGAGGACATCACCCAACCCTTGTCGGTCCTCACCGACGCGTCCAAGAAGTAGTATTTCGTATACGTGATGTTTAGCGCCGAAACCCTCTCGCTGGGAGGGTCTCGGCATGTCACTCCTCCACATCCCGACACCGACCGGATCGTTCCACCGGTCGCCCGCCTCCGGAGCACCCGGTGGTCGTCGTGCGTGACCCTGGGGCGATGGATCGGTCATCGTCTCCAGGGAACGACCGGGTCCCCGACCCGAACGGCATCCGACGCAGCCTGCTGCGGGACGCCGTCTTCCTCAAGCTGCTCGAGAACGTCCTGCGCGGGGTCTACCGCCGCGGACAGCGACTCCGACTCGACGACATCGCGCGGGACATGCAGGTCTCCCGGACGCCGGTGCGCGAAGCCCTCGTCCCGCTCGAGTCGCTGCGACTCGTCAGCGTGCAGCGATACGTCGGGGTCGTGGTCGCGCCCTGGTCCGTCGGGCAGATGGTCGAGCGGCTGCGGGTCGCGCGGGCGATGATCGCCGATCCGGCACCCGGGTGCCAGGGGGTCGACGAGCCGTTCGACGCACACGTGCTCCGGTCCTGCCTGACCGAGGCCGGAGCGCTCGTCGAGATCGGTGCGTGGTACCTGCGTCGACGCGGTGCGATCGTCAGTGCCGACTGGCTCGTGGCGCAGCGCGCGGTGCTCGACACGTTCTTCACCGACGACGTCGCCGTGGCGAACGGGATCGACGCCGTCGTCGGGCGGCGCGCTCGTGTGCAGCAGGTCGAGCGGGCTGCTGCTGCAGCGGAGCGTGCGCAGCCCGACGTGTGCGCGTCGGAGCTGCTCGGGTTGGCCGAGGACCTCATCGCGCTACCCGACCGGTTCCGCTCGGCTGCCTGAAGTACGGGGGTGGCCCGAGGGGCACCCAGGGCGGGGGCGCGGACAGGGTCCGCGCCCCCTGGCCGTCCCCTCCGGGCCGCCGCGGTCGGGTGCGTCGGGCTCGGCAGAAGGGGGGACGACGTCTGGTGCTGTGTCGCGGCGACGGGGAGGTGATGCCCCCGGAACGTGATGTCCGCGTCCCGTCGATGCTAGGCGTCGGGGTACGACCCGACAACCCCCACCTGTCCCCACTTCAGGGGACCCGACCTCCCGCGCTCGATCGCTCGCGGCGTCCGGTGGACAGGGCGGCGCGCGCAGCACGGTGGTGCCGAGGTCGAGAGGATGCTCGTCCTCCTGTATGGTGGGACACGCGCTCGCGAGAGCGCACGGAGACGTCGCATAGTCAGGCCGAGTGCACCACCCTGCTAAGGTGGAGTCCCCTTTGAGGGGACCGAGGGTTCAAATCCCTCCGTCTCCGCACTCCACGGAACCCCCGCCGCCGGCGGGGGTTCTGTCGTTCCGGCGTCGTGCCACTCAGTGCGCTGGCGGGTTTCTGAAGCGGCCGCGTCCGCGTGAGACGCCCTCCCGTTGCTGAGACGACGCCGGATCCCGCGGGGTCTCGTCGGGGCGGAGGTGCTTCGCGCGGACGGCAGCGTTCCGTCAGGCGCGGGGAGGCGCGGTCGTCGACCGGACGACCAGGGTCGGCGCCACCAGCGTCCGTTCCGGCGCGCCCTGCCCTCGCGGAGCGCCGATCAGGTCCACCAGGCGCTCCGCCGCGAGCCGGCCGACCTCGTCGTTGTGCGGGTCGACGGTGGTCAGCCGGACGAGCGGTGACGATGCGAGCGGCGTCTCGTCGTTGCCGATCACCGAGACGTCCTCGGGCACGTGGAGGCCCGCGTCGCGCACGGCGGCGATCGCTCCCATCGCCATGACGTCGTTCGCCGCGAACACCGCGGTCGTCTCCGGGTGCTCCACCAGTGCCCGCCGCGTGCCCTCGTACCCGGTCGACTCGGCGGTGGCGCCGCTGCCGTAGACGAGCGGTGCGGAGCCGGCCGCGACCATCCGCTCGACGGCGGCTGCGCGCCGGGCGGCAGCCGGGCCTCCCGAGCCGGTGACGTGGACGATGTGCCGGTGGCCGAGCGAGAGCAGGTGCTCGGTCGCGAGCCGCCCGCCCGCGGCCTCGTCCGACGCGACGACGTCCAGTCCGCTCGGCACCGTCGCCCGTTCGCCGGCGACGACGACCGGGGTGCCGGGCGGGACCGCGGTGTCGGCGGAGCCCTCGGCGGCGAGCACCACCCCGTCGACGCGGAGCGCCAGGAGGTCGTCGAGCGGTGACGTGCCGAGGTGGGCGTTGGCCCGGGTGTCCGCCAGGGTCAGCCGGAGACCGTGCGGCGCCAGTGCCGTGCGCACGCCCTCGAGCATCGGCACGAACCAGGGGTTGCGGAAGTCGTCCACGACCACGCCGACGGTGCGCGTGCGGGTCCCGGCGAGGATCGCGGCAGCGCGGTTCGGTCGGTAGTCGAGCTCGTCCGCGGCGGCGAGGACGGCCGCGCGCCGTGCGGGGGAGACGCCCGGGTCGTCCCGCAGCACCATCGACACCAGCGACTTCGACACCCCGGCTCGTGCGGCGACGTCGACGATCGTCGGTGAGCGGTGCGACACGGGCGCCTCCGGACGGATCGCAGGATCGGGGCTTGACAGGACATGCACTGCCGTCGGTACAGTCTAGTGCGCTCTGGAACGTTCCAGAGTCCCACTCGTCTCGAAGGAGAGCACGCATGGTCGACAGCATCGGCGTCGCCGTCATCGGCGCTGGCATGGCGGGGAAGGCACACGCTGCCGCATGGCGCAACGCCCCGTCCCTCTTCGCACCGACCCTGCCGCCGGTGCGGCTCGTCTCGGTGTGCGACGTGTACGAACCCGTCGCCGCCGAGACCGCCCGGCGCTTCGGCTACGCACGGCACGACACCGACTGGCGTGCGGTGGCCGCGGCGGACGACGTCGACGTCGTCAGCGTGGTCGTCGCGAACCACCTGCACCGCGAGGTCGTCGAGGGGCTGCTCGCGGCGGGCAAGCACGTGCTGTGCGAGAAGCCCCTGTCGGACACGCTCGAGGACGCCCGGGCGATGGCGTCCGCAGCCGACCGTGCGGCGGAGCGCGGGGTCGTCGGACGGATCGGCTTCACCTACCGTCGCGCGCCCGGGCTCGCGGCGATCCGGGAGCTCGTGACGGACGGCACCCTCGGGCGGGTCCTGCACGTCTCGGGTCGGTACTGGACCGACTACGGCGCCTCACCCGACGTCCCGATCTCGTGGCGCTTCACCGGGGCACCGGGCACCGGGACGCTCGCCGACGTCGGCTCGCACCTGACGTACGTCGCCGAGTTCCTCGCCGGGCCGGTGTCGAGCGTCTCCGGCGGGACGTTCACCACCGCGGTCACCGAGCGTCCGGTCGCCGCCGGCTTCGCGCTGCGCGGGCAGGACGTCCCGCTGACCGGGGAGCGCGCCGTCGTGGAGAACGACGACTACGCCACGTTCTCGGCGCGCTTCGGGGACGGCACGGTCGTCGGTTCGCTCGAGGCGTCCCGGGTCGCCACCAGCCACCCGAACGGCCTGGTCGTCGAGGCCTTCTGCGAGCACGGCGCGGCGCGCTGGGACCAGGAGCGTCCGTCCGAGATCGGTCTCGCGCTGCAGTCGGACGGCTCGCGGACCGGAGGGTACCGCCAGGTGGTGCTCGGACCGGACCACCCGTACGTCGCCGGCGGGATGGCGATGGACGCGCCCGGTGTCGGCTGGGGACAGAACCAGATGTTCGAGTACCAGGCGCGGGCGTTCCTCGACGAGGTCGCCGGCGTCGTCGACCCGTTGCCGACGAACGCGACCTTCCACGACGGCGTCCACAACATGGAGGTCCTCGACGCGGTGGCCCGGTCCGCGGCAGCCGACGGCGCGGTGCAGACGGTCGCCGAGGCGGTGCACGCATGAGGCTCGGGCTGTACGACGCGATCCTGCACGACCGCCCGCTCGAGGACGCCCTGCGGGTCGTCGCGGCGAACGGTCTCACCGGCATCGAGCTGAACACCGGTGGGTTCCTGCCCAGCGTGCACGTCCCGGACGTCGACGCGATCCTGGTCGACGACGCCGTCCGCGACGCGTTCCTCGCGCGGTTCGCCGGCACCGGTGTCGAGATCGCCGGGCTCAACTGCAACGGCAACCCGTTGCACCCGGACCCGGCGATCGGCCCCACCCACGCCGACGACGTCCGTCGCAGCATCCGCCTGGCCGGTCGGCTCGGGCAGACGCGGGTCGTGACGATGTCCGGGCTGCCGGCGGGGGAGCCCGGAGGGCGCCGTCCGAACTGGGTGGTGAACGCGTGGAACTCCGCCGCGCTCGACGTCCTCGAACACCAGTGGAGCGTCGCCGTGCCGTTCTGGCAGGAGATCGACGCGCTCGCCGGGGAGCACGGCGTGCGGGTCGCGCTCGAGCTGCACCCGCAGAACCTCGTGTTCAACGTCGCGACGATCCGCGAACTCGTCGAGCGCGGTGGGCTGACGAACGTGGGGGTCGAGCTCGACGCGTCGCACCTGTTCTGGCAGCAGATGGACCCGGTCGCCGTGGTCCGCGAACTCGGGCCGCTCGTCGTCCACGCCGCCGCGAAGGACGTCCGGATCAACCCGGCGGCGGCGCTGAACGGCGTGCTCGACAACTCCTTCCGCCGACTCGCGCCGGACGAGCCCCGCACGAACCTGGGCGGCGACGAGTGGGCGAACGCCTGGCCGTCGCCGTCGTCCTGGGACTTCGTCGCGCTCGGCAAGGGACACCCGACCGCGTACTGGACCGAGTTCCTCCGTGCGCTGCACGAGGTCGACCCGGAGATGCGCGTCAACATCGAGCACGAGGACACCGAGCTCGGGCGCGAGGAGGGGGTCGCGGTCGCAGCCCGGGTGCTGATCGCCGCCGAGGCGGCGCGGGCGGCGGCGGACGGCGCGGACGAGCGCACGGCGGACGGGGGCGCTCCGCACGAGCACGCGACGGACGCGGTCGGGCGGTCGGCGTCCTGAGGTGCGGACCGGCGGACGGGAGGCGCGTGGCGGGCCCGCCCCGCGCCTCCCGTCCGCCGGGTGGTCGCGTCCGGGTGTGCCTTCCGGATGATCGGTGACGCATCCCCCGGCGGCTGTCACCGCGCCGTTGTAGCATGCACGACACCTGTCCCGAGACGAGGAGGCCTGCGTGCCGGACCAGATCGACCGAGCCTTCCCGATCGAGCACGTCCGGACGGTGGGCGACGACGTCGTCGCGGCCGTCTCCACCGTGGTGGACGGCAAGGTCGACGCCATCCGCACCGCCTTCACGGTGATGCTCGCCGAGGGCCACCTGCTCGTCGAGGACGTCCCCGGCGTCGGCAAGACCGTGCTCGCCAAGGCCCTCGGCGCGTCGGTGGGCGGGACGGTCAACCGCATCCAGTTCACGTCGGACATGCTCCCGTCCGACGTCACCGGCGTGAACATCTACGACCAGTCGTCCGGCACCTTCCGGTTCTCGCCCGGCCCGGTGTTCGCGAACGTCGTGATCGGCGACGAGATCAACCGCACCAGCCCGAAGACCCAGTCGGCCCTGCTCGAGGCGATGGCCGAGGCGCAGGTCACCGTCGACGGTGTCACGCGGCCGCTCGAGTCGCCGTTCATGATCGTGGCGACGCAGAACCCGATCGACATGGAGGGCACCTACCCGCTGCCCGAGGCCCAGCGCGACCGGTTCATGGCCCGCATCGCGATGGGCTACCCCAGCGCCGACGCCGAGCGCCAGATGCTCGCCGCGCGCGGGACCCGCGACCCGCTGTCCTCGCTCCGACCCATCGTCGACGTCCAGACGCTGCGCGCGATCGTGCACGCCGTGCGCGGGGTGCACGTCGCGCCCGACGTCGAGGCGTACATCGTCGCGATCGTCCGCGCCACCCGGTCACACCCGGACCTCGTGCTCGGTGCGAGCCCCCGCGCGACCCTGCACCTCGCCCAGGCCGCCCGTGCCCACGCCGCGCTGCTCGGTCGCGCCTTCGTCACACCCGACGACGTCGCCCACCTCGCGCCGGTGATCCTGTCCCACCGGCTCGTCCCGGTCGCTCGCGGCCTCGGCGGGGGCGCCGAGGACACGGCGCGTGACGTGGTCGTCCGGATCGTGTCCGACACCGCCGTGCCCTTCGCCTCGGCAGCCGTCCGCTCCTGATGCCCGACGGCAGAGGGCCCTCGACGACCGCGCTGCGTGCCGGTGCGGTGCGGTCCTGGGCGCTCCGCACCGGTCGGCGCGGAGCGGCCATGCTCCGCCGCACACCGTTCCCGCGGCCGACGGCACGGGGGTGGACGGTGCTCGGTTCCGGGATCGCCCTGGTCGGCGGAGGACTCGTCGCCACCACGAGCATCGCCGTCTCCGCAGGACTCCTGCTGCTCGTGCTGCTCGTGCTCGGCATCGTGATGGCGCTCGTCGTCGCGGCGCCGCTGCGTGCCACCCGGTCGACGGCCCGCGCGGTCGTGCAGGTCGGCGAGGTCCATCGCGAGCGGATCACCCTGCGGGGGACCTCGTTGCCGATCGGGCCGCGGACGACGCTGCTGGTCCGGGAGCAGCTCGAGGACGCCCTGGCCAGCGTCTCCGATGCCGAGACCTACGCCCTGGTCGGCCCGAACGAACCGCCGGCGGTGCTCGACGTCGAGGCACTGGCGATGCACCGCGGCCGGACCCTGGTCGGCCCGGTGACCATCCGCGTCGAGGACCCGTTCGGGCTGCTCCGCATCGACCGGCCGGTCGTCCCCGCGGAGGAACTGGTGATCGTCCCCGCCTCGACCACGCTCGGCGCCATCGACACCGGTGCGCTCGCGGGGGCCGTCTCCGCCGACGAGGGCCGTGTCGGGCAGGGCGGCTCCGCCGACGACAGCGAGCTCCGGCCGTACCGGCAGGGCGACCCGATCCGCCGCGTGCACTGGGCCCAGAGTGCCCGGCGCGGCGAACTCCACGTGCGACAGACCACCCAGGCGCAACCGCCGGAGGCCGTCATCGCGATCGACGTCCGACGCGAGACCTACCAGGCAATCGGCCGCGACGACCTCGCCGAGCTCAGCGACCTCGGCGGCGACGCGGCGTTCGAGCACGCGGTCGTCGTCGCCGCGAGCGTCGCGCGAGCGCTCAGTGCGCGGACCTCCCGCGTCGTGCTCGTCAGCGACCACACCCCGGTCGCCGGGCGGCACGCGGGTGACGTCGGCAGCCTGACCGACGTGCTCGTCGGACTCGCCGACGTCCGGGTCCGCTCCGACGCCCGTCCCGTCACCGAGGTCCTGCCGGAGGTCCACGGGCGCGACGTCCACGGCATGACCGCCGTCGTCACCGGCCGGTGCACCGCCGAGCAGGCCGCCGAGCTCGTCGCCGCGACGAGCGGGTCGAGCCGGGGCATCCTCGCCACGATCGTCCCGCCGGACCCCCTGGTGCGCGGGATCCTCGACCGCGCCGGCTGGCGCACGCTCGTGGTGCCCGTCCCCGGTGCCCAGGCGCAGGGGAGCACCCGGTGAGCGGGACCTCGACGGCCGAGCGCGTCCGCACGCCCGCCGGCACCGAGCGCCCAGGGCGCCCGGCTGAGCGGTCCGACGCTCCCGGCCCCTGGGTCGTGGCCCTCGCGCCGCTCCCGGTCCTGGTCGCGGCGCTGTCGATGCGTCCGCTCGTCCAGGGGACCGCCTGGTGGGTGTCCGGCGTGGTCTTCGCCGCGGTGCTCGTCGCGGTCGTCCTCGCCGTCCGGCGTCGGGCACCCGGTGTGCGCTTCATCGCCCTCGTCGCCACGCTGGTAGTCGGGTCCTGCGTCGCCGCCGTCGCCAACGACGTGCCCCCGCTCGGGTGGCTCGACCGGCAGGGCGCCCTCGGCGAGGCGCTCGCCGCCATCCGGCTCAACCCCGCGCCGCTGCCGCAGAGCGACGCGATCCGGCTGATCGTCACCATCGCGATCGGCTGGGTCGCCGGGGTGTCCCTGTTCCTCGCCGCGATCGCCCCGACGGTCGCGCTCGCCGCCGTGCCCGCGCTCGTCGTGCTCATCGTCCCCGGCGTCGTCACGGGGGAGCCGGCGTCGCCGGTGCTCGTCGTGCTGGTCGGCATCGCCTTCCTCGGGCTCCTGTGGCTGTCGGTCCGACCGGTGCAGCGGGCGTTCCCGGCCGCGGTCGTGGGCGCCATCGGACTGGTCGTCGCCGTCGGTCTCCCGGTGCTCGTCCCGATCAACGCCAGCTGGCTGTCCGGGGTCACCGGTGCGCTGCAGGCGCCGATCCAGCCCGGGCGTCCCGGCACGCTGCTCGAACTCGGCCGCGACCTGCGTCAGCCGAACGAGCTCGAGGTGTTCCGCTACCGCACGGCCGACGGGCAGCCGGAGTACCTCAAGCTCGCCGACCTCGACGAGTTCGGCACCGGCGACTGGGTGCCGACGGTGACCGACGCCACCGACGCGGAGACCGCTGACCAGCAGCAGTGGGCGGTCGGGGTCAACCCCCGTCTGGCGAGCCGCGGCGACCTGACGATCCGGATCAGCGGCCTGTCGAGCAACTACCTGCCCGTGCCGGGCGGCGCCGTGTCCGTCGAGTCCCAGTCGACGAACCTCGACCTGTCGCAGTGGCGCTGGATGGGGGACTCGAACACGGTCCGCTCGACCGGTCCCGTGACCCAGCGCGGCTCGACGTACCAGGTGTTCGGCGCCTCGACCTGGTCGGGGGAGTACCTCGACGCGATCGCGGCGAGCGGGATCCTCGGGCGGACCGACGGCCGGGGCTTCACGGCGCCGAGCGACGCCCAGCTCCGCACCGACCTGGCGTTGCCGGAGGACCTGCCCCGCGACATCCGCGCGGCCGCCCAGCGGGTGGCCGGCGGTCTGCCGAACGACTACGCGCGGGCCCGTGCCCTGGAGCAGTGGTTCCGGAGCGACCTCTTCACCTACTCCGAGACGGCGCCGGTCGAGCAGGGCTACGACGGCGACAGCATGGACGTGATCGACACCTTCCTGCGCGTCCGCCAGGGCTACTGCGTGCACTTCGCGTCGTCGATGGCGGTGATGGCCAGGACGCTCGGGATCCCGTCGCGCATCGCGGTCGGGTACCGAGCCAGCAGCGACCAGACCGAGGACGGCGAGTACACCGTCTCGAACCGCCAGCTGCACTCGTGGCCCGAGCTGTACATCCGCGGTGCCGGCTGGGTGTCGTTCGAGCCCACGCCGAGCTCCGACGCCGCGGCCCAGGCGGGCACGGAGTCGTCCGCGACAGCCGCTCCCGCGCCGTCCGAGTCCCCGCTGCCGGCCCCTGGGGAGACGGCGCCCGCCGAGGCCTCGCCCACCCCGACACCCTCGTCGTCGACCCAGCCGGGTGCCGCGGCCACGACGGATGGGGCCGGCGGCCCTGGTGCCGCCGGCCTGGCGGTCGGGCTGCTGCTCCTGCTCGCGGTGCTCGTCGCGCCGGGGGTCGTCCGCGTCGTCCGGCGGCGGCGTCGGCTCGCCGCCGTGCGCGCCGGGCGCTCACCTGCCCTGCAGGCCTGGCGCGAGGTGCTCGACGACGTCGCCGACCACGGGTACGCCCCGGGGCTCGCGCCACCCGGTGACGCCGCTGCAGCGGCCCGCACGGCGCGTGCCGTGCTCGGGCGCCTGACGGATGCCGTGCCCGCGGCCGTCCTCCCGCAGCTGACGAACATCGTCGACGCGGTCGACGTCGAGCGCTTCGCCGCGGACGGTGCGGCGAGCGTGGACACTGGTGCGCTCCGGCGGGCCGTCCTGGAGGCGCGGGTCGCCCTCGACGCGTCCGTCCCGCGGGCCCGCGTGGTCCGGTCCCGCCTGTTCCCGCCGAGCCTGCTGCCCTCGTCCGCCTGGTCCCACGAGGGCCGGCGGAGCCGCCGCACGGCCTAGGCGCGTGCACGGCGGCGGCTGCGGTGCATGCGGCGCTGCTGCGTGCCGCCGTGCCGCCGTGCCGCGTTGTGCGCCGCGCGTCTCAGCGCCGCGGGCGCACCACCGCGTCGACCAGGCTCGCGATGACGTCGCCCGGGTTCACCCCGGGCAGCGCCGGCCCGTCGAAGACGATCCCCACGTTGGCGCCGACGAGCAGCGTCGCGAAGTCCTCGAGCGGCATGCCCGGCTCGACCTCCGGGTGTGCGCCGAACCACAGGCGCACCAGGTCGAGCACACCGTCCTGCAGTTCGCGGCGCTGCCGGACGAACTCGGGCATGAACTCCGGGTGCCGCAGGGCGTAGCCGCGGAGCTCGGAGACGAGGGCGAACTGCCGTCCCTGGTCGTACCGTCCGAAGGCCGCCCGGACGACGTCGGCGATGCTCGTGGCGGCGACGTCCTCGCGCACGACCTCCTGCAGTGCCGCCAGGATCCGGTTCGTCGAGCGCTGCATGACCTGGGCGACGAGGTCCTGCTTCGACGAGAAGTTCGAGTAGACGGCGCCCTTGCTGAAGCCGGCGCGCGCGGCGACGTCGTCGAGCCGGGCACCGTGCACGCCGGACTCGGCGAACACGTCCGCTCCGGCGACGAGCAGTCGTTCGCGCACCTCGGCGCGGGGTGTCCTGGGGGTGGGGGAGGAGGCGTCGTCGCTCATGGGTCCTGGTCCGTGATCGTCGTCGGGGACGGTGGTGCGCCGTCCGGTCGATCCCCGCGCGTCGGTGGCGCGCGGGCCGTGCCGCACCCGCTGACGGTGCAGTCCTCGGAGACCTGCCGAGCCGCGCGTCGGTCGCACGCGCGGCACCAGCGGGGCCCCCGCCCCGTCGCTCGGTGGACCGCCACGTTCGGGTCGTGTCGGTGCGTCGAGGACGGTGGTCACCGGGTCGATACCCGGCGGTAGCGATGGTACCTCGCGGGTGCCCCGACGACGCTGGTCCGGTCGTCCGGAGTGGGCGGTCCGCCGACGTCACGGTGCTGCGGTCGCGGGCTGCTCAGGCGTCGTCGGGCGTGTCCCGGTCGCTGCGGACGGCCCCGCGGCCGGTCCGGCGTCCGGGACGGCGGAGCAGCCGGATGGCGTCCGGGCGGAGCCGTCGGCCGCGCTGCAGCAGCGCGCCGAGCGTCGACTTCGGCTGCCAGTCGCGACCGTTCGGCAGCCCCCACCCGCGCTTGACGGCGCCGTAGCGGAGCCCGAGCGACAGCACGATCGCGGCGATGATCCCGATCGACGGCGACCCGAGGTACGACGCGACCACCATCACCGCCGACGCGGCGACGGCCACGGTCGCGTAGAGCGCGTTCCCGCCGAACACCGCGGGCACGCGCCGGAGCAGCAGGTCGCGCATCGCGCCGCCGCCGACCGCCGTGATCGTGCCCATGATGATGGCGGCCGGCCAGCCGAGCCCGGCGTCGAAGGTGCGCTGGACCCCGACCACGGACCAGAACCCGATGACGGCGGCGTCGAGCACGGTGAAGAGCCGGTCCCAGGTGAGCTCCGAGAACGAGACGAGGAACGCGACCAGCGCCCCGGCGATCGCCACCGGCAGGTAGAGCGGGTCGACGAGCGCGACCGGCGGGCCGTTCTGCAGCAGGGTGTCCCGGAGCATGCCGCCGCCGAGCCCGGAGACGAACCCGACCACGAGGAACCCGAACAGGTCGAAGTCCATCGTGCGCGCGAGCGATCCGCCGAGCAGTGCCGACGCGAACACCCCGGCGAGGTCGAGCACGTCGGTGACCGACGCCAGGGCCTCCGGGGTCAGCACGTTCATGAGAACAATCAAACCCCACGTCGCAGGAGTGGCGAGCCGCGGGCTGGTTAGGTTAGCCTCACCTTCGCCATGATCGCCACCCTCGTCATCGGCCTCCGCGAAGGCCTCGAAGCGACGCTCATCGTCGGCATCATCGCCGCGTTCCTCCGTCGCAACCGCGCGCCCCTCGCCCCGATGTGGATCGGTGTCGGTGCCGCGGTCGCGCTGAGCATCGCGGTGGGCTTCGGCCTGCAGCTCGTCGAGCAGGCCCTGCCGCAGGCCCAGCAGGAGGGCATGGAGACGATCATCGGTGCGGTCGCCGTCGTCTTCGTCACCGGGATGATCGTCTGGATGCGCACGCACGCACGGACGCTGTCGCGGGACCTGCAGGCGAGTGCGTCCGAGGCGCTCGGTCGCGGCACCTCGTGGGCGTTGGCCGGGATGGCGTTCCTCGCCGTCCTCAAGGAGGGCTTCGAGACCTCGGTCTTCCTGCTCGCGACCTTCCAGGCGTCGTCGGACACCGGCACGGCCGCCCTCGGCGCGGTCATCGGCATCGCGGTCGCCGTCCTGGTCGGCTACGGCATCTACACGGGCGGTGTCGGGCTCGACCTCGGCCGGTTCTTCACCGGGACCGGCGTCTTCCTCGTCTTCGTCGCCGGCGGCCTCGTCCTCACGGCCCTGCGGCACGCCCACGAGGCGGGCTGGATCGTCATCGGCCAGCAGCGCACAGTCGACCTCGGCTGGCTCGCCCCGAACGGGTCGCTCCGCGGCGCGCTCGTCACCGGGGTGCTCGGCATCCCCGCCGACCCCCGCGTGATCGAGGTGGCCGGCTGGCTGCTCTACGTCGTCCCGGTCCTGGCGATCGCGGTCTGGCCACGCCGCTGGCGTCCGTCGGCGGCGCGTGTCCCGCTGGTCCGCTCGCTGGTCGCCGCCGGGCTCGCGGCCGCGGCGGTCGTGCTGGCGCTGGCCGTCCCGAGCACGGGCGTCGACCTGCCGCGCACGACCGCGGTTTCCGGGGACGCACGATCCGTCACGGCCGACGTCGACGGTGCGGCCGCCGTCCTGCGCATCGCGGGCACCGGCCGGGAGGCACGTCTCACCCTCCCCGCGTCGGCCCACCGCCGCGTGACCCGCTCGGGCGTCGCCGCCGACCGCTGGCAGGTCACCGAGGACGTCCCGGCCGCGGACCGCCCGACCTCGCTGACGCTCGACGACCTCGTCGGGCTCTTCGGTCGGGTCCCCGTCGGCATCTCGCCGAGCACGGACCCCGGGCCGTTCACGGCCCGGTGGGCCGTCCGCGACACCGTCACCCTGACCACGGTCGGTGGGGGTGTCCTGGACGCGACCCGCTCGGAACGCGACGTGCTCACGCTGAGCGGTGGGGGCCTCCCGGCCGCGCGCACCACCACGCTGGACCGCACGGTGTGGGCGGTGCCGACCGACCGGGTCGACCGCGTGACCGCGGAGCTGGCCGCCGCGCGGACCCGCGCTGCTGAGCTGCGGCTCTGGGACACCTGGCTGCCGGTCGTGCTCCTCGTCGCCGCCGCCGTCCAGGCGCTGCTCGCACTCCGCGACCGCCGTCGTGCGGTCGCCCCACCGACCACCACCCCCGGAACCGACCCGTCGCGCGGACCGCCCGCCGACGTCCCTGCAAGGAGCCTCGACCATGCCGTTCGGTAGGACCGCCCGCCCCCTGGCCGCCCGACCCCGCGTCGCCCGCCCCCTGATCGTCCTCTGTGCCCTCGGCACCGTCACCGCCCTCGCCCTGACCGGCTGCTCGGCCGGCTCGCCCGCCGACGACGCGTCGAGCGGCACCGGGAAGGTCTCCCGCGTCACCATCACCCTGACGAACGACGGATCCGACTCCTGCGCCGTGTCGACCACGACGGTCCCCGCAGGCCCCGTCACGTTCACGGTGCACAACGAGTCGTCCACCGCCATCACCGAGGTGGAGCTCCTGCAGGACCAGCGCATCCTGGGCGAGAAGGAGAACCTGGCCCCCGGGCTCGACGCCGTCCGCTTCACCGCCACGCTGGGCGGCGGGAAGTACCAGGTGTACTGCCCCGGCGCGGAGCGCGAGCTCACCGACTTCACCGTCACGGGCAAGGCCGCCTCGACCGCGAACAGCAGCGCCGCCACCCTGCTGGCCGACGGTGCGAAGGGCTACGCGACCTACGTCGACGGCCAGGTCACCGACATGGTCGCGGCCGTGCAGCAGCTGCAGCACGACGTGGACGCGGGTGACCTCGAGGCAGCGAAGCGCGACTACGCCGCCGCCCGCCCGTTCTACGAGCACGTCGAGAGCGACGTCGACGGATTCGTCAAGAAGGGGTTCTCGGCCACCGACAACGCCGGCAACCTGGACTACCTGATCGACATGCGCGCGTCGAACCTCGACGACGCCGTCGGCTGGAGCGGCTTCCACGCCGTCGAGAAGGACCTGTTCCAGGCCGGCGCGATCACCGCCTCGACGAAGCAGACCGCCGCGGCACTGACCGCCGACGTCGAGCTCCTGGCGGAGCGTGTGCCGTCGATCGACTACAAGCCCGAGGACCTGGCGAACGGCGCCGCCGGGCTGCTCGAGGAGGTCCAGTCGAACAAGGTCACCGGGGAGGAGGAAGCGTACAGCCACATCGACCTGGTCGACCTCGCCGCGAACGTCGAGGGGGCCCGACAGGCCTTCGCGTACCTCAAGCCGGGCCTGGTGAAGGTCGACCCGACGCTGACGAAGCAGATCGCCGCACAGTTCGACGCGACGAACACGCTGATGGACGGCTTCCGCGACGCGGACTCGCTCGGGGGCTTCACGACGTGGGACGACGCCGCGAAGGCGCAGGACGCCAACCGCATCTCGCAGCAGGTCCAGGCGCTGCAGGACCCGCTGTCCCGGCTCGCCGAGAAGGTCGCGACGGCGTGAACGACTCCCGGTTCTCCCGCCGCGGGCTGATCGGCGCCGGGCTCGCTGCGGCCGGCGCGGGCGTCGGCGCGGTCGCCGGGGTCGCCGGGTCGGCCGCCGCGACCGGGGTCGACCCGTTCACCGCGGACGCGAACGGTGACGAGTCGATCGACCTGTCGCAGTCGGTCCCGTTCTACGCGACCGCCGCCCGGCAGCCGCAGGGCGGCATCCGCACCACCCCGCAGCGGCACTGCGTCTTCATGGTGTTCGACCTGACGGCGTCCACCGCGACCGAGCTGCAGGTCCTGCTGGCTCGGTGGTCCGCCGCGATCGCGCAGCTGCAGGCCGGCCGGACGATCGGCAGCGTCGAACCCGCGCACGGCGACGGCGTCGGTGCCGACACGGGCGAGGCCCTCGACCTCGGCCCGGCGTCGCTCACCGTCACCGTCGGACTCGGCCCCGGGGTCTTCGACGAGCGGTTCGGCCTGGCGGCGAAGCGTCCTGCGCACCTCGCCGCGATCCCCGCGCTGCCGAGCGACACGCTCGACGAGCAGCTGACCGGCGGGGACCTGTCCCTGCAGGCCTGCGCCGACGACCCGCAGGTGGCGTACCACGCCGTACGGGACCTGGCGCGGATGGCCCGGGGCACCGCGACCGTCCGGTGGACCGTCATCGGGTTCGGCCGGGCCTCCGCCGGCCCCACGCAGTCGACGCCGCGCAACCTCATGGGGTTCAAGGACGGCACCCGGAACATCACCACGGACGACGAGTACGACCGCTTCGTGTGGCTCGACGACGACGCCGGGTGGATGGCCGGCGGCAGCTACCAGGTGGTCCGGAAGATCCGGATGAACCTGGAGACGTGGGACGCCGACGTCGTCAGCGACCAGCAGCGGGTGTTCGGCCGGACGAAGGTCGAGGGCGCGCCGCTGTCCGGCGGGTCCGAGCACACGGCGCCGGACTTCCACGCCCGGGCGCCGCACGGCACCGAGGGCGGGACCGCCATCGACGCGCGCTCGCACGTCGCCCTCGCCGCGCACGAGAACAACGGCGGCGTGAAGATCCTGCGCCGCGGGTACAACTACACGGACGGACTGAACCAGTACGGCCAGCTCGACGCCGGCTTGCTCTTCGCGGCGTACGTGAACGACCCGGAGCACTTCACGACGCTGCAGCGGAAGCTCGGGGCGTCCGACCGCCTGAACGAGTACGTGTCGCACATCGGGTCCGGTGTCTTCGCCGTGCCGCCGGCGCCGCGGAAGGGCTCGTACGTGGGGGAGCAGCTCTTCCACTGAGCCAGGGGCGCAGAGGTGGGTGCCCTCCGTCGTTTCCCTGGAGACGGAGAGCACCCGCGCCGCGGAGTCCGGCGGACGGAACCACCGCCCGCCCCCTGGGGGGACGACCCGGCGCGACGCATCGCGATGCGACAGGGGGAGCGTACCTCGCGAGGCTGGCGCGGAGCAGTGGCCGTCCGGGATCGGACAGCGGAACGGGCCGCCCCACCAGGTGGGGCGGCCCGTCGCGCGGCCGGGAGGCGCGGTGTCAGTCCGTCAGGACCGGTGCGTCCTCGACGGTGCGCTTCCGGCGTGCCAGGACGAGTGCCACGGTGCCGGCGAGCAGCAGGACGCCGGCGGCGATCCCCGGGACCACCAGGTCGGCGCCCGTGAACGCCAGGTCGCCGCGGGCGGCGCTCGGTCGGCCGCCGTCGGAGACGCCGCCGACGGGGGCGCCGGCGCTCGGCGTTCCCGTGCCGGGCGTCCCCGCGCCCGGGGTGCCCGGGTCCGTGGGGTCACCGGTGCCGGTGCCCGGGTCCGGCTCGACGGCCGTCTCGACCGGGATCGTCACCGCGAGGGTGATCGTCTGCCCGTTCGGCAGGGTGACCACGAGCGGTTCGTCGGTCGTCGCCGTCGGGGCTGCCAGTGCAGCAGCCCGGGCGGCACGCGGCTGCGCGCCCGCGGCGGGGGTGCCCGGCACGGTGAACTCGAGGGTCGCGCGACCCTGCTCGTCCGTGGTGTCCACGACCGTCGGGTCGACCTCGGCGGTCGCGAGCTCCTGGCCGCCGGCGCTGACCGAGACGGTGCCGCCCTGGTCGGCCGCGTTGCTGAAGGTCAGGGACGACAGGTCGATGCGGACGGCGTCACCGGGGCCGAAGCTGCCGTCGGGTGCCTCGGAGACCCGGACACCGACGGACCGCTGGTCCTGCTGGACAGCAACGGTCTGTCCTTGCTTCTCCTTGAAGTACTGGACCTGCGCCTCGAGGTCGACCATGCCGCTGTCCTGCTTGGCAGCGGCCTCCTTGAAGGCACCGAAGTTGTCGCCGCCGGTCGCGAGGAACGAGTTCACCGTGACCTTGTAGGTGCGGTCGGACTCGATCGGCTGACCGTCGAGCGTCATGCCCGTGATGCGCTCGCCGGGGGCGGCCAGCGGGTCGTACGTGTACGCGAAGCCCGCGGACGCGCCGAGCTTGAGGAACGGTCGGCTCGCGGTGGACGGCTGCCACTGCTGCTCGAGGGCGCGGCGGATCTGGTCGCCGGTCAGGTCGAGCACGACGAGCGTGTTCGCGAACGGCTGGACGACCGCGGCCTCCTTGTAGGTGACCGCACCGGAGGCGATGTCGGCCCGGAGGCCGCCCGGGTTCATGAAGGCGATCTGCGAGCCCTGGCGCTGCGTCTGGTCGCGCTGGACCTCGGCGACGAAGTTGCCGAGGGTGGACTCGCCGCCCCGGTTCTCGGAACCGTTCGACTGCACGGCGCGCTTCAGGTCGCGGTCGATCGTGCCGAGCTCGACGGCGCCGAGACGGTCGGCCTCCTTGACCGCGGCGTCGACGGTGGGCTGGACGGCGGGGTCGGGCGTGTAGGTCCCGTCGACCAGGCGCAGGTTCTCGGGCGCTGCGGCGGTGACGGAGCCGTCGGCCGCGACGGTGAGCCGCACGTGGCCGAGGTTGAAGCCGTACGAGCCGGTCTGGATCACCGGACGGGCGACGGTGCCGCCGGTCGGGACGATCGAGTACGCGTAGGTCTGGTGCGTGTGGGCGGACAGGATCGCCGAGACCTTCGGGGTGACGCCGTAGACCGCGCGAGCGAAGTCGGAGTCGTCGCTCGGGCCCGGCTTCGTGGTGCTCTCCGCACCGTCGTGCACGAGCAGCACGAGCACGTCGGCCTCGTCGTTCGCCGTGTCACCGTCGGTGAGCTGGGTGGCGACCTTGTTCACCTCGGTCGTGATGTCGCCCATCTCGAGCCCGGCGATGCCGTCCGGGGCGACGAGGCCCTGGCCGATCAGGTCCACCGTCGCACCGATGAAGCCGACGCGCTTGCCGCTGATCTCCTGGATCGAGTAGGGCTGGAACGCGGGCTTCCCCGTCGCGGAGTCGAGGATGTTCGCGGAGACGTAGTCCCACTGCGCCGCACGGACGCCCTCGCCCTGGCCGCCGATCACGCGGTCGCGCAGGTCGTCCTGGCCCTTGTCGAGCTCGTGGTTGCCGATGGCGCTGACCGACAGGTCCATCTGGTTGAGGACGTCGATGGTCGGCTGGTCGTCCTGGATGAAGGACTCGAAGGTCGAACCACCGATGTTGTCGCCGGAGCTGACGAAGGCGGACGTCGAGGGGTCGGCGCCGCGGAGCTGCTCGAGCGCGCCGGCGAGGGTGGCCGCGCCGGCGGCGTCGCCGTCGCGCGGGGTCGGCTTGCCGTCGGTCTGGGAGATCGACTTCGCGATGCGGCCGTGGAAGTCGTTGACGTTGTACAGGTCGATGGTGGTGTCACCCTCGGCGGCGAGGGCGGCGGACGGGACGGTGAGGGCGGTGAGGACGCCGGCGGCGACCAGGGCGGACGCCCCGGCCAGGCGCCGGCGACGCGGGGGAGTGTGAGCGTTCATCGGCGCTGAACCTACGAAACCGCACAGGCAACGCGCCAGGTGTTGCCGCAACACGTCACGTGTTGTTCACACCACGGGGGACGTTCCTCCCGTTCGGGGGACAGATCCCGACCCGGTCTCGGCGTCAGTCGCGCCCCAGTGCACCCTTCACCCGCTCGACGGCCTCGGCAGCCATGGCCTTCGCCGAGTCCTTGATGACACCGAGCTCCGCCGGGTCGCCCTTCAGCAGGCTCTTCGCGGTGTTCACGGCGTACTCGGCGGTGATGTGCGGCGGGAGCGGCGGCACGTTGCGGCTGACGTACGCGTCGATGAGCGTCACACCGGGGTTCGCGAACGCCCGCTCGACGGCTGCGTCGACCTCGTCGTCGCCGTGCACGGCGATGCCCTCGAAGCCGAGCAGTCTGGCGTAGCCGGCGTAGTCCATCGTCTCGACGTCCTGCGAGCCGGACCACATCGGGTTGCCGTCCTCGGTGCGCATCTCCCACGAGACCTGGCCAAGGTCGTCGTTGTGCATGACCACGATGACGAGCTGCTGGTTCGGCCACTGGGCCATGTACTTCTTCACGGTGATGAGCTCGTTCATGCCGAGCATCTGGAACGCGCCGTCGCCGATGGTGCAGACCGCCGGGGCGTCCGGGAAGGCGAACTTCGCGGTGACCGCGTACGGCATCGCCGCGAGCATCGTCGCCAGTCGGCCGGACATGTCGCCGTGCATGCCGCGGCGGAGCCGGATGTGATGGCCGTACCAGTCGGCCGTGGTCCCGGCGTCGCAGGTGACCGTGACGCCCTCGGGGAGCCGCTCGTTCACGGCGCTGATGACGCGGCGCGGGTTGACGCCGTCGTCGTAGGACACCTCGGCCTGGCGGTGCATCTCCGCCTCCCACTCGCGCATCTCGCCGGCGAGCTTCTCCTGCCAAGCGTGGTCCTGCTTGTCGCGGAGCAGCGGCATGACCGCCTGCAGCGTCGCGCCGACGTCGCCCCACAGGTTGAGCTCGGTCGGGTACCGCAGGCCCATCTGCTCCGGCTTGATGTCGACCTGCACGCCGCGCGCCTGACCGGAGGCGGGCAGGTACTCGCCGTAGGGGTAGTTCGAGCCGAGGAGCACGATCGTGTCGCACTCCTTGACCTGCGTCAGGCTCGGGCGGGAGCCGAGGAGCCCGACCTGCTGCGTGTGGTACGGCACGTCGGAGGGCACGACGTCCTTGCCGCGGAGCGCCGTGATGATGCCGGCGCCGGTCTTCTCCGCGGCCTCGAGCACCAGGTCCGTGGCGCCGCGTGCCCCGGCACCGACCAGGAAGGTCACGCGCTCGCCGGCGTTCAGGATCTCGGCGAAGCGTGCGATCTGGTCCTGCGGCGGCACGATCCGGGTCGACGGGGCGACGTCGCTCGACCGCGACACCCAGTGCTCGGCGGCCGGGGCCTCGTACGCCATCGCCTGCACGTCGTGGGGGAGCACGACGACGGCCGGCTGCTTCCGGAGCATCGCGGTGCGGAAGGCCGTGTCGACCACCACCCCGACCGCGTCCGGCGTCGCGACGGTCTCCACGTAGCAGGCGACGTCGGCGAACACGCGCTCGAGGTTCGACTCCTGCTGCGTGAAGCTGCCGATCGAGGCGAGACCCTGCTGTCCGACGATCGCGACGACCGGCTGGTTGTCCATCTGCGCGTCGTACAGACCGTTCAGCAGGTGGAAGGCACCCGGGCTCGACGTCGCGACGCAGACCCCGACCTCGCCGGTGAACTTCGCGTGCGCGGTCGCCATCAGCGCGGCGATCTCCTCGTGCGTCGGGCGGACGTACTCGAGCTCGCGCTCGCTGCCGTCCGCCTTGCCGAGGGCCCCGTCGAACGCACCGATGCCGTCCCCGGGGTAGCCGAAGACGCGCGAGACGCCCCATGCCTTGATGCGGTCGATGACGAAGTCGCTCACGGTCGTGCTCATGCACCCACCGTGCTCGCCGCTTCCTGTACGCCCTCAGGTCGTGGGCGGGGTCAGGGGATCGGGCGCCAGGTGCTGTCGGCAGCGCTCGCGACGACCGTCTCGATGACCGACGCCGCGCGGGCGCCGTCGGCGAAGGTGGGCAGCCCGTCGGGCCAGGCCGACCGCTCGCCCTCCGCGCGGACCGCCGCGTACGTGTCGGCGACGAACGCCGCGAAGGCGTCGAGGTACCCCTGCGGGTGCCCGGCCGGCACGACCGCGAGACGCCGCTGGTCGGGGAACCCGAGGGAAGGGTCACGGACCACGATCTGCGCACCGCGCTCGTTGCCGAACCACGCCGACTCGGGCTGCTCCTGGTCGAAGGCCGCCGACCCGAGCGTGCCGTCGACCTCGAACCACAGCCGGTTCTTCCGCCCGGCCGCGACCTGCGAGACGACGACGTTGCCGATGCGTCCGGTACCGGTCCGGAAGGTCGCGACCGCGGTGTCCTCCGTGGTGACCTCCGCCCGCTGCCCGGCGTCCGCCACCGGGTCCGGGTCCGGGGATCCCGAGAACGACGGCCCGGACGCCGCCGGCCGGGTCGGGTAGACGATGTCCGTCGCGGCGCTGACGGACGCGAAGGGCTCGCCGGTGACGAACTCGACCAGGTCGCACCAGTGCGAGCCGATGTCCGCGAACGCCCGGGACACCCCGCCGGCGCCGGCGTCGACGCGCCAGCTCGAGGCGTCCTCGTCGAGCATCCAGTCCTGCAGGTAGTGGCCGTGCACGGCGAGCAGCCGTCCGAGCTCCCCGGCTGCGACCCGCGCGCGGATCTCCCGCACGACCGGGTGGTACCGGTAGACGAACGGCACGGTCGCGACCACGCCGGCCTCGTCCGCGGCGGCGACGAGCTCGGCGGCCTGCTCGGCGCTGATCGCGAGCGGCTTCTCGCACACGACGTTGATGCCCGCGCGGATCACGGCCATCGACTGCGGGTGGTGCTGGTCGTTCGGCGTGCAGACGTGCACGACGTCGGGTGCGTCGGCGATCACCTCGTCGAGCGAGGCGTAGCCGCGGGGCACGTCGAGCTGTGCGGCGACCTGCTCCGACCGGGACGGCGTCCGGCCGAGCACCCCGACGACCTCGGCGCCCGCTGCCCGAGCGGCCCGGGCGTGCACGCCGGCGATCATCCCGGTGCCGACCACGGCGACGCGGATGCGCCGCCCTCCGTACCCACTGCTCATGGTGCTCCCTCGCGCCGGACTGGACCCACCGTACCGACGCAACCCGGCCACGCGCCGGAACGCGTGAGTACCGTCGGGGGCATGTCGAGCCTCCAGACCAGCCTGCTCATCCTCGGAGCCAGCGGGGACCTGTCCAAGCGCCTGCTGCTCCCGGGTCTCGCCACCCTCCTCGAGGTCAAGGACGACTGGGACGTCCAGCTCGTCGGCGCCGGGGTCGAGGACATCTCGGACGAGGACTGGAAGGCACAGGTGCGCACGTCCTTCGAGAACGCCCAGGCCTCGAAGAACGAGGAGGACGAGGGGGCGCAGGACGGCGGCGAGAAGCTGAGCAGGCGGCTGGTCGACGTGGTCAACGCCTCGACGTATCGCAAGGCCGACGTCACCGACGCCGACGACCTGAAGGCCCTGCTCGCGGCGTGCGACCACGACCCGGCGATCTACTTCGCGCTGCCCCCGGCCGTGACCGAGAAGAGCTGCGCCGTGCTCAAGGACCTCGACCTGCCGTCGGGGACGCGGCTCGCGCTCGAGAAGCCGTTCGGCACCGACGCCGAGAGCGCCGAGCACCTCAACGACCTGCTGCACTCGTTCCTGCCCGAGGAGCGGATCCACCGCGTCGACCACTTCCTCGGTCGCTCGACGGTCCTCAACCTGCTCGGGCTCCGCTTCGCGAACCGCATCATCGAGCCGCTGCTCTCGTCGGCGCACGTCGACCGCGTCGACATCGTCTACGACGAGACCCTCGGGCTCGAGGGCCGTGCACGCTACTACGACAAGGCCGGTGCCCTGGTCGACATGATCCAGAGCCACCTGCTCCAGGTGATGGCCGTCGTCGCGATGGAGGCCCCCGCGTCCATCGACGCCGACGACCTGCGCACCCAGAAGGAGCTCGTGCTCCGTGCCGTGCGGCCCTGGGGTGGCGACGTCGTCGCCGCGGGCAAGCGTGCGCGCTACACCGCCGGCACGATCGGCGATCGCGACCTGCCGTCGTACGTCGACGAGGACGGCGTCGACTCCTCGCTCGGCACCGAGACCCTCGCGCAGCTCACCCTCGAGGTCGCGAACTGGCGCTGGGCGGGCGTGCCGTTCACGCTGCGCTCCGGCAAGGCGCTCGAGCAGCAGCGCCGTGAGATCGTCATCACCTTCAAGGACTCGCCACACGTGCCGAACGGGCTGACCGGTGCCGAGCGGCCGGACAAGCTCCGGATCTGGATCGCCCCGGACGAGATGCAGCTCGAGCTCAACGTGAACGGCCCCGGCGACCCGTACACGATCGACCACACGGCCCTGTCGGTGACCTTCAACCCGGGCCGGCTCAGTGCGTACGGCGAGGTCCTGGCCGGGGTGCTCGAGGGCGACGCGACCCTGTCGGTGCGCGGCGACAGCGCGGTGCAGGGGTGGAAGGTAGTCGAGCCGTTCCTGCAGGCCTGGCGCGACGGGAAGGCACCGCTCGACGAGTACGCGGCCGGGTCGGCCGGTCCCGACAGCTGGGACAACATCGACTGCTGACACCGCGTCGGCCGACTGACGCCGTGTCGGCCTGGAGGCGCGTGGCGGGCTCGCCACGCGCCTCCCGTCCGTCCGTCGGTCGCGCGGCGTAGCGTCCGGTGACGTGAAGACCACCGACGACGTCCTGTCCACCGTCCCCGCTCCCGCCGGCTCCGACGTCCGCGTCGAGCCCGTCCGGTACGACCACGAGGGCACCGCTCTCCTCGGTGTGCTCGCGAAGGACCACGCCGTGTCGGGCCCGCGCCCGGCCGTGCTCGTGATCCACGACTGGCACGGTGTCAACGAGCACGTCGAGGCCCGCGTGACCATGCTCGCCCGCCTCGGCTACGTCGCGTTCGGTGCCGACGTGTACGGCGAGGGCGTCCGCCCGGGCGACGACACCGCCGGACAGGTCGCCGGCTCGTACTACCAGGACCTGCCGCTGTTCCGCGCGCGGCTGACGGCCGGGCTCGACCGCCTGCGCGAAGACCCGGACGTCGACCACTCGCGCATCGTCGTGATGGGGTACTGCTTCGGCGGCTCGGGCGCGATCGAACTCGCCCGCACCGGCGCCGACCTGGTCGGTGCGGTGTCGTTCCACGGCGGCCTCATCGTGCACGAGCCGTCGGACGCGTCCGCGATCCGGGCGAGGTTGCTCGTGCTCACCGGGGGAGCGGACCCGATGGTGCCCGACACGAAGGTCGCGGAGTGGCAGGACGAGATGCGCGCCGTGCCGTCGGTCGACTGGCAGGTGCTGACCTACTCGGGAGCGATGCACGCGTTCGCCGTCCCGGGCACCGATGCGCCGGACCACGGGGCGCAGTACCAGGAGCGCGCCGACCGTCGCTCGTGGCAGGCGTTGCGGGTGTTCCTGGCCGAGGTGTTCGACGAGGAGCCGACCATCGCCTGAGCCCGCGACACGCCGAGGGCTCCGTGCGGGGCGGCTCGATTCGCGTTCCGCGCCGCACCTGTTGTAGAGTCTTCCACGGCCGCAAGGCCAGCATCGGTCGCAAGACCGGATGCGCTCGTAGCTCAATGGATAGAGCATCTGACTACGGATCAGAAGGTTGGGGGTTCGAGTCCCTTCGAGCGCACACCTGAGAAGGCCCCGTCGCACTGCGGCGGGGCCTTCGTCGTTCCCGGACGCATCGCGGAGTCCAGGCCGGGCGCTCTCGTGTCGAACCACGGATCCGACATCGAGCCAGGCCGGATGGCTGGTTCGATGTCGGACGAGCGGTTCGAACCACGAACCACGGACCACGAACCCCGCTCCCGCGAGCTCGCCGAGCTGGCGGCCACATTCCCAGGCGGGGCCCTGTGCACACTGCACGGATTCACCTGCCCGTAACGACATCCTGCACGTTCACCCGCTCCTGGGTCGTCACTACGGTTGCGGCAACCCGGTCGCCCCGACCGGCACCCCTTCCCCCAGGAGCATCCGATGGCCAGTGCAGCGTCAGCACCACCAGCCCCGTCCGTCGTCGTCGACGACCACTCCCTGTCCCGTGTCCCCGCCTCCGCCCGCTACGGCTGGTTCCAGGTCGCGGTGCAGCGGTTCGGGCAGATCTCCGCCCTGTCCCAGTTCCTGCTCGGCGCCACACTCGGGTTCGGCATGGGCTTCTGGCAGGCGTTCTGGGCGATCACCCTCGGCGCCGTGATCCTGGAGATCGTGTCGGTCTTCGTCGGCATCATCGGCATGCGCGAGGGCCTCAACACGTCGGTCATCGCCCGGTGGACCGGGTTCGGCAAGGCCGGTTCGGCACTGGTCGGTCTGGCGATCGGCCTGAGCCTGATCGGCTGGTTCGGCATCCAGTCGGGTGTCTCCGCCGCCGGCCTCGTCGCGATCCTGCCGATCCTGCCCGCGTGGGCGTGGTCGCTCGTGTTCGGCCTGCTCGTCACCGCGATCGTGCTCCGCGGCTTCCACTCGATGCAGTGGCTCGCGAACGTCACGGTGCCGCTGTTCCTGATCCTGGTCGGCTGGGCGGTCACGGTCGAGCTGAGCCAGCACTCGATCGCCGAGCTCGCCGCGAAGGCCCCGGCCGGCCCTGAGCTCAGCTTCGTCGCCGGCACCACGCTCGTGGCGGGCGGGTTCATCGTCGGCGCGGTGATCACGCCCGACATGACGCGCTTCAACCGCTCCGTCGGGGACGTCGTCAAGCAGACCGCGCTCGGCGTCACGCTGGGGGAGTACGTCATCGGGCTCGCGGGCGTGCTGCTCGCCCATGCCGTCGGGTCCTCCGACATCACCCGGGTCATCACCTCGAGCGTCGGCTGGGTCGGCATCCTCGTGATCCTGCTCGGCACGTTCAAGATCAACGACTGGAACATCTACAGCTCGAGCCTCGGCGTCACGAACTTCATCGACGTGGTGTTCGGCCGCAAGGTGAACCGCGGTGTCGTCACCCTCGTGCTCGGTGTCGTCGGGTCGGTCCTGGCGGCGGTCGGGTTCCTCGACGCGTTCACCCCGTTCCTCATCGTGCTGGGCGTCGTGTTCCCGCCGATCGCCGGGATCATGGTCGCCGAGTACTTCGTCGTGAAGCGCTGGCGCCGTGAGCTCAGCGAGAGCGAGGGCCTGCCGGCGACCAGTCCGACGTGGGTCCCGGCGACGCTCGTCATCTGGGCCGTCGCAGCACTGGTCGGGTACTTCGTGGCCGTCGGCATCCCGTCGATCAACTCCGTCGTCATCGCCTTCGTGCTCTACGTGATCGCCGGCAAGGCCGGATGGGTCCGCGGGGTCGGGGTCAGCCGCACCGAGCAGGCACCGGCAGCGGTCGGCGACGGCACGACGAGCGAGGCCCCCGCGGCCGCGCCCGCCCCCGCGCCGGCCCCCTGAAGCCGGCGGTCGGCGCCCCCCCTGCCGACCGCCACCTCGTCGCCGGCCGTGCCGTGGCCCCCTGATCCGGACACGGCACGGCCGGCCAGCCCACCGCTCCAGCCTCACCCGAGCACGCTCCACCAGCACGCTCCACCACCACCCGCACCACCCCGAGAGGAACCCCATGCGCATCGGCATCGACGTCGGCGGCACGAACACGGACGCCGTCCTGATGGACGGCAGCACGGTCGCCGCGGCCGTGAAGCGATCGACGACCCAGGACGTCACGTCCGGGATCGTCGCCGCCCTCGCCGGCCTGCGCGAGCAGCGCGACTTCACCTCGGCGGACATCGACGGCGTGATGATCGGCACCACCCACTTCATCAACGCGTTGATCGAGGCGCGTGGCCTCGCCCCGACCGCCGCGGTCCGCCTCGGCCTGCCGGCGACCGCGTCCCTGCCGCCCTTCACCGACTGGCCCGGGCACCTGGTCGGCGCCGTGCAGGGTCGGGCGTTCCTGGCGCACGGCGGTCACGAGTTCGACGGGCGGGTCATCTCCGAGCTCGACGCGGACGAGCTGAAGAGGCACGCCGAGGCGATCGGCGCCGCCGGCATCCGCTCGGTCGCGATCTCGTCGGTGTTCTCCCCGATCAACGACGAGTTCGAACAGCGGGCGCAGGACGTCATGGCCGGCGAGCTCGGGCCGGACGTCGCGTTCTCGCTGTCGAGCGAGATCGGTCGGATCGGACTGCTCGAGCGCGAGAACGCCACGATCATCAACGCAGCGCTCCGCGAACTCGCCGAGCGCATCGTCGACGGACTGTCCGGGTCCGTCGCCGGCAGCGGCATCGACGCACCCCTGTTCCTCAGCCAGAACGACGGCACGCTCATGGACGTCGAGTACGCCCGGCGGTACCCCGTCGCCACCTTCGCGTCCGGCCCGACGAACTCGATGCGCGGGGCGGCCGTGCTGTCCGGCTTCGACACCTGCGCGGTCGTCGACGTCGGCGGGACCACGAGCGACGTCGGCGTGCTGACCGGTGGCTTCCCGCGCGAGGCGACCGGCGAGGTCGCAGTCGCGGGGATCCGCACGAACTTCCGGATGCCCGACGTGCTGTCGATCGGCATCGGGGGCGGCTCCCGCATCCGCGAGGACGGCGCGCTCGTCGGGCCGGACTCGGTCGGCTACCGGCTCACCGAGGAGGGGCTCGTGTTCGGCGGCGACACCCTGACCGCGACCGACGTGGCCGTCCGCGGCGGTCGGGGCGCCATCGGGGACACCTCCCGCGTCGCCGGGGTGCCGGCCGAGGTCGCCGAACGGGCCCTCGCGGTGATCGCCGAACGCGTCGCCGACGTCGTGGAGCGCATGCGCACCTCGTCGGACCCGCTGCCCGTGGTCGCCGTCGGCGGCGGTTCCGTCCTGCTGCCGGACACCCTGCCCGGACTCGGCACCGTGCACCGGCCCGAGCACTACTCCGTGGCGAACGCGATCGGCGCCGCGATCGCCCAGGTCTCCGGTGAGGTCGACAAGGTCTACGCCATCAGCGACGGCCGGCGCTCCGCCGTGGTCGACGAGGCCCGGCAGGAAGCGGTCGACCGCGCCGTCGCCGCGGGTGCCGACCCGTCGAGCGTCGCGATCGTCGACTTCGACGAGGTCCCCATCCCGTACCTGCCCGGCAACGCCACCCGGATCCGGGCGAAGGCCGTCGGTGACCTCGCGCTCGGGGCGCTGGTCCGATGACGACGACGGTCACGGCCCCCGTCGCCGACACGCGTCCGGTCACCGTCCGTCCGCTCACCGAGATCGGTGCGGACTGCTCCGCGCTGGCCCGCGGCGCCGCCGTCCTCGGCACGGGCGGCGGCGGCGACCCGTACATCGGCCGCCTGCTCGCCGAGGCCGCGGTCCGCGAGCACGGCCCGGTGCCGGTCGTGCAGGTCGAGGACCTGCCCGACGACGCCGTGGTGCTCAACGTCGCGATGATCGGCGCCCCGACCGTGATGGTGGAGAAGCTGCCGTCCGGCGCGCAGTTCGCCGAGGCGATCCGCAGCCTGGCGACCCACCTGGGCGTCACCCCGACGCACGTCGCCTGCATCGAGGTCGGCGGCGTCAACTCCACCAGCCCGATCGTCGCCGCGGCCGAGCTCGGCCTGCCGCTCGTCGACGGCGACGGCATGGGCCGCGCCTTCCCCGAGGTCCAGATGGTCCTGCCGACGCTGTCCGGCATCAGTGCGACCCCGATGGCACTCGCCGACGAGAAGGGCAACACCGCCGTCTTCGCCACCGTCGACAACCGGTGGGCGGAGCGGCTCGCCCGCACCGCGACGGTCGAGATGGGCTGCTCCGCGATCACGGCGCAGTACGCGATGTCCGGCTCCGAGCTCAAGCAGTCGTACGTCCGCGGCAGCCTGTCGCTCAGCGTCGCGATCGGCGAGGCCCTCGTCGACGCCCGCGCCGCGAACGAGGACCCCGTGGTCGCCGTCACCGCGGTGCTCGGCGGCACCGTCGTGTTCGAGGGCAAGGTCGCCGACGTCGAACGGGGGACCGTCACCGGCTTCGCCCGCGGGACCGCCCGCATCGCCGGTTCCGGTAGCGACACCGGCCTGGAGGCCGTGCTCCGGTTCCAGAACGAGCACCTGCTGGTCGAGGTGGCCGGGTCGGTCCGCACCACCACCCCCGACCTGATCGTCACCCTGGACGCCGAGACCGGCGAACCGATCACCACCGAGGGGCTGCGGTTCGGCGCGCGCGTCCGGATCGTCACGGCCCCGGCCGACCCGCGCTGGCACACCCCGGCGGGCCTCGCGCTCGCCGGACCCCGCTACTTCGGCTACGACACCCCGGCGGTCCGCCACGACGGCACCGTCAGCGAGGGAGAACACGCATGAGCTGGACCATCGACGTCGACGACCTGCCCGACCTCGCCCGCGGCGCCGCGCTGCTCGGCACCGGTGGCGGCGGCGACCCGCTCATCGGGATGCTGCTCGTCAAGGCGGCGATCGAGGAGCACGGCCCGGTGACGGTCCTCGACCCCTCCGAGGTGCCCGACGACGCCCTCGTCATCCCCACCGCGCAGATGGGCGCCCCGACCGTGGTGCTCGAGCGCCTGCCGGCGGGTCCGGAGCCGCTCGGCGCCCTCCGGCGGCTCGAGGCACACCTCGGCCGGACCGCAACGGCGACGATGCCGATCGAGTGCGGCGGCATCAACTCGATGATCCCGCTGCTCGTCGGCGCCACCGGCGGCCTGCCCGTCGTCGACGCGGACGGGATGGGCCGTGCGTTCCCCGAGCTGCAGATGGAGACGTTCTCGGTGTACGGGGTGCCCGGGTCCCCGCTCGCGATCAGCGACGAGAACGGCCACGGCGTCGTCATCGACACCGGGCACGACAACCGGCAGATGGAGTGGCTCGCCCGCGGCGTGACGATCCGGCTCGGCGGTGTCGCGTACATCGCCGAGTACGCGATGACCGGTAGCCAGGTCCGCGCGACCGCGGTGCCCAGGACGCTGTCCCTGGCGCTGTCGGTCGGGCGCGCGATCAGCCGGGCACGCGAGGAGCACCGCGACCCCGTCGAGGGACTCGCAGAGGCGTTCGGGCAGACGATCTACACGCACCTGCGCGAGCTGTTCGACGGCAAGGTCGTCGACGTCGAGCGCCGCACGGTCGACGGGTTCGCGAAGGGTCGCGCGGTCGTGCAGGGTGCCGACGGCTCCGAGCTGGAGATCGCGTTCCAGAACGAGAACCTCGTCGCCCGACGGGACGGCCGCCTGGTCGCCGTCGTGCCCGACCTGATCTGCGTCCTCGACGCGGAGACCGCCGAACCGATCACCACGGAGCGGCTGCGCTACGGCCAGCGCGTCCGGGTGATCGGGGTCTCGACACCGGACCTGATGCGCACCCCCGAGGCCCTCGCGGTCTTCGGACCGTCGTGCTTCGGCCTGGACGACGCGTTCGTCCCCGTCGAGCAGCTGCACGAGCGCACCCCGGTGGGGGCGCGCTGAGCGGTGTCGATGCGCGAGGATCGCTGGTGTGCACCGTGGTGAGCAGCGTGACGGGGTCGTGACGGGCCTCCAGGCCGACGACGTCGACGACTTCGCACGCGGCACCGCGCTCCTGGGGTGCGGCGGTGGCGGCCAGGTGGACCACACGGCGCACGCGCTCCGGCGCGCGCTCGGGACCGGCGGGGTGCCCGTCGTCCCGGTCGACGCCGGTCTCGGCGCGGTGGTCGCCGTCGGACTCGTCGGCTCGACCACGGTCCTCGAGGAGAAGACGCCGAGCGGTCGTGAGCTGCCCGACGCGCTCGCCGCCGTCGAGCGCTGGACCGGCCGTCGGGCCGACGCGGTCGTCGCCGCGCAGATCGGTGGCGTCACCGGGCCGGCGGCGGCGCTCACGGCGCACGCGGCGGGCCTGCCGCTCGTCGACGCGGACCTGGTCGGTCGGGCGACGCCGCGCATCGACCAGCTGTCCCTGTTCGTCGACGCGCTGCCGGTGGTCACCGCGGCGGCGGTGACGTCGAGCGGCCTGCGCATCGTGGTCGACACGGCCGATGCCCGCGACCTGGAGACCGTGTGGCGTGAGGCGGTGTCGCACAGCGGCGGGTGGGCGGCGTTCGCGGTCGGCCCGGTCGACGCCACGGTGCTCGCCGGGCGCTGCGTCACGGGGAGTGTCGACCGGGCCCTGCGCGCCGGTCGCGCCGCCGCTGCCGCGGGCGGGGTCGAGGACCTCGTCCGCGGGATCGAGGGCGCGCGTGTCGTCGCCCGCGGCCGCGTGCTCGACGTGCAGCGCAGCGGTGACGTCGTCGCCTTCGTCCACGGATCGATGGCGATCCGCGACGCGACGACCGGAGCCGTCGTCCGGGTCGAGGCGGGCAGCGAGTGGGTGCACTGCCTCGTGGACGGCGAGCCGGTCGCGAGCACGCCGAGCTGCATCGTCGTCGTCGACGCGCGCTCCCTGCGTCCCGTCGCCACCGAGCGCGCACGCGTCGGGGACGAGCTCGCCGTGCTCGTGCTGCCCGGTGCGCCGTGGTGGTGGGCGACGCCGGACCGGACGGCGCGCGTCTCGCCGCGGGCGTTCGGGATCGACGCCGACGTCGTGCCGGAGGTCGCAGCGTGATCCCGGTCGCCGAGTTCCTGCCCCTGCTGCCGGAGGGCACGGCGCTGCTCGTCGGACCGGCGTCGGGCACGGTCGGTACGGTGCGCGGACTCGTCGGCCCACCGGAGCACGTCGGTCGGCTGCTCGGGACGGCGGACGGAGCGGTCGTCCTGCTCACCCCGGTCGAACGGTTCGACGCGCGGTTCGACGTGCTGCTCCGTCGCGCGGCGACCGCCGGGGTCCCCGTGCTCGTCGTCGGGACCGTCGACGGCACGCCGCGGCCGGGAGCCGGCACCGCCGCCCTCGCCGAGCGACTCGGCGTGGCGGTGGTCGTCACGCCGGATCCGTGGGCGGCCTCCGTCCGGGTGCACGAGCTCATCGGGTCGGGCGACGCGCCGGCTGCCCGAGCCGCCGTGGTCGCGGCGGGCATCGGGCTCGACGCCGGGCCCGCCCTGGACGAGCTGTTCGTTCGGCTCGAGCGTGAGCTCGGCCACGCGATCCGGTTCCTCGACGCGTCGGGGCGCCCCCTGCGCGGGGCGGGCGTCGCACCGGCGACCGCCGCACTGCTCGCCCGCACGGTGGGGACGAGCGAACCGGTCTGGGCGACCGACGACCGCGAGACCGTCGTGGCCGTGCCCGTCCCGACCGGCATCGGACCGCGGGCGTGGCTCGCGGTCGGGACCACGACGCCGCTGCGCGCCGAACGGGCGGTGCTGGCGACCGCGCTCCGGGTGGCGGCGGTGGCGGCCGGCCACCGGCTCGTGCTCACCCGGCTCGACGACGAGCGCGACGCCCGCTACCGGATGGCGATGCTCGACGACCTCCGCGCCGCCGACGGAGCGCCCGCGCCGCCACTGGTGCAGCGGACCATCGCCGCCGGGTGGGAGCTCGACGCCTGGCACGTCGGCGTCCGGCTCGTCGCACGTGGACCGGTCGACGCGGTGGCGCTCCGGGGCGAGGTCGAGACGGCCTTCGGTGGGCACGGTCTCGACGTCGTGGTCGTGGAGCAGACCGACGGGTGGGCGGTGTGGTCCTCGACGCCCGACGAACCCGACCGTGCCGCGGTCGCCGCGCTCGCCGCCTCGGTCCGTGCGGCGCAGAACGCCCTGCGCTCCGCGGTCGACACGAACGCCGGTGTCGGCAGCGTGCACGCCGGTCCGGCGGGACTCGTGCGGACGCTCGGCGAGGCGGGTGACGCCGTCCGCCTGGCTGCCGCGCGTCCGGAGTCGGGCTTCTTCGTGCACGTCGACCGGCTCGGGCTCGCGCAGCTGCTGCTCGCGTGGACGCAGACGGACACGTTCCTGCCCGCGGCCGAGCAGCTCCTCGCGCCGCTGGAGCGCGGGGGCGGGGCGCTCCGCTCGACCCTGGCGGCGTTCCTCGACGCGGAGTCCTCGGTGGCGGAGACGGCCGCGGTGCTCGGGGTGCACCGGAACACCGTGGCGGACCGGATCGACCGGGTGCAGCGGCTGCTCGGGGTGGACCTCGGCGACCCGGAGACCCGGCTCGCGCTGCACCTGGCGACGCGGGCGCTCGGCGGGGCGTAGCGCCGGGCGCGGGTCGTCGGCGGGCGTTGCGCGGCCGCTCCGAGTGCAGGGTCGAACCACGGTTCCGACGTCGAACCAGGCGCGCGCACTGGTTCGATGTCGGGAACGTGGTTCGATGCCGGCGACCGCAGGCCGCGATGCGCACTCCGTCGTCGCCGCGCTGTACCCGCCGCGCGGCGTTCGGCACCATGAAGGGCATGAGGAGCCGCACCGTCGCGGCCACGGTCGTCGTGGTGGTGCTCGTCGCGCTCACCGGGTGCACGCGGCAGCAGACCGCGTTCGACGGCGTCGCGCGGGCGGCCTGCGAGACGAAGGTCGGGCCGGCGATCGTCGCGTGGTGGCGGGACGAGTACGGGATGACCCCGTGGAAGGTCGTCGACACCCGTTCGACGGGCGTCGAGCAGGGTCCGGCCGGACAGAGCGGGACGGCATCGGCCTCCGTCACGGGCGAGTCATCCGTGCAGCGCGAGGAGCGTGGGACGGTGACGGAGCCGGTCGCGTGGTCGTGCTCGGCGCAGACCTCGGCCGATGACCCGTCGACGGTGACAGCGACGATCCAGGAGGTCACGCTGCGCTCGCGCGGCCGGTCGTGACCTCGACCGCCCGTCCGACCCGATCCTCGCCTGCAGCACCGACAGGTATGTGGAATACGTGAGGTCCGGCCATCCGCACTGCTACCGTCGCCGCCATGACGAGCGAAATTGAGCTTCGAGCACTCGCGCAGTCCATCGGGGAACACGCGGTCGCATCATTCGGGCGCGACCGACTCAGCGCGCTGTCCGTGACACTCGACGCTGCCGACCTGACCGCGACGGTGAGCGCGGCGCTGGTCCACGAGACGACGGGGGCGATGCTGGACGTTGCCAACGCGTTCGCGCAGCTCGAAGCGCTGTTCCTCCAGGATGCGGTCCTCCGCCTCCGCTTCGTCGATGTCGACACGATCCGAACCGCACCTGTGACGTCCCGGCCGAGCTACGCGATGGTCTGACGTGCCGCAGACACAGAACTTGACGGCTCCGACGGACTGCCTTTCTCGTGCCGCATGTCACGACGCTGCTGCCCAGCTGCTCGACGAGCGGGGCGAGGAGTGGGCAGCGGTTGCGTACTTCTACGCCGCGTACCACCGCGTGCGGGCGGCGATCCTGGTCGATCCGCTCTTCGACTCGCTGGTCGATCTCCCGAAGGTCGATCCGCGCATCTCCGTGCAGCACCGCGAGACCAGCCGGCACGAAGGTCGCATCGTCGGCGGAAGGCGCGACGTCGGGGTCAACGACCTCGTCCGGACGCTCTACCATCCGATCTACGCCGAGTACCTCGTGCTGCACGATGCGAGCGTGAAGGTGCGCTACGGCAGGGGCATCTCTGCCGATCGACTTGCCGGTGTCCGGGCCTGTTGGTCGACGGTCAAGCACCAGTACGACGCTGGCGCACTCGTCTGGCGAGGTCGACAGGACTGAGCCTTACCGCGTCAGCCGGGCCAGGACTCCTGCGACCACGAGCCGTCGGCCTGGCGCTCGTAGGCGAGCCGGTTGCTCGCGGCATCAGTCGCGCCCCGCCAGAACAGCATCCGCACCGGCGTGAGCGCGAACCCGGCCCACGTCGACGGCGGTTCCAGGTCGGTGTCGGGCCGCTCGTGCTCGAACGCCGCCCAGAGCTCCCGCCGTCGTGCGGCGGTGTCGGCCGCGGCCTCGTGGTCGTTCACCCACGCCAGCACCTGCAGGTACCGGGTCCTGGCGGCGTACGCGGCGCGGGCCTCGGCGTCGGTCACGGGTGCAACGTCCCCGACGACCACGAGCTGCCGTGCGGCCTCGGGCCAGACGAGGGTGACGGCGGCGCGGGGGAGTGCGGCGAGCTCGGCGGCCTTCCGGCTCCGGCTGTCGGTGTGGAAGTGCAGGCGCTCCCCGTCGAAGCGCGACAGCAGCACGGTCCGGGCTGAGGGGTAGCCGTCGAGGCCGAGCGTGGACAGGGTCATCGTCGGGCCGGGGCCGTCCTCGGCCGACGGCAGCCACGACGCCGCCAGCACGAGCGGGTCGGCCGGGGCGGCGGCAGCGTCGTCCTGCGCGGCCGCCTGCCCCGGCAGGACGGTCACGGCACCGCCACCACGTCCGCCGCGAGCGGACCAGCGCCGCTGGCACCGGCACCGGCACCGGCACCGGCATCGGCACCAGCAGCACCGGCGCCGGCAGCACCCGCGCCGGCGCCGGCGCCGATCGCAGGCTTCGCGACCGCCGGGTCGAACCGAGCGATCTCGTGCAGTGACGCCACGGCCTCGTCGAGCGACAGGTCCCAGAGCGCCTGCCCGTACGCCGCGGTCGCCCGACTCGCGTCCCCGACGACCCCGGGCGTCCCGAAGTCGTTCGACAACCACCCGAAGGACACCGGGCCACCGTTGAACGCGATCCGCGAGAACTCCGCCAGGTGGTCCGGCACCCACCGCTCCGCGAGCGACATGTCCACCAGGTCGGGCCGCAGGTGCAGGATCATCGACGTCTCCGCCGCTCCGCCGTGGATCCCGAGCCCGCGCTCGTCCGCGTCCTCGCCGGACGGGCCGGGCATCCGCGCGAGCGTCGGCATCAGGAACGTCTTCAGGCCGTACCGCTTCCGGATCTCCCGCAGCGCGACCTGCAGCAGGGCGACGTTCCCGCCGTGCCCGTTCGCGAAGACGAGCGACCCGGCACCCATCAGCGCGACGGCCCGGCCGACCTGCACCGCGGTGTCGAACATCGTCGACTCGTCGAGCCACACGGTCCCCGGTGCCCAGCTGTGCTCGTCCGACTTCGTGAACGCCAGCGTCGGCAGCTGCCAGACGTCGAGGCCCTCGGCGGCGGCTCGCTCGACGGCCGCGCCGCCGATGTGGTCGGCGAGCAGGAAGTCGGTGACGAGCGGCAGGTGCGGACCGTGGTGCTCGACGGCACCGGTCGGCTGCACGACGATCGAGTCGGGACCGATCCCGGCGGCGACCGCCGGACCCGACAGCTCGGCGAGCAGACGCGAGCGGACAGCCGCACCGGGCCGCGCCACGCCGCTCACTTGCCGAACCCCGGCACGACGGGCTGCGCCGAGGCGGTCGAACCGCCGCTGACGACGAGCGATGGGTCGATGACGTGCCCTGGGTTGAGCAGCCCCTCGGGGTCGGTGCGCCGCTTCAGGGCGACGAGCTCCTCGACGCCGTGGTCGACGTAGTACTGGTGCGGGCTGTGCACCCGGACGCCCAGCTCACGGAGCACCGGGTAGCCGGCGTAGACGTCCTCGGCCCCGGTGTAGGGCGCGGTGAGCATGCCGATCGGGCCGACGTGCGCCGCCTCGATGTGCAGCATCCCGCCCGGGTAGACCGCCTCGACCTCGGCGATCCGGTCGATGAGCGCCTCGCCGCCGACCTCGACGTGGAAGTACTCGGTGTCCGGGGTGTTCCGCTTCAGCCACCAGATCGGGTGGTTGTAGGACAGCATCGACACCCTGGTGGTCTGCTGCAGGCCCTCGCGGACGTCGGTCACGGTGCCGCCGGCCTGCTCGATCAGGGCGCGGGCCTCGTCGAGCACGACGTCGTCGATGATCGCGCGCAGGCTCGCACGGTCGTCCGGGATCGCCGTGTCCGACGGCAGGGTCGCGGCGACCTCGGCCCGGTCGGCGCTGACGAGTCGCGGCACGGGGTCGAGTCCGCGCAGGGTGCGGACGGCGACGAGGGCGTCCTCGAAGGTCGGGAACGACGCGTACACCGCACGCCACTCCTGCAGCGGCTCGAGCCGGACGGTCGCCCGGGCGATGACGCCGGCGGTGCCGTAGGTGTGCACGAACGGCTGTGCCTCGTCACCCTCGACGTGCAGCAGCTCGTCCGAGCCGGGCAGTGCGACGTCGAGCGCGGTGACGAACCCCTGCCAGTTCGACCCGTGGGCGATCGAGCCGGTGCCGCCGGACCCGCCGGACAGGAACCCGCCGATGGTGGACTGCGCCGTCGACGGGTACATCCAGAGCTGCTGCCCCGCTGCGGCCGCGGCCTGCTCGAGGGCCACCATCGAGGCGCCGGCCTCGGCGGTGATCCAGCCGTCGCCGACCTCGACGACGGCGCGCGCCCGCGACGTGTCGAGCACGAGCCCGCCGTGCAGCGGGATGCCCTGGCCGTAGTTGCCGGTGCCCTTGCCGCGCGTGGTGACCGGGACGCCGTGCCGGACCGCCGCGGCGAGCGTCGCGGCGACGTGCTCGGCGGACGCCGGGTAGGCGACGAGGTCGGCGAGGCCCAGCGGCAGCTGTTCGCTGAGGATCGGGCTCATGGTCGCCTCGTCGACGGAGGCGCGGGCGCGGGTGCGCTCGTCGGCGCTGACGCCGCGTTCACCGAGCAGGTCGACGAGCTCGGCGCGGAGCGCCGCGAGCGCCTCGGCCGGGACGGTGGGGGAGGCGGGGGTGACGGTGGTCATGCTCACTCCTGTGGGGTGGGTGGTGCGGGAGACGTCGGACGGGAGGCACGACACACGACGTGTGCCGTGCCTCCCGTCCGGATGTGGTCGGCTCGGCCGGTGTCAGTTGCCCAGACCGATGGACTTGTCGAGGAACTCGTTCGTGTACAGGTCGGACGGCTTCAGGTCGCTCTTCACGTCACCGGTGCCGGCGAAGACCGGGGTGGCCTTCTCGATGAAGTCCTGCATGCGCTGCTCGTCCATCGAGCCGATGTAGCCGTCGGTGTCCTTCGCCATGCCGAGCTTCACCAGCTGCGACGCCGCGAACGCGCCGACCTTCGAGTCGTAGGTCCAGCCGTTGTTGTACTGCTGCACGAGCTGGGTGATGAGGTCGTTGGTCGCCTCGGGGGCCTTGAGGTAGTCGACGTCGGCCTGCTGCATGACGGGCACGAGCTTCTTCAGGCACGGCTCGAGCTTCGACAGGTCGCCGGTGCGGACGGACATGGCCTCGGGGTAGGGGTTCCACCCGGTGCTCGAGACCGGCTTGTAGGCGACCTTCTTGCCCCAGGCGGCGACCTGGTTCTGGTAGATGTACGGCTCGGCGGTGGCGAAGCCCTGCTGAGCGTCCTTGCCGCCGGCGGAGACGAACTTCGACGGGGTGCCGTCGTAGCTGCCGTCGAGGACCTGCTTCGGCAGGATGCCGGACTGCTCGAGGTACGTCATGTACGCGGCACCGTTGAAGTAGCGGACGACGCCGCCGTTCTTCTCGAGCTCCTTGCCGAGGTCCTCGATGGAGTCCACGTCGGGGTAGGTCTTCGGGTCCCACATGATCGACATCGGGGACGAGTCGTTCTCGGCGAAGACCGCGGTGGTGGGCAGGTTGCCGGAGAACTGCACCTGCTCGTCGGTGGACATGTAGCCGAGGGTGATGTCCTTGTCCTGGTACATCTGCGACGCGACCTTCGTGTAGCCGATCGCGGGGCCGCCGGCGCGGATCTCGAGCTTCACGCCGGTCGACTTGCCGTTGGCGTACAGGTCGCCGGTGACGGTCTTGCTCGACGCGTCGATCGACGGGTTCGGGCCGAGCATCTCGTACAGGTGGCCGTGCTCGCCCTCGGGGTTCCAGTCGGTCTGGACGACGATCGTCGCCGGGCAGACGTCGGACAGGTCGATCGCGGGGCCGGTCGCGGCCTTCGCGCTGGCGGTCGACGCCGTGGTGCCGGCGGACGAACCGGCGGCGCATCCGGTCAGGGCGAGGGCGGTCGCCGCGAGGGCTGCGGTGGCGACGCCGAGTCGGGTGGTGGTGCGCATGGAGGCTCCGTTCGTGGTGCGGGTCTCGTGGTGCTGTGGGTCGGGTGAGGGGACGGGAGGAAGGGGAAGGCGGGGGAGACCCGCGCCGCGGTGCACCGGGGGGAGGCCGCCGCGACGCGGGTCAGCTGAAGTCGTGCCAGCGACCGACGGCCAGACGGCCGATCAGTCCGAACACGAGGAAGACGGCGACGCCGTACAGCGAGGCGATGATGATCGTCGCGTAGAGCTCCGGTCCCATCAGCCGCGAGGCGGTCACCTGGATGAGGACGCCGAGCCCGGGGTTGCCGCGCTGGAAGAACTGGTCGCCGACGATCGCGCCGATGACGCTCAGGCCGGCCGAGGTCCGCAGGCCGACGAAGATCGACGGCAGCGCGGCGGGGAACTGCAGCTTCACCAGCTGGGCGAACCGGCTCGCCCGCTGCAGCCGGAAGAGCTCACGCTGCCCACGGTCGGCGGACTGCAGCCCGAACAGGGTGTTCGACACCATCGGGAACAGGGCGATCATCACCGTGACGATGACCCGGCTGGCGAACTCGTAGCCGAAGAGGGCACCGATGAGCGGCACGAGCGCGAGGATCGGCACGCACTGCAGCACGACTGCGTACGGGTAGAGCGAGCGCTCGAGCCACTTCGCCTGCGCCATCGCCATCGCCCAGACGACGCCGATCACGATCGCGAAGCCGAGGCCGACGAGGGACACCACCGTGGTGCGACCGAGCGCGGACCAGAGGTCGCTGCCGAAGGTCGAGGGCGACCCGTCGGGCATCGTCGGGGCGACGATCGCCTCCGCCACGAGGTGCGGGTACGGCACCAGGAACGCGAGGCCGCGGACGTGGTCGTAGTACGCGGCAGCGGCGTACCAGACGCCGACGAGCACGGCGAGGACGACGACCGGCTGCCACCAGGACACGCTCCGGCGGGAGCGCGGGGCGGTGCGGCGTGCGGCCGCTCGGACGGCGCGGGTCTCGGCGACCTCCTGCAGGGTGACCATCAGCGGTGTCCTTCCCGGAGCGCGTGCGAGACCTCGCCGACCAGCTCGGCGAACTCGGGGGTGAAGCGGATGTCGGGGTCGCGGGGCATCGGGAACGGCACGTCGAACCGGCCGACGATGCTGCCCGGGCGTCCGGACATGACGACGACCTCGGTGGACAGGTACACGGCCTCGGACACCGAGTGGGTGATGAACAGCCCGGCGAACTGCTGCTCGACGAAGAGCCGCAGGAGCTCGTCGTTCAGGCGCTCGCGGGTGATCTCGTCGAGGGCACCGAACGGCTCGTCGAACAGGAACAGCTCGGGGTCGAGCGTCAGCGACCGGGCGAGCGAGACGCGCATCCGCATGCCGCCGGACAGCTGCTTCGGCAGGTTCGTCTCGAAGCCGTTCAGCCCGACCAGGTCGATCGCCCGCGCGGCCTTGGCGGCCCGTTCGGCCTTCGACACGTGCCCGAGCTCGGCGAGCAGCTCGACGTTGCCCTGCACGGTGCGCCACGGCAGCAGGGTCGCGTCCTGGAACACGTACCCGATCCGGTCGGCGGCGACGTCGGCGGTCCCGTCGGACGCCGACTCGAGGCCGGAGGCGATGCGGAGCAGGGTCGACTTGCCGCAGCCGGAGGGGCCGACGACGGAGACGAACTGCCCCCGGTCGACGGTGAGGTCGACGCCCTGCAGGGCGACGGTGCCGTTCGGGAAGGTCATCTCGACGTTCCGGAAGTCGAGCAGCGTGTCCGTCGTGGTGACGGGTGGCGGAGCGGTGGTGGTCACGGGCACCTCGGGTTCTCGGTTCACGGGTTCGTGGTGGTGGGGGTCGAGGGGTCAGGCGGGGAGGGGGGCCGCGGCACGGGCGGACGCCGGTGCAGCGACCGTCGTGCGGACCTCGGTGCGGGCGACGAGCCGCCCGCGGGACAGGACGATGCGGTCGGCGGGCGCGTTGGCCACCGCGTCGGTGACGCTCGTCGCGGCGATGGCGAGCAGGTCGGCCCGCCGTCCGGGGGCGGGACCTGCGGCCGGGAGGCCCATCACGCTCCGGGCGGTGTCGCTCACCATCGCGTACGCCTGGTCCGGCGTGACGTGCCCGGCCGACACGAGCAGGCTCGCCGTCTCGAGGGCGTCGCTCCGCCCGACCGGGTTGAACGGGTCGCGGACGTTGTCCGCGCCCGCGGCGACCCGCACGCCGGCCTCGGTGAGCGCCCGGATCGCGGTGAGCCCACGCGGCGTCGACACCGGGTGCTGCCACCCCTGCAGGTACAGGTTGGTGATCGGCAGGGTGATGATGCCGAGGTCCGCTGCGGCGACGTCGGCGACGACCTCGGCCAGGCGCTCCTGGACGAGCGTGCCGAGCCGGACGCAGTGCCCGGCGGAGTACTGCCGGCCCGTGCGCTCGTCGCGCGACAGCCGCGTGACGGCGCGGGCGTAGTGGTCGAGGGTGACCGGCCCGTCCAGGCTCTCGTCGGTGTGCAGGTCGACCCCGACCCCGCGGCGCTCGGCGATCGCGAGCAGTCGGTCGACGTCGGCGAGCGGGTCCTCGGCGAGGTGCGGGGCACCACCGACCAGGTCGACGCCGCAGTCGAGGACGGCCTCGACGTGGTGGTCGGGCGCGAGCGGCCCGGCGAGGGCGACGAGCTCGATGTCCATGAGGCCGGCGAGCTCGTCACGGACCTGCACGAGGGCCCGGGCGCCGCGGGTGGCCGACTCGACCGAGGCGGGCGCGTCGTCCGCGGTGCGGCGGCCGCTCAGGACGTCCACGTGGGTGCGGACAGCGGTGGTGCCGGCCGCGAGCAGGGCCAGCGCGGCGGTCCGTGCTCGGTCGGCGACGTCCTCGACGGTCATCGTGGTGGCGTGCGCGGACCACGAGGCGATCGCGGCGCCGAGGTCGCCGAGCGGCGGGCGGATGGCGTCGGCGCTCAGGGCCTTGTCGAGGTGCGCGTGCGGTTCGGCCGGTGCGGTGAGCAGCAGACGTCCGTCGAGGTCGAGCACCGCGTCGGCGGGTGCGGTGAGGGTGCCGGCGGGAGCGACGGCCGACACGGTGTCACCGTCGATCGCGACGTCGACCAGGCGTCCGTCCGGCAGCAGCGCGGAGCGCAGGAGCCCGACCTGACGGGGTGCTGTGGCGTCCATGCGGGGCCTCCTGATCGTGTGTGAGAATGTTGATCGCATCAACATCTCCGATGCTAGGGCGGCAGTGTTTCCCTCTCGTTTCGAGGCGGTTGCCGTGTGTGACACCCGTCCCGGTCCGACCGGGAACCCGGAACGACGGTTCCGGCGGGCGGGTCGTCAGCCGTCCGCGCGAGGGCGTCGGAGCGCCACCACCAGGCCGAGAGGAGTGCGCGTGAGCACCGGCACCACCACCGAGACCGACCGCGTCGTCGACGACCAGACCCAGCGGATCGGGGAGCACATCCGCGCCCGCAGACGCGCCGCACGCCTGACCCTCGTGCAGGTCGCCGAGCTGACCGGGCTGTCGCACCCGTTCCTCAGCCAGGTCGAACGCGGGCACTCCCGCGCGAGCATGGTCTCCCTCGAGAAGATCGCCGCGGCGCTGGGCACCACGCAGGTCGAACTGCTCGCCGCCGGCGCCCCGGAACGGTCGGACCGGGACGACCGGGGCCCCGAGGTGATCCGCGCGGGCGAGGGTGCGCGCGGCCCGTTCTCCAGCGGCGAGGCGCGGCTCCTCGTGCACGCCGGCCCGCACGCCTTCGAGCCGCTCGAGTGGACCGGGGAGAACACGGACCTCGGCGAGTACTTCGAGCACCGCGAGGACGAGTTCCTCACCGTGCTCGCCGGCGACGTCCTGCTCGACCTCCGCGGGCAGGCGCCCCTGCGCCTCGGACCGGGGGACTCCGCCTACTACCGCGGCGGCACCGGGCACCGCTGGTGCAGCGCGGACGGCAGCCGGTTCCACATGATCGTGGTCAAGGAGACGCCGCGTGCCGGCGTGGTCGCGAGCGCCGGAGCGGTCCCGAGCGGAGACGTCGCGTGACCGCCGCACCGGAGCGTCGCCGCCTGCGGGTCGCCGCTCGCCGTCAGGTCGCGACCGACGTCGTCGCGCTCGACCTCGCACCGGTCGACGGCGAGCCGCTGCCCGACTGGGAGCCCGGGGCGCACGTCGACCTCGAGGTCGCGCCGGGCACCGAGCGGCAGTACTCGCTCGTCACGACCACGCTCGAAGGGCACTGGCGCATCGCGGTGCTGCGGGAGCCGGACGGCCGCGGAGGATCACGCGCCGTGCACGAGGGGCTCGCGGTCGGCGCCGAGGTCGTGGTCGCCGGACCGCGGAACCACTTCGGCTTCGACCCGACGCGGCCCGCGGTGTTCGTCGCCGGTGGCATCGGGATCACGCCCCTCGTGGCGATGATCGACGCCGCGGAACGCGCCGGCACGCCCTGGGAACTCCACTACGCCGGTCGCAGCCGGAGCCGCATGGCCTTCGTCGACGAGCTCGTGGCGGCGCATCCCGACCGGGTCGTCGTCGCCGCGGCGGACGAGCACCCGCGGCTGAACGTGATCGGACTCCTCGCCGAGCCGCGGGACGCCGTCGTGTACTGCTGCGGCCCGCGCGGGCTCATGGACGCCGTCGAGTCGGCCGCCGCGCACTGGCCCGCGGGCAGCGTGCGCGTCGAACGGTTCGAGCCGGCCGCCGACGTGGACGCCCCGGGGGAACCCTTCGAGGTCGAGCTCGCCGTCACCGGCGTGACCGTCACGGTACCGGCCGACCGCACGCTGCTCGAGGTCGCGGAGGAGGCTGGCGCCTTCGTCCTGTCCTCGTGCCGTGAGGGCACGTGCGGCACCTGCGAGACCCCCGTCCTCGAGGGCGCGGTGGAGCACCGGGACACCGTGCTCAGTCCCGAGGAGCAGGCCGACGACCGCACGATGATGGTCTGCGTGTCGCGCGCCCGGCGCGGCTGCCCGCGCCTGGTCCTGGAACTGTGACGGGCCGTCGAGCGGAGGGGTGACGGACGGGAGGCGGTGCACACGACGTGCGCACCGCCTCCCGTCCGGCGCGTCCCCGGCCCGGATCGCGTCCGCCGCTACGGACGTTCGGTGTCGTCGAGCGCGCCCCCGGTGAGCGCCGACAGGCGCTCCAGGCCCGCCTCGGCGACCAGCTGTCGGGCCAACGGTCGTGCTCGGTCCACCGCCTCGCGGACGTCCACCTTCGTGACGTCGCCGTCGGCGACGCTCAGCTCGCCGTCGACCCAGACGTCGCGGACCTCACGGCTGCCGGCCACGAAGACGACAGCCTGGTAGGGGTCGTGCACGTTCGCGAGCGTGGGGGAGTCGCCGTCGAACGCGACCAGGTCAGCGCGCTTGCCGGGCTCGAGCGAGCCGATCTCGCCCTCCATGCGCAGGGCTCGGGCGCCGCCGATCGTGCCCATCTCGAACGCCTCCCGGGCGCTCATCGCGGTGGCCTGCAGGTCGCGGACACGGGCGAGCAGGGCCGCGGTCTTCATCGCCTGCAGGAAGTCCTGCGAGTCGTTCGACGCAGGGCCGTCGACCCCGATGCCGACTGGGACGCCGAGTGCCCGCAGTTCGGCGACCGGGGCGATGCCGCTGGCCAGGATGCCGTTCGCGACAGGGTTGTGGGCGACGCCGACGCCGTTCGTGGCGTAGCGCTCGCGGTCCTCGCGGTCGACCCAGACGCTGTGCGCGGCGATCACCGGGACCTGGAACATGCCCGTCGCCTCGGCGTGGCCGATCGCCGTGCGGCCGGTGCGCTGCCGGGCGGCCGTGACCTCCTCGCGCACCTCGTGGAAGTGCACGTGCACTCCGTGGCCGCCCGCGACCGCGTAGTCGACGTGCTCCTGCCAGGTGTCGTCGGTGTACCGCCCGATCGACGAGACGCCGACCCGGAACGTGCTGTAGCGGCTGGCGTCGGCGGCCTCGCGCAGCGCCTCGAACTCCTCGAGGATCGGCGTCGCGCCGAAGTCGCGGTCGACGTCGCCGGAGCCGAACGACACGACGCCGCGCAGGCCCAGGTCCTCGAGGGCCTGCACGACACCGGGCGTGGCCGGCTCGTCGGGCATCGGGTCCGCGCAGAACATGTCGTTCGCGGTCGTCACGCCGCTCCGGAGCAGTTGGATCCCCTGCAGCACCGTGCCGGCGTACGCCTTCTCGCGGGTCATCACCGGGTTGACGCGACCGATCAGCGCCGTCAGCCACTCCCACAGCGTGTACTGCGAGCCGATGCCCGTGATGAGCCCCTCGCTGAAGTGTCCGTGCGTGTTCACGAAGCCCGGCGTCACGATGTCGTACGCGCCCCCGCGGACCGGTGCGTCCGGGTGTGCGGCGGACAGCTCGGCGAAGGTGCCGACGGCGGCGATGCGGTCCCCGTCGAGCAGCACGGCGCCGTCGCGGATCGCTGCGGGCGTGGCGGAGTCGTCCGGTGCGGCGGTGAGCACCCAGCCGGCGCGGATCAGGGTCTGCGTCATGGGGCGAACCTAGGGTGCCCGTGTTTCGCGGGTGTCACCGCCGGGTTTCCCGGACGATGCTCGCGGCTCCGCCGGAACGCGATCGGATCGCGATCGGAACGCGTCACGGCGGTGACACGGGCCGGAAACAGGCGGCTGCCAGAATCCCTCGCATGCTGACCGTCACCGGTGCCCGCCGTGTCCTCGTCGACCCCCGCACCGAACGGGAGGGCGACGTCGTCCTCGACGACGGCAGCGACCTCGCCACGACGCTCGACGCGTCCGGCTGCGTCGTCACGCCCGGCCTCGTCAACGCGCACCACCACCTGCTGCAGACCGCCTTCCGCACCCTCCCCGGCACCCGCGGCGTCCCCATGGCCGAGTGGCTGCCGACGATGGCCGCGGCGTACGGCCGGGCCGGGCACGACCCCGAGTTGTACGGACTGGCGGCGGCTGCCGGAGCTGCGGAGGGCCTCCTGTCCGGCGTCACGACCGTTGGCGACCACCACCTGAACTGGCCCGCGGACGCGGCCACCGACGACACGGTGGCGCTCGCCGCAGCGACCGTCGACGCCGTCCGGGGGCTCGGCGGACGGCTGGTCTTCGTGCGCGGGTCGGCGCGGGACGAGCCGGAGCGTGCCGCGGACTCGGCGGAGGCGATCGCGACCGGGCTGCTGCACGAGCGGGCCGTGGGCGGGGTCGACCCGGACGGCGGACTCCAGCTCGCCGTGGGGCCGGCCGGGGTGCACTCCGACGGCGAGGCCACGTTCCGGGCGCTCGGCGAGGTCGCAGCGCGGCACGGTCTCCGTCGTCGCACCCAGGCGAACGAGCAGGTCGACACGGCGATCGCGCTCGAGCGGTACGGCCGACGGCCCCTCGACCTGCTCGAGGAGTGGGGGTGGCTCGCACCGGACGTCACGATCGCCCACCTCTGCGACGTGACCGACGACGAGATCGCACGGCTCGCGACCGCCGGGGTGACGGCGACGCACGCCCCGGGCTGCGACGTGCCGATGGGGTGGGGGATCGCCCCGGTCGCCAGGCTCGCGGCGGCCGGGATCCCGGTCGGCCTGGGCACGAGCGGCGGGGGCAGCAACGACGCCGGGCACCTGCTCGCGGACGGGCGGTTGGCGATGCAGGTGTCCGCGCTCGTGGGGCCACAGCTGCCCGCCCGCCAGGTGCTCGGGATGATGACGGAGGGGTCGGCCGCGGGTCTCGGCCGGCCGCAGCTCGGGCACCTCGGCGCGGGCACCGCGGGCGACCTGTGCGTGTGGGACGTCTCGGGCGTGGCTGATGCCGGCGTCGCGGACCCGGTCGCGGGGCTCCTCTGGGCGTCGCCCGGTCGACGGCCGCGGCACGTGGTGGTCGGCGGGCGCGTGGTGGTCCGGGACTCCCGGCTCGTCACCGGCGACGAGCGTGAGATCGCCGCCCGGCTGGCCGAGCGGCTCGCCCGGACGCCCGCCGCCGTCTGAGCGTGCTCACTCGCCGGCCTCGCGGTGCCGCGCGGGCGCCGACCGAGCGTCCGGGCTGAGTCGAACCACGGATCCGACACCGAACCAGGCGTGAGACCTGGTTCGATGTCGGGAACCTGGTTCGACGCGCACCGAGCGTCAGGATACCCGGACGGGGACGCGGTGGATCGGGCCGGAGCCGCCGGTCAGCGCCCCACCCGAGGAGCCCGTCCGGACGGCGACGACCTCGGCCATGATCGACAGCGCCGTCTCGGCCGGGGTCCGCGCGCCGATGTCGAGACCGATCGGGGACCGGAGCCGGTCGAGGTCCGGCGTCCCGAGCGCGTGCAGTTCCGCGAGTCGCCGTTCGTGGGTGGCCCGGGAGCCCATCGCGCCGACGTACCCGGCCCCACGGCGGAGGGCCTGGTCGATGACCGCGGCGTCGAACCGATCGTCGTGCGAGAGCACCACGACGGCCGTCGTCCCGTCCACGTGCACCCCCTCGAGCACGCGCGTCGGCCACCCCACGATCCGCTCGTCCGCGGCCGGGAACCGCTCGTCGGTCAGGAACACCGGGCGCGGGTCGACCACGGTCACCGCGTAGCCGAGCACCGCGGCGGCGTTCGTCACCGCGACCGCGGTCTCGACGGCACCGACGACCACGCAGCGCGGGCGGTGGTCGCTGCGCTCGACGAAGACCCGGTCGCGGCACCCGTCCGGAGCGGTGACGACGGCACCGAGTGTCCCCGGCTCGAGCGAGAGGGCGAGCGTCGTCGGCAGGCCGGCGGCGGCGTCGCGGAGGGCACCCACGAGCAGGTGGTCCTCCGCGGTCACCCGGTGGACGAGGACCTCGACGCGGCCACCGCACCGGAGTGCCGGTGCCCACACGGCGTCGGGATCGTCCGGGTCGTCGTCGAAGCCGAACCGCTCGAGCACCGGTCCGCCGGTCTCGAGCACCTGCTCGGCGGTGAGGAACAGCGACCCCTCGACGCATCCGCCCGAGATCGTGCCGACCACCTGTCCGCCGGGCAGCACCGCCATCGAGGTCCCGACGCCGCTCGGTGCACTGCCCGTCATCGACACGGCCGTCGCCACGACGACCGTTGCGCCCGTGTCGAGGACGGCCAGGAGGCGCGGTGCCAGTTCGAACATCACGCACCTCCGGCGTCGGTGTCGTCGGCCGCCGCGTCCTGCAGCAGCGCCCAGACGCGGTCCCGGGTCATCGGCAGCCGGTACGGGCGGACGCCGATCGCGTCCCGCACGGCGTTCGCGACGGCCGGGGCGACGGGGTTGTACGGCGCCTCGCTCATCGACTTCGCCCCGAGTGGTCCGAGGGGGTCGTGGGTGACGGCGAAGCGGACCTCGGTGCGGGGCACGTCCGAGATCTTCGGCACCCGGTACGACCGGAACGCGTCGGTGGTCACGCGGCCGGTGTCGTCGAGCACGACCTCCTCGTACAGCGTCGAACCGATCGCCTGTGCGGCGCCGCCCTCGACCTGTCCGCGCAGCTGCTCCGGGTTGAGCACGGTGCCGGCGTCGACGGCCTGCACGCTGTGGAGCACCCGGACCTCGCCGGTCGGTCGGTGCACCGCGACACGGGCACCGTGCACCGTGAACGCGAGCGATCGCGGCGTGCCGTCGTGGCTGCCGTGTGCGACGAGGGGTCCCCCGGCGAGCAGTTCGGCGTGCCCGACGACCTCGTCCCCGACGCGGACACCGTCCGGCAGGACCTCGACCGCGGGGCCGAGCGGGCCGACGGCGCTCCGGGGCGTGCGGTGCGCCACGATCGTGAGCGCACGCGCCGTCATCTGCTCGCGGAGGTCCTCGGCGGCGGCGAACAGCGCCTTGCCCGCGACGACCACCCCGGCGGACCCGAACGCCCCGGTGTCGTACTGCGCGGCGTCGGTGTCGGACTGGTGCACGTCGACCCGGTCCGGAGTCGTCCCCAGCGCGGTCGCGACGAGCTGGGTGTGCACGGTCGTCGTGCCGTTCCCGAACTCCGCCGTGCCGACGCCGATGCGGTAGCGCCCGTCGACCGTGGCCTCGACGGTCGCGTGCGCGTGGTGTCCCCGCGGCGGCATCGTCGCGATGGCGGCGAGGGCGATGCCGGTGCCGAGTGCCCAGTCGCCCGTGTCGACGGACCGGTCGCCCGTGCCGTCCGCCGTCGGCAGGTCGAGCGCTGGACCGTCCATCGCCGGGACCTCGGGCAGTGGCGCGCGCAGGGCCTCCTCGACCAGGTCGAGGCACTGGTCGAGGCCGTAGCTGCCCTCCCACCGGAGGTCGTCCTGCTCGTCGGGGTCGGTCACGACGAGGGGGTCGCCCGGCACGACGACGTTCCGCCGACGGAGCGCGAACGGGTCGATGTCGAGTCGGCGTGCGAGCTCGTCCATCGCGGACTCGATCGCGAACACGACCTGACCGAGGCCGTACCCGCGGAACGCCCCGGACGGCAGGTTGTTCGTGTAGACGGACTCGGCGTCGACGCGCTTCGACGGGCAGCGGTAGACGGCCACCGACTCGCTGACCGAGTGGAACATGACGCCGACGCCGTGGTTCCCGTACGCGCCCGTCTCCATCACCTGGTCGACGTGCATCGCCGTCAGGTGCCCGGACGCGTCCGCGCCGAGCCGGACCCGCACGCGCATCGGGTGTCGGGTGGGGGCGATCGTGAACTCGTCCCGCCGGCTGAACTCGTACTGCACGCTCCGGCCGGTGCGCAGCACGGCGAGGGTGACGAGGTCCTCGGTGAGCATCTCCTGCTTGCCGCCGAAGCCCCCGCCGACGCGCTTGGCGACCACGCGCACGCGCGACGGGTCGAGACCGAAGACGTGGGCGATCTCGTCGCGGACCAGGAACGGGACCTGCGTGGCGGTCCGCAGGACGAGCCTCCCGTCCCGGTCCAGCGAACCGCGGGTGGCATGCGTCTCGAGCGCCGCGTGCGAGACGCGACCGGTGGTCCAGGTGCCGTCGACCGTGGCCGCGGCGGCGGCCAGTGCGGCCTCGACGTCCCCGGTCTCGCCGTGCAGGGCCGCGACCACGTTCCGGTCGGGCTCCGCGATGCGGTGTTCCTCGGTCGTCTTGTCGCCGTGCAGCAGGGGAGCGCCGGGCGCTCGCGCGGCATCGACGTCGTGGACGCTCGGCAGCACCTCGTACTCGACCCGCAGCAGCGCACAGGCCTGCTCGGCGGTCCGGACGCTGTCGGCGACGACGGCCGCGACGCGCTGTCCGCGGAAGCGCAGGACGCGGTCGAGGACCCGGGTGTCGTCGGGGTCGTCGAGCCGGGAGTCGTGGCGGCCGGTCGAGAAGAGCACGCCGGGGTCGTCGTGGTGGGTGAGCACGAGGTGCACGCCGGGCATCGCCTCGGCCGCGCTCGTGTCGATCGACACGATGCGGGCGTGGGGGTGCGGGCTGCCGAGGACCGCGAGGTGCAGGAGCGCCTCGGTCCGGCGGACGTCGAGCGTGTACTCCTCGTTGCCGGTGACGATCCGCATCGCGGCGGGTGCGGCGACGGAGGTGCCGACGGCCTCGCCGGCGCTCGCGCACGCGGTGTTGCGCACGCCGTCCAGGGCGTCCTCGATCGCCCGGTACCCCGTGCACCGGCAGATGTTGCCCTTGAGCGCACGGTGCCGGTCGGCGAGCTGGTCGTCGTCGAGGGTGGAGGCGGTGACGACGTAACCGGCCGTGCAGAAGCCGCACTGGAAGCCCGGGGCCTCGGCGAAGGCGCGCTGCACGGGGTGCGGGTCCTCGGGGGTGCCGAGTCCCGCGGCGGTGGTCACCGTGCGACCGGCCGCGCGGTGCGCCGGCGTGATGCAGGAGTGCACGGGCGTGCCGTCGAGCAGGACCGAGCACGCGCCGCAGTCGCCGGCGTCGCAGCCCTTCTTGACGCTCGTGACGCCGTGCTCGCGGAGCAGCGTGCGGAGGACCTGGCCCGGTTGTGGGTCCGTCTCGAGGGGCGTGCCGTCGACCGTGGTCCTCATCGTGCGCCCCCGTCCGGAGCAGCGGAGCCGGAGCAGCCGGCCTCGGCATCCGGTCCGCCGGCCTCGGCACCCGGCCCGCCGGCCTCGGCATCCGGGCCGCCGGCCTCGGCTACGAGCTCGGCGGCGAAGCGGCGGGACACCGCGCGGCGCCATCCGGGGGAGCCGTGCGGGTCGTCGTACCAGTCGTCGTGGGCTGCGAGCACCGCGTCGGCCTCGGCGGCCGTCGGCACCGCGTCCCACCGCAGCACGAGCGGTCGCGGGGTCCCGCCGGTGACGACGAGCACGAAGCCGTCGGCGTCCCACCGTGCGGTGACGAGCGTCCCGGTCCGGCCGTGCGGGCTGAGCGACACCCGGCGGAACCCGGTGGTGCTCGTGAGCGCGGATGCGGGCAGGTCGAACGCCCGGATCACCTCGCCCGTACCGAGGGCGGTGGTGCGGACCCCGGTGACGAGGTCGGCGACGGGCAGGCGGCGCTCCCCGCCGTTCGGCGTCCAGACGACCGCGGTCGCGTCGAGGGTCACCAGCAGCGCCGTGATCGCGCCCGCCGGCAGCGCGGTCGCGACGTTGCCGCCGACCGTTGCCGCGTTCCACACCTTGAACGACGCCAGCAGGGCGTTCGCGCACTGCTCGACGAGCGGCCACGCACACCATCCGGGCTCGGGGTCGAGCCGCACCAGCGCCGCGAGCGTGCAGGTCGCCCCGAGCCGCACGCCGTCCGGGGTCCGCTCGACGTCCGGCCAGGCCAGACCGGTCAGGTCGACGAGGCCGGTGGTCCCTGGTTGCTCCTCGGAGTACAGCCAGGTGCCTCCGGCGAGCGGCTGCTCACCGGGTGCGAGCGCGAGGTCGTCGCGGTGCGACGGTGTCCGCAGGGTGCGGACGGTGACGAGGTCCATGCATGGGTCCGATCGGGGTGGCGGGGCGGGGGACGACGGCGTCGCCCGGTCGTCGGCCGTGCGCGATCATCCCGCGGTTCCACGCCGAGGACGCCCGGGGTGCGGTGCTGTGCGCCACGGTGCCTCCTCGGTCGGATCGGTTCGTGGCCGCAACGCTAGGGAACCGGTGTTTCAGCGTCGTTACGGGGGAGCGACGCCCGCGTCACGACCGGACCGCCGCCGTGGACGCAGCTCGTGACCTGTTCGACGCACCGCCGAAACACGCGGGTGTCATCGTCGCCGCATGGACACCACCGCAGCCCCCACCGTGCAGGACACCACCGCCCCCGTCACCACCTCGGTCCGTCTCGGTGCGAACCAGTACGGCAAGGCCGAGGTCCGGCTCGTGCGCGTCACCCGCGACACCGACCGCCACGAGATCGAGGACCTGACGGTCACGACCCAGCTGCGGGGGGCGGCGCTCGCCGAGTCCTACACCGAGGGCGACAACGCCAAGGTCGTCGCGACGGACACGCAGAAGAACACCGTGTACGCCTTCGCGAAGGAGCACGGCGTCGGGTCGCCCGAGGAGTTCCTGCTCCGCCTCGGTCGGCACTTCGCGACCGCGTTCGACTGGTACGACGGGTCCACGCTCTCCGCCGAGCAGCACGCGTGGGAGCGCATCGCGGTCGACGGTCGGGAGCACGACCACTCCTTCGTCCGCTCCGGTCGGGGCACCCGCACCGCGGTGGTGCAGGTCGACGGCGACGACGTGCACGTGCTCGCCGGCGTGACCGACCTGACCCTCCTGAAGTCGACGGGCAGCGAGTTCCACGGCTTCCCCCGCGACGGCTACACGACCCTCGCCGAGACCGACGACCGGATCCTCGCGACGTCGGTCACGGCGCGCTGGCGCTACACGCCCGAGGCGGTCGCAGCCGGGATCGACTACGACGCCGTGTACGCGGGCGTGCTCGACCGGATGCTCGCGACCTTCGCCGAGCTGCACTCGCTCGCCCTGCAGCAGACCCTGTTCGCGATGGGCCGGACGGCGATCGAGGCGTTCCCAGAGATCGCCGAGGTCCGCTTCTCGATGCCGAACAAGCACCACTTCCTGGTCGACCTGTCGCCGTTCGGCCTCGAGAACCCGGGCGAGGTCTTCTTCGCCGCGGACCGTCCCTACGGCCTGATCTCCGGCACGGTCGTCCGCGACGGCGTCGCCGAGGCGCCTGCGGCATGGGCGTCGGTGCCGGCGTTCGTCTGATCGCGGGTCCACTCGTGCCGCTCCCGGTGTCCGGCGTCCTGCTGGCCGCGGGCGCCGGGCGGCGGATGGGGACGCCGAAGGCGCTGGTGCGCGGTCACGACGGGACCCCGTGGGTCGAGCTGGGCACCCGCGCGCTGCTCGACGGCGGGTGTCGCGAGGTCGTGGTGGTCCTCGGCGCCGCGGCCGGGACGGCTCAGGAGTTCGTGCCGGACCACGCGGAGGTGCGGAGCATCGTCGCACCGGACTGGGCCGCCGGCCCCGGTGCCTCGCTCGCGGCCGGGCTCCGGGCGCTCGACGGGGACACCGTGGCGTGCGTCTCGCTCGTCGACCTGCCGACGCTGCCGGTCGCGGTGGTCCGGCGGCTCGTGGCACGGGCCGGCGACTCGGACGTGCTGTGCCGCGCGGTCTTCGGTGACCGTCCGGGCCACCCGGTGCTCGTCGGTCCGGCTCACCGCGCCGCACTCGTGGACGCGGTCACGTCCGACCCGACGGACCGCGTGGCCGGTGCCTGGCTCCGGGGTGCCGGCGTCGTCGGTGTCGACTGCGCGGACCTGTGGGACGGTGCCGATCGCGACCGTCCGGATCGTTCCGACCCATCGCGCGTGGAGTAGGAAGCCGATCCGCGCATCGAAGGACGTTCTGCCGTGTCTCCTACGAGCGGATCGGCACGCTGTGCGCGGATCGGCACCCGACGTGCGATGCGACCCGACGACCCCGGGACGGTCGGGAGGCGCGGTGTCGGCCGGCACCGCGCCTCCCGACCGCGGGTGGTGCGTCGACTACGCGACGGGCTCGCGGACCTGGTCGAGCGTCGGGTAGTCGGTGTAGCCCTCGGCGCTCGCGCCGTAGAAGAGCTCCGGGCGCGGCTCGTTGAGCGGCGCGTCCTGCTCCCAGCGGTCGGCGAGGTCCGGGTTCGCGATGGCGGCGCGGCCCACGGCGACGGCGTCGGCGAGACCGCCGTCGAGCAGCGTGATCGCCTCGTCGCGGGTCGTCATCGACGAGAAGCCCGAGTTCGCGATGAACGGGGCGCCGGCCGTGCGGCGGACGTGCTGGACGAGGTCGCTGCCCGGCTCGGCGTGCAGGACGTCCACGAAGGCCAGTCCGAGCGGGGCGAGCCCCTCGGCGACGGCGGTGTAGGTCGCACGGACGTCGGCGTCGTCCTCCTCGAGCACGCCCTGGATGTTGTGCTGCGGCGACAGGCGGATGCCCACGCGGTCGGCGCCGATGGCCTCGGCAATCGCCGTGGTGACCTCGACGGCGAAGCGTGCGCGGTTCTCCGGGGAGCCGCCGTACTCGTCGGTGCGCGTGTTCGACACGGGGGAGAGGAACTCGTGCACCAGGTACCCGTTCGCGCCGTGCACCTCGACCCCGTCGAGTCCGGCGGCGATCGCGTTGCGGGCGGCCTGCACGAAGCCCTGGACGGCCTCGCGGACCTCGTCGGTGGTGAGCTCGTGCGGCACGGGCATGTCGGCCTTCGAGCCGTCGGCCAGGTGCGTCTGGCCGGGCGCGGCGATCGCCGAGGGGCCGACGATGCGCGGGGTCTGCGAGATGTCGGTGTGCGAGACCCGACCGCCGTGCATGAGCTGCATGACGATCGTGCCGCCGCGCTCGTGCACGGCGTCGGTCACGCGACGCCAGCCGGCGACCTGCTCGTCGGTCTCGATGCCGGGCTGCCCGGGGTAGGAGCGGCCCTCCTGCACGGGCCAGGTGCCCTCGGTGATGATCATGCCGAGGCCGGCGCGCTGCGCGTAGTGCTCGACGAGGAGGTCGTTCGGGATGCCCTGCTCACCGGCGCGCGTCCGGGTGAGGGGTGCCATGACGATGCGGTTGCGGAGGTGGAGTGCGCCGAGGTCGGCGGCTTCGAAGAGCTTCACGCCTCCGTTGAACCACGTGTTGTGGTCGGCAATTCCGACTCCGCGGCAGATGTTCAGCGACCGGGGCACACCAGGGTGCTCGAACGGACCTGGCCCTCGGGGCGGATCACGGTGTGCTGCGAGAGCGGCTGCCGGCAGATCGGGCAGGGGCGGTCCACGGTGCGGTCGTCCACGCCCTCGGCGTGCCCGGCGCCGATCTGCGACGGGCCCATCTTCTCGATGAGCGTGCGGTTCCAGCGGTCGTACCAGCTGCCGAAGCGACCCACGGCCCGTCCTTTCGTTCGTGCACGAACCATTCTGCCACGAAGCGCTCGTTCAGTCGAGGGCGTCGACACGTCCGAGCAGATCCGTCAGGTCGTCCTTCAGCCGCTCGAGCCGTTCGAGCGGCCAACCGAGTCGATCGGCCACGGCGACGGGGACCGCGCGCGCCCGGTCGCGGAGCGCTCGACCGGCGGTCGTGAGCGACACCTCGAGCTGGCGCTCGTCGGCGGTGCTGCGCTGGCGTCGGACGTAGCCGGAGGCCTCGAGACGCTTGAGCAGCGGGCTCAGCGTGGCCGAGTCGAGCCGGAGCTCCGCGGCGATCTCGCGCACCGAGCGCGGGTCGTGCTCCCACAGGGCGAGCATGACGAGGTACTGCGGGTGCGTCAGGCCCATCGGGTCGAGCAGGTCGCGGTACAGCCCGATGACGCTGCGGCTCGTCGCGGCCAGGGCGAAGCAGAGCTGGCGGTCGAGGGCGAGGGGGTCGACGTCGGTCGCGGTCATGCGACCACGGTACTTCGTCCACGAACGGCCGGGAGGCCCGGTGCCGGTCACGCGGACCGGCACCGGGCCTCCAGGTGGTGCTGCGGGGCTGGCGCCTACGCGCGGTGCGTCGGGGTGTGCCCCTCGTGCGGGTTCGCGTCGGGCTCGACGTCGGCGGCGTGCGAGCCGCGGTGCTCCCCGGCCCCGGCCCCGGCCCCGGCCCCGGCTCCGGCTGCAGCACCGGCGACGGCGGGCTCGGCGCGGTGGCCGCGGTCGTCACCCGGGTGCGAGCGCTCGAGCTTGGCGCCCTCGACGTCGACGTCCGGCAGGATCCGGTCGAGCCACTTCGGGATCCACCACGCGCTCCTGCCGAGCAGGTGCATGACCGCCGGGATGAGCAGCATCCGGACGACGAAGGCGTCGACGAGGACACCGAACGCGAGCCCGAACCCGATCGGCTTGATGGTCGAGGACTCCGAGAAGATGAAGCCCGCGAACACCGAGATCATGATGATCGCCGCTGCCGTGACCACCGCTCGCCCGGCGTGCAGACCGCGCTGGACCGCGACCTTCGCCGAGGCGCCGTGGGCGTACGCCTCGCGCATGCCCGACACCAGGAACAGCTGGTAGTCCATCGCGAGCCCGAACAGGATGCCGATCTCGATGATCGGCAGGAAGCTCAGGATCGGTGCCGGGTCGTGCACGCCGAAGACCGAGCCGAGCCAGCCGAACTGGTAGATCGCGGTCAGGCCACCGAAGGACGCGAGCACGGACAGGATGAACCCGGCCGTCGCGGTGATCGGCACGAGGAACGACCGGAACACGACGATGAGGATGATCAGCGACAGGCCGACGACCACCACGAGGTAGAGCGGCAGCACGTTCGCGAGCTTCTCCGACACGTCGATGTTCGCGCTCGCGTTGCCGGCGACGCCGAGCGTCACCGTGCCGTCGTCGGTCGTCACGGTCTGCTCGCGCAGGTCCTTGACCAGGGTCTCGGTCGAGACGCTGTCCGGGCCGCCAGCGGGCTTGACCTGGAAGGCGATGATGTCACGGTCGGACGAGGCGCCGATCGGCAGCACGGCCTCGACGTCGTCGTTCTTCGCGAGCGCCTGGCCGATGGTGACCTCGGTCGCCGTGACGTCGTCCTCCGCGATCGCCTTCGGCAGGTCGGCCACGACGAGCAGCGGGCCGTTCTGGCCGGCGCCGAACTCGTCCTCGAGCGCCTTGTACGCCTTGTACTGGGAGGAGTCCGTGGCTTCGGACGCACCCGTCGGCAGGCCGAGGCGCATCTGGGTGGCGGGCAGGGCGATCGTGCCGAGCACCGCGACGCCGGCGACGAGCGTGATCACCGCGCGCCAGGTCGACATCGGCTTGTTCGGCACCTGCACGGAGCCGGTGTGCCCGATCTGCTGCCGCTCCTTCTTCCGCAGGATGCGCATGCCGAGCAGGGACAGCAGTGCCGGGGTGAACGAGGTCGCGATGAGGATCGCGAACAGCACGGCGACCGCGCCGACGGTGCCCATCAGCCCGAGGAACGGGATGCCGGTGATGTTCAGCGCGAGCAGCGCCACGATCACGGTCGTGCCCGCGAACACCACGGCGTTGCCCGAGGTGCCGTTGGCGAGACCGATGGACTCGTGGACGCCCATGCCGGCCTTGAGCTGGGTCCGGTGGCGGTTGAGGATGAAGAGCGAGTAGTCGATGCCGACCGCCAGGCCGAGCATCACCCCCAGGACCGGCGTGACCGAGATGAACTCGACCAGGCTCGAGAACGACAGGGCGGCGAGCGAGGCGACACCGACGCCGAGCACGGCGGACAGCAGCGGGATCGCGGCGCCGATGACGGTGCGGAGCATCAGGAAGAGCACGAGTGCGGCGATGATCACGCCGACGATCTCGCCCGGGCCGAGGATGGACGGGACGCCCTGCGCGATGTCGTTGGAGACGTACACCTCGACGCCGTCGATCTTCGCGCTCTCGGCGCGGTCGGAGATCTCCTGCTTGGTCTCCTGCGGCACCTCGAACGTGGACTTCGTGAACTGCACGGTGCCGATCGAGGCCGCGCCGTTCGAGGACACGAAGCGGATGTCCTTCGACAGGTCGAGCAGGTCGGACCCCTGCTCGAGCTGCCGCTGCTGGTCGTCCAGCTTCTGCTGGGCCTGCTCGAGCTGCTCCTGACCCGAGGTGATCTGCTGCTGCTGCGCGTCGATCTGCGCCTGTGCCTGGGCGAGCTGCTGCTGACCTGCCTGCGCGGCCGCACTGTTCGCGGCGGCGGCTCCGGCGGCCTGTGCCTGCGCCTCGGCCTGGGCCTTCTGCTGGTCGAGCTGCGTCTGCGCCTGCTCGATCTGCTGCTTGCCGGACTCCAGCTGCGCCTTCTGCTGGTCGATCTGCGCCTGGCCGTCCTGGATCTGCTGGCGACCGTCGTCGATCTTCTGCCGCTGTTCGTCGAGCTGGTCCTGCGTGGTGAAGCCGTCGCGGACCTCCTTCACCCCGTCGAGGTCGGCGATGCCGTCGAGGAAGTCCTTGACGTCGGCCTTCTGCGCCGCCGTGAACGCCTTGCCGTCGGTCGTCTCGAACACGAGCGTGCCGTTGCCGCCGTTCGCCGACGGGAACTTCTCCGCCAGCTCGTCCTGCACCTGGCTCGTCTTGGTGTTCGGGATCGTGATCGACGAGGAGATCGTGCCGGCGAACAGGCTGTAGGTGAGCCCTGCGATGCCCATGATGACGATCCAGGCGATGATCACCAGCCAGTGGCGTCGTGCGGAGAACCGTCCGAGACGGTAGAGGAGACCGGCCATGCGGTTGCCCCGTCCTTTCGTGTCAGGTGCTGTGGTGGTGCGGGGTGCGCCGGTGGACCCCGGGGAGAGTGGTCAGGAGGTCGGCATGTAGCCGGAGCGGACGCTGTGCACGAGTCTGCTCAGCAGGGCGTCCCAGGCGGTCAGTGATGCCGGGGTGAGGTCGGGACCGTCGTGGGTGAGCCAGTGGTCGGCGATGACGACGATGCCGCTCATGAGCGAGTCGACCAGCAGGGCGGTGTCGAGCGGGTCGGCACCCGGGTGCCGCCGGGCGACCTCGTCGCGCAGCCGCTCGGTGACCCGCGAGAAGGCCGTCTGGGTGAGGACCGCGGCCTTCGGGTCCTCCTTCGCCGGCTCGCCGATGATCCGGTACATGCCGGAGATCGCCGGGGCCAGGTCGGCGCCACGTGCGGCGGACTCGAGCTCCTCGAACATCGATGCCCTGCTGCCGTCGCCGACCGGGGTCCGGGCCATGTCGGCGAGGAACCGGTCGATGATCACCGACAGCTCCTGCTCGCACACCGCGAGCAGGACCTCGTCGAGCGAGGCGAAGTGGTTGAAGACCGTGCGTCGCGCGATGTCGGCTCGGGACGCCAGGTCGTCGACGCTGAAGCCGCGTCCGCCGCGCTCGTCGACGAGGTCGCGCGCGGCCTGCAGGATCGCGGCACGGTGCTTCGCCTTGAGGGCGGCACGACGGTCGGTGGTGGTCACGTCTGACAACACTAGGTGCATCGATGCACTCGGTGCACCTTCTCCGAGCGACCCCTCAGGTTCGTCCCCCGCCCGCGGAGGGGACGCTGGGCGCGACCTCGGAACACCGGTTCTGCACACCGGTTCCGTCCACCGGCCCAGGCTGACAGACTGGGGGCTCGCGACCGCCGTACGAAGGAGTACCCATGCCCGTCCGACTGAGCCCGGAGACCCTCGACCAGATCGCCGAGAGCGGTGTCGCGGTCCCCACCTACGACCGCGACGGCATCACCACCGGGATCGTGCACTTCGGCGTCGGCGGCTTCCACCGCGCCCACCAGGCAATGGTGCTCGACCGGCTCCTGCAGCGGGGTGAGGCACGCGAGTACGGCATCTGCGGCGTCGGCGTCCTCGAGCAGGACCGTCGGATGGCCGCGGCGATGGACGAGCAGGGCGGCCTGTACACGCTCGTGCTCAAGCACCCGGACGGCACCCGCGAGTCGCGCGTCGTCGGCAGCATCGTCGAGTACCTGCTCGCAGTCGACGACCCGGACGCCGTGGTCGAGAAGATGGCGCACCCGGACACCCGGATCGTCAGCCTCACCATCACCGAGGGTGGCTACAACTTCGACCACGTCACGGGGGAGTTCGTCGCGGACGAGCCGGGCGTCACGGCGGACCTCCGGGGGGACGCCCCGCCGCGAACGGTGTTCGGCCTCGTGGTCGAGGCGCTCCGACGTCGTCGCGACCGGGGTCTCGAGCCGTTCACCGTGATGTCCTGCGACAACATCCAGGGCAACGGGCACGTCGCCCGGCAGATGTTCACGAGCTACGCGCGGCTGCAGGACCCGGCGTTCGCGGACTGGATGGACGAGCACGTGTCCTTCCCGAACTCGATGGTCGACCGGATCACGCCGGTCACGACCGACGAGGACCGGGCATGGGTCCGCGACGAGCTCGGCATCGAGGACGCCTGGCCGGTCGTCGCCGAGCCCTTCTTCCAGTGGGTGCTCGAGGACGACCACCCCGCAGGCCGTCCCCGGTACGAGGACGCCGACGTCCAGCTCGTCGAGGACGTCGAACCGTACGAACTCATGAAGCTCCGACTGCTCAACGCCAGCCACCAAGGGCTCTGCTACTTCGGGTACCTGTCCGGGTACCGGTACGCGCACGAGGCCACGCAGGACGACGCGATCGCGACCTTCCTCCGCCGGTACATGGACGAGGAGGCGACCCCCACGCTCCACGCCGTGCCGGGCATCGACCTCGACGACTACAAGGCGACGCTGATCGAGCGGTTCCGGAACCCCGAGGTCCGCGACACCCTCGCCCGCCTGTGCGCGGAGTCGAGCGACCGCATCCCGAAGTGGCTGCTGCCGGTCGTCCGCGCGAACCTGGCGTCGGGCGGTCCGGTCACCCTGTCGGCCGGCATCGTCGCCTCGTGGGCGCGGTACGCCGAGGGCACCGACGAGGACGGGCAGCCGATCCAGGTCGTCGACCGCCTCGCCGACCGGCTCACCGCCGCGGCCCAGCAGCAGCGCGAGGACCGGCTCGCGTTCCTGCGGGACCGGCAGGTGTTCGGCGACCTGGTCGACGACGAGCGGTTCGTCGCGGCGTACCGCGACGCGCTCGACGGGCTGCTCGACGAGGGCGCGCACGCGACCGTCACCCGCCTGTCGCGGTCCTGACGCACCGCCGGGCCCGACGGTTCGACGCGGGGACGGGAGGCGCGTGGCGGCGGTGCGCTGCCCCTCCCGTCCGGACGTGACGGCCTGGAGGCACGTGGCGGCACCGACCCGCGCCTCCCGTCCGGACCCGACGGCCTGGAGGCGCGCGGCGGCGCCGACCCGCGCCTCCCGTCCGGCCGGACCTGCGTCGCCCAGGTGGGGCGCGGGCGGGCCCGGCATGCTCGTCGGCGTGCGGACGACGAGGACGACCCTGACCACGATCGCGGCGGTCGCCGCGCTGACGCTCACCGGCTGCAGCGGCAGCGGTGCCGGTCCCGGCGCGAGCGGCGGCCCGACGGCGAGCACGACCGCGGCCCCGACACCGCCACCGACGCCGCGGCCGACGGCGGACGCGACCACGTCCCGCGCGTTCGCGGCGCTCGAGGAGCAGTACGGCGCGCGGGTCGGCGTCGTCGCGATCGACACGGCGGACGGCAGCAGCACCGGGTACCGCGCCGACGAGCGGTTCGCGTTCGCGTCGACGAACAAGGCGTTCATCGCGGCGGCGGTCCTCGCCCGGTCGAGCAGCGACGACCTGGACGTCGTCGTGCACTACGACCGGAGCGACCTGCTCTCCTACGCCCCGGTGACGAGCCAGCACGTCGACGAGGGCATGACCGTCCGCGCGCTGGTGGACGCGGCCCTCCGGCAGAGCGACAACACCGCCGCGAACCTGCTCGTGGAGCGGCTCGGCGGCGTCGGCGGGGTGTCCCGGTGGCTGCGCGCGATCGGGGACGACGTGACCCGCGTGGACCGCGTCGAGCCCGACCTGAACACGGCGGTCCCCGGTGATCAGCGTGACACGACGACCCCGGCGCAGTCGGCGGCCGACCTGCGTGCGGTCCTGCTCGGCGACGCACTCGACCCCGACGACCGGGCGCTGCTCCGGTCCGCGATGGCGGGGACCACCACCGGCGACGGCACGATCCGCGCCGGTGTGCCGGACGGTTGGTCGGTGGCGGACAAGACCGGGACGGCGTCCTACGGGGTGCGGAACGACATCGCCGTGGTGCAGCCTCCGGGGCGGGACCCGATCGTGCTCGTGGTGTTCACCACACGGGACGGTGCCGGTGCGGACGCCGAGCCCTCGGACGCGCTCGTGGCCGCGGCGACGCGGGTGGCGGTGCAGTCGGTCGGCGCATCGTCGCGGTGAGTCGTCCGCGCGACCCTGCGGTCACGACCGGGTCACGGTGGGGTCACGGGACGGTGACGGTGGGTGCCCCTCCGGTAACGATCCGTACCGACTCGGTCCTTTCCCAGCGGTCGCGCCGGTTCTCCCCGGGGAACGCCGGGTGGACGCCCGACCAGCGCTGGGAGGGTCGCGCGACGCCTCCGGACGACGGGGGCGGGACCACGAGGGGGAGACATGACGATGCGACGTGCGACCGGGGCGGCCCTGGGCTTCGTCGGCGGCAGCGTGCTGGCGGGCCTGCTGGTCGGGGTCGGCGTGACGCCGGTGCTCGCGGTGGCCGGGGTGGGGACGACCTCGGCGATCGACCTGTTCGACTCGATGCCGGAGTACATCGAGATCGGCGACCTGCCCGAGCGCAACGAGATCTGGGCGTACCAGGGCGGACAGCCCGTGCACCTGGTCGACGTGTGGGACCAGAACCGGCAGGAGCTGTCGCTCGACCAGATCAGCGACACCCTCGAGCACGCCGCGATCGACGGCGAGGACAAGCGCTTCCGCGCGACCGGTGGCGTCGACCCGACGAGCCTGGTGCGGTCGGTCGCGAGCGTCGTCGCCTCCGGCGGGCAGGGCGGGTCCGGTGGGTCGACGATCACGATGCAGCTCGTGCGGAACATCAAGATCCAGCAGGCGAGCGAGCTCCCCACCGCCGAGGAGCGCGAGGCCGGGTACCGCGACGCGATCGCGAAGACCCCGCAGCGGAAGCTCGCCGAGGTGAAGCTGGCGATCGGGCTCGCGAAGGAGTACTCGAAGGACGAGATCCTCGCCGCGTACCTGAACATCGCCTACTTCGGCGACCAGACCTACGGCGTGCAGGCCGCCTCGCAGCGGTACTACGGCAAGGACGCCGCTGACCTGACCCCGGCCGAGGCCGCGTCGCTCGTCGCCATCGTGCAGTGGCCGGAGCGCCGCGACCTGTCGACACCCGAGCACCACGCCGACAACCAGGCCCGGCGGGACGTCATCCTGCGCTCGATGCACGACCAGGGGCACCTGAGCGACGCCGACCTCGCGACGGCACTCGCGTCGCGTCCGGCTGACTACGTCCGCCTCACGGCACCGCAGCAGGGGTGCGAGTCGGCGGTGCGCGGCGCCGAGTTCTTCTGCGCGTACGCCGAACAGGTGGCGCAGGACCTGCCGCAGCTCGGCGCCGACCCCGCCGCACGCGCCGCTGCCTGGCGCACGGGCGGGTACCGGGTGCAGACCACGCTCGACCTCGACCTCAACACGCAGCAGAAGGACCTGCTCGCCCGGCACGACCCCGCGACCGAGAGCCGCCTGGCCCTCGGTGCGACGCTCGACACCGTCGAGGCGGGCACCGGCCGCGTGCTGACCATGGCGCAGAACAAGGACTTCGACCGTTCCGCGGACGCCCCGGCGACGGCGACCTCGCTCAACTACGCCACCGACGAGTCGAACGGCGGCTCGAAGGGCTTCCAGGTCGGGTCGACCTACAAGATGTTCACGCTGCTGCAGTGGCTCGAGTCCGGACGGAGCCCCGACACCGTCGTGGACGGCACGCGGAAGGCCCGGAGCACGTGGACGCAGTGCGGGCAGCGGATCACGCTCGACACCCCGTACGACCCGAAGAACGACTCGCCGGGGCAGACCGGGCCGTACTCCGTCCGCGCGGCGACGGCGCAGTCGGTGAACGCGGCGTACGCGGACATGGCATCCCGGCTCGACCTCTGCGACATCCGTGACACCGCCGCGCGACTGGGTGTGCACCCGGCGACCGGCGGCGAGCTCCCCGCGAACCCGGCGGCGATCCTCGGGACGACGAGCATCGCCCCGCTGACGATGGCGGCCGCGTACGCCGGGATCGCGAACGGCGGCGTGACCTGCGCGCCGGTCGTCGTCGACCAGGTCACGGGCCCGGACGGCACGGCGCTCGGTGGGCAGCCGCGCTCCTGCACACAGGCGGTGTCGCCCGCGGTCGCGTCGCAGGCCTTCGCGGTGATGCAGGGCGCGTTCCGCGGCGGCACGGCGTCCGGCGGGCAGACGCGCGACGGGGCGACGCTGTTCGGCAAGACCGGGACGACGGACGCGGCGGACCAGATCTGGCTCGTCGGTGGGACCTCGCGTGCGGTGACGGCGTACTGGCAGGGCAACACCGACGGTGGGAAGACGAACCTGCGGTCCGTCGGGAGCGGGCAGGGCGGCACCTACGCCGGGTCACGTGCGGACGTGTGGCGGCAGGCGCAGACGGCGGTGAACGCGGCGCTGCCCGTCGGCTGACCGAGCCGAGACGGACTGGAGGCGCGGTGCCAGCCGGCACCGCGCCTCCAGTCCGTCTCGATCGCGGCTACGAGACCTTCTTGCTGTCCTCGAGCCAGCCCGCGAGCTTCGTCATGTAGTCCGCCTGCGACGCGTAGTCGAGCGCGGGGAAGGTCCAGCTGTGGACCTGGCCCGCCTTGAGCGCCGCGTCGTCGGCGAACGTCGGCTGCTTCTCGAGGTCCGCGACCTGGTAGCCCTGCTGCGAGAGCAGGATCACGTCACCCTTGATCTGTCCGGCGTTCTCCCACGAGTAGATGCCCCAGTAGAAGCCCTTCGGCTCCGGGTCCACGAAGTCGACGCCGAACGACGAGTACATCTGCAGTGTCGGCTCGTCGGACGGGCGGGTCACGTAGGCGCCATCGCCGTCCGCGTACATCGAGACGACCGAGACGTCGCTCTGCTTCGCGGCCTGCTCGAGGGTGTCCTCGGCCTCGTCGAAGCGGTCCTCGGCTGCCTCGATCTTCGACTCGGGTGCGCCCAGCGACTCGGCCAGGCCGGCGATCTTCTCGATCACGTCCTCGCCCTTGCCGCCCCACTCGACCTGGACGACCGGAGCGATGGCCTCGACCTGCTCCTGCTGCTCCTTGTCCTTGAAGCCGTAGCCGGGCTGGGTCTCGTCGAGGGTGCCCTTCTCGTCCGTCGGGTACACCGACGTGACGACGAGGTCCGGCTTGAGCGCAGCGAGCTGCTCGAGGTCGATGTCCCCGTACGCCTGGCCGAGCTGGGTGATGCCGTCCTTGTCGAGGTCGTCGAAGCGGGCGTCCTTCGCCATGGTGAGCTGCCCGAAGGTGCCGACCGGGCGCAGACCGTACTCGATGAACGAGATCGCGATGTCGTTGAGGACGACGACGCGCTTCGGCGTGCTGTCGGTCCGCACGGTCGCACCGGTCGCGTCCTTGTACGACCAGGGGCCGGAGGCGGTCGAGGCGTTGCCGGCGGTGTCCCCGGATCGGGCGGTGTCGTCGGAGCCGTTCGCTCCGGAGCAACCGGCGAGCAGGAGGGCCGGGACGGCCACGGACGTCACGAGGGCGGCGCGCAGGGAGCCGCGGCGGGGGATCTTCACGTTAGGAGAGCCTAACCTAACTCTGTGAGGACCGCCAGCATGTGACACCGACCCGTGATCAGCGTCCCGTGGCGCTCAGGCGGGCGAGGCGTCGTGCTCGTCGGCCTCGGGCACGATCATCGGCGCGCCCGTCACCGGGTCCGGCACCACGCGGGCGTGCAGACCGAAGGCGGTCTCGAGCACCGCGGGGGTGAGCACGGCGTCCGGCGCGCCGTCCGCGACCACCCCGCCGTCGTGCAGGACGACCAGTCGGTCCGAGTACCGCGCGGCGAGCGTCAGGTCGTGCAGCACCATCACGACGGTCGACCCCTGCTCGCGGTTCAACCGCCGGACGAGTCGGAGCACGTCGAGCTGGTGCGCGAGGTCCAGGTAGGTGGTCGGTTCGTCGAGCAGCAGGGTCTCCGCCTGCTGCGCCACGACGAGCGCGATCCACGCCCGCTGCCGCTGGCCGCCGGACAGGCTCGCGACGTCACGGTGCGCCACCTCGGTCAGGCCGGTCGCCGCGATGGCCTGCTCGGCGACGTCGGCGTCGTCCGCGGTCCAGGGCTTCGCCCACGACTGGTGCGGGTTGCGTCCGCGCATCACCAGGTCGAGCACGCTCGTGCCCGCCGGGGCCACCGGGGTCTGCGGCAGGATCGCGAGTCGCCGGGCCACGGCGCGGTTCGGCTCCTTCCGGATGGGGGAACCGTCCAGCAGGACCTCGCCCGACTGCGGCTTGAGCACGCGGCCGAAGGCCTTCAGCAGGGTCGACTTGCCGCAGCCGTTCGCCCCGAGGAACGTCGTCACGGTGCCCCGTTCGATCCGCAGGTCGAGGTCGCGGAGGACGGGGTCGCGGTCGTAGCCGACGGACAGGCCGCGGGCCTCCAGGACGGGAGGCTCGGTGCCGGTCGCGTCGACACCGTCGGCCCGGTACGTCCGTGCGGTGCGCGCTGTGGTGGCGGTGTGCGCGGTGGTCGCGGTCATCGGGACATCTCCTTGCGGTGGCGGACGAGGAGCCAGATCAGGTACGGGGCTCCGACGACGGTCGTGACGATGCCGACGGGCACCTGCCAGGGGAACGCGGAGCGGGCGAGCAGGTCGGCGCCGAGGACGAGGACCGCTCCGAGCGCTCCGGCGAGCAGCAGTGGCGGTCGGTTCGTGCCCGCCAGGCGCAGGGCGACCTGGGGGACGACGAACGCGACGAAGCCGATCGGTCCGGCGGCGGCGACGGCGGCTGCGGTCAGGACGACGGCGAGTGCCAGGACGAGCAGCCGGTGCCGCTGGACGCCGAGCCCGACGCCGGTCGCGACCTCGTCGCCGAGCTGCCCGATGCCGAGCGCGGCACTGGTGGCCAGGGCGATCGGCACGCACACCGCGGCGACGATCAGGAGCGGCCACACGGTCGTCCAGGAGGTGCTCGACAGACTGCCGACGAGCCACTGCGACGCCGCGGTGGCGACGGTGATCTTCGCGCGGACGAGCAGGTAGCTCGTCACGGCGTCGAGCGTGGCGCTCACCCCGATGCCGACGAGGACGAGCCGGTAGCTCTGCACCCCGCCTCGCCAGCCGAGGCCGTACACGGCAGCCGCGGCGACGAGTGCCCCGATCGTCGCCGCGACCGGGATCCCGCCGCTCAGGACGACCGAGGAGACCGAGTAGGTGCCGCCGCCGAGCACGATCGCGGCGACTGCGCCGACGCTCGCGCCGGAGGTCACGCCGATGATGTCTGGCGTGCCGAGGGGGTTCCTGGTGACCGTCTGCGTCAGCGCGCCCGCGGTCCCGAGCACCAGGCCGACGAGCGCGCCGGTCAGGACGCGGGGGAGCCGGAGGGTCGTGACGATGAAGCCGTCCGGGCCGTCCTCGGCACCGAGCAGCGCACGGACGACGGTGCCCGGGGCGATGAACGTGCTGCCGACGGCGACGCCGAGCACCACGAGCACCAGTGTGACGGCGATCGCGCCGACCGTCCAACCGAGCACCCGCGGACGCCAGGCGAGCCCGACCGGGCCGACGCGGACGCCGCGACGACCGGCGGGCGCACGGCCCGCGTGCTTGCCGGCGCTCGGCTGCTCCGGGTCACGCCGCGTGCCGGTCGTACCGGTCGCGGCGCTCACAGCGACACCAGCGATCGACGACGGGCGACGGCGACGAACACCGGTCCGCCGAGCACGGCGAGCACGATGCCGACCTCGACCTCGGAGAACCCGCCGACGAGTCGTCCCACCACGTCGGCGACGAGCACGAGCGCCGCCCCGACGAGTGCCGAGACGGGCAGCGTCCAGCGGTGTCCGGTGCCGACCAGCGCCCGGGCGACGTGGGGCACGGTCAGGCCGACGAAGCCGATCGGCCCGGCTGCCGCGGTCGCACCGGCGGCCAGGAGCGTGATGCCGCCGAGTCCGACGAGCCGGGCGACCAGCACGTTCTCGCCGAGGCCCTTCGCCAGCTCCGCGCCGAGTCCGAGGGCGTCGAGCGCGCGGGTGTTCCACACCGCGAGCACGGCGCCGACGAGCAGGAACGGGGCCGCGGCCGCGAGCACGTCGAGCTGCCGGGCGGCGAGCGATCCGACGACCCAGAGCCGGTAGGCGTCGAGGGAGTCCTGGTCGGTCAGCACGATGAAGGACGTGATCGCGCCGAGCAGGGCGGACACGGCGGCGCCGGCCAGGGCGAGGGGCACCGGACTCGCGGTCTCGCTGCCGGCGACGGTCACCGAGAAGACGACGACGCTCGCCACGACCGCGCCGACCAGGGCGAAGCACACCGTGGCACCGGTGCTCGTGACGCCGAAGACGTACACCCCGAGCACCACGGCGAGTCCCGCGCCGGAGGAGACCCCGAACAGTCCGGGGTCGGCGAGCGGGTTCCGGGTGTGGCCCTGCATGAGGAGCCCGGCGATGCCGAGGGCCGCTCCGACGGCGGCGCCGATGAGGGTGCGCGGGATGCGCGAGCCCCACACGACGGCCTCGGCGGTGCTCGACCCGGACCGTGTCAGCCCCGCGAGCACCTGGTCGACGCCGAGCCGGTTGCTCCCGAGGAGCATGCTCGCGACCGCGGCGACGACGAGCACGACGACCAGGACCGCCACCACCAGCAGTCGGCGACGGACCGCCCGGCGGTGCACGCTGTCGGCACGCGGGGTCGCGTCGGTCCGGTCTGCGCGCATGGGCGTCAGGACGGTCTCGGGGGATGGCACGCGGACCAGCTTAGGGTAGCCTTCCCTTCATGGCGAAGATCCCGCGGCTCATGCCCGAGGCACCCCGGCTCTTCCGCGCCCGGGTGCTCCGCTCGGTCCGGTACACCCCGTCGGTGCAGCGGGTGACCGTCACCGGCGACGACCTGCACGAGTTCCCCTTCGCCGGCTACGACCACTGGTTCCGGCTGTTCCTGCAGCTCCCGCACCAGCAGACCTTCACGCTGCCCGAGATCGACGGCACCCGCTGGTACCCGCAGTACCTCGCCATCCCGCAGGACGAGCGCCCGCACCTGGCGAACTACACGGTCGCCGGCTTCCGGCACCTGCCCGACGGCACGGCCGAGATGGACGTCGACTTCATCGTCCACACCGACGACCACGGCGCGCTCGAGGGCGGAGCCGCGATCTGGGCCTGCGCGGCACAGCCGGGCGACCAGCTCGCGGTGCTCGACCAGGGCCGCATCTTCGACTGCCCGGACGACGTCAGCCAGGTCCTGGTGGCGGCCGAGGAGACCGGTCTGCCCGCCGTCGTCGGCATCGCGGCATCGCTGCCCCGCGACGCCGTGGGTCGCATCATCCAGGAGGTCCCGACCGCCGCCGACGTCCGCGTGCTCGATGCCCCGGTCGGCGTCGAGGTGACCTGGATCGTCCGCGAGCACGTCGGCCCGCACGAGGTCCCCGGGCGTGCGGCGCTCGCCGAGCTCGAGCGCCACGTGCCGTGTGACGACCGCGTCTACGCCTTCGTCGTGGGGGAGTCGCGACTGGCCACGGCCGGCCGGCGGCACCTGCACCGGGCCGGGGTCCCGAAGTCGCGCATCACCTTCTCGGGCTTCTGGAAGCACGAGGCTCGGCAGGCCGTCCTCGCCTGAGCCCGGCCGGGTAGCGTGCCGGCATGAGCGTCCGACTGAGCGAACTCGTGCTGAACTGCCGCGATCCCGAGGCACTGTCGCGCTTCTGGTGCGCGGTGCTGGACTACGTCGAACTCGGCAAGGACGAGGACGGCGTCGAGATCGGACCCGCGTCCGGCTTCGGCGGTGCGACCCCGACGATCATCCTGAACCGGGTCGACCACGCGCCGACCCAGACCCTGCGGTTGCACATCGACGTGTCCCCGGTCGACCAGGACCAGGACGCCGAACTCGACCGTCTGCTCGCGCTCGGCGCCCGACCTGCGGACGTCGGGCAGACCGGCGAGGAGTCCTGGCACGTGCTGCAAGACCCCGAGGGCAACGAGTTCTGCCTGCTCCGGACGCGGCTCGACCCGCTCTGACCTCGGTGCCCCGCGCGACGGAACGACCCATCGCGCGTGCAGTAGGAAGCGCTTCCGCGCGTGGCCGGACGTTCCTTCTGGCCTCCCACGCGCGGAAGCGTCACCCAAGCGCGGAAGGGTCACCCAAGCGCGGAAGGGTCGCTGCGCCCGGTCCGGCCAGGCGGACGACGGACGGGAGGCACGCTGCCAGCCGGCACCGTGCCTCCCGTCCGCCTCGGGGTGGGGTCAGCCCTTGAGGCCCGAGCCCGTCACGCCCTCCACGATCTGCCGCTGGAAGATCAGGTAGAGGATGATCAGCGGCAGCGCCGCGAGGATCGCGCCGGCCTGGATGTCGGCGTAGCGCTGTCCGAAGCTGCCCTGCACCGTGGCGAGCCCGACCGGGATCGTCATGAGGTCCGGGTTCGACAGCACGAACAGCGGCAGGAGCAGGTTGTTCCAGACACCGACGAAGGTCAGGATCGCGACGGCGGCGATCACCGGACGGGACAGCGGCAGGATGACCGACCAGTAGATCTTCCACATGCCCGCGCCGTCGATGCGTGCGGCCTCCTCGAGCTCCTTCGGGATGCCGTCGAAGAACTGCTTGAAGATGAACACCGCGATCACGGCCGGCACCTGCGGGAAGATCACCGACCAGTAGGTGTTCAGCAGGTTGACCGCGTTGAGCTCCTGGAAGATCGGGATGATCAGGACCTGCGTCGGGATCATGATGCCGAGGATGATGAGCAGGAACGCGACGTTCCGACCGCGGAACGCCAGGCGGGACAGCGCGAAGGCCGCCATCGACGCGAACAGCACCGTCAGCGCCGTGGTGACGAGGCTCGTCACACCGCTCGCCAGGTACCAGTTCCAGATGTCGCCCGACCGGAACAGGGTCGAGTAGGAGTACAGCGTCGGGTTCCAGTTCGACAGGATCGCGTTCGCGCCGAGCGCCGCGACGCCGTTGTCGGACAGCGACGTCTTCAGGGCGAACAGGCTCGGGATCAACCAGATGATCGCGAAGACCGTGAGGATGATCGCGGCGGCGATGTTGAAACCCTTGCCGGAGACGCCGATCTTCGCGGCGTTGGCGGGAGCGGCGGCCGAGACGCCCGGACGCAGCTTCCGCGGGCGCGACGTGGTGATGCTCTCGGTGGCGGTCATGTCAGGCCCCGATCTCTCGCTTGGCGGCAGCGCGCTCGACGAGCTGCCGGATGACCGCGATCGCGACGATCACGATGAACAGGAGCACCGACGCGGCGGACGCTGCGCCGAGCCGGTTGTCGGTGAAGCCGACGCCGGTGATGAGCTGCAGCGAGACCTGGGTCGAGATGCCCGGGCCGCCGTTCGTCATCAGGTACACCTGGTCGAAGATCTTCAGCGAGGCGATGATCTGCAGCAGGATCACCAGGGTGGTCGTGCGGCCGAGCAGCGGGAGCGTGATCGACTTGATCTGCTGCCAGTTCGACGCGCCGTCGACGGCCGCGGCCTCGTAGAGCTCGCGGGGGATCTCCTGCAGGCCGGCCAGGTAGAGCACGAAGTTGAAGCCGAGGGTCCACCACACGGTGGCGATCGCGACACCGATCATGGCCGTGTTCGGGCTCGCCAGCACGCCGGCCCCGGGGGTGAGGCCGATCGCCTGCTGGATCGACGCGAAGAGACCGGTCGCCGGCGTGAAGATGAACACCCAGATGAGCGAGATCGTCGCCGACGGCAGGATGAACGGCAGGAAGAACGCCAGGCGGAAGAACCACTGCCCGCGGTTCATCCGGTTCGTCAGCACGGCGAACACGAACGCCAGGATGACCAGCGGCGGGGTCGTGTAGAGCGTGAACTGCAGGGTGTGCCAGAGCGACGACCAGAAGTCGGCGCGTCCGAGCATCTCCGCGTAGTTCGCGAAGCCCGCGAAGCTGCCGAGGCCGGTGCGGACGGTCGAGGTGTTGAAGAAGCTCGTGACGAGCATCCAGACCGTCGGGCCGAGCAGGAAGGCCACGTAGAACAGGCCGAAGGGCGCGAGGAAGAGCCAGCCGGAGCGGCCCTGCCCCCGGTTGGTGGAGTTCACGCGGGGGCGCGTGCCGCGGGTGATCGCGGCGGCGTCCGTGGGTCGGGTGAGAACTGGTGCAGCGGTCACGTCATCGTGCCTTTCGCGCGGTGTTCACGTCGGTCGTCGGGGAGGCGTGCCCGGTCACAGCGGGCTCGGGGTGTTGAGGTAGGTCGACAGCTGGTCCTTGATCGCCGAGAGCGCCTGGGCGGGGGAGCTGCTGCCCTGCTGCACCAGTGCGAGCTGGGCGCCGACGGTGTTCTCGAACGTGGAGCCGGACCCGCCGTACCAGGCCGGGTCGTCGAAGACCGCGGTCTCCGCTGCCGAGGCGTAGTTCGACTGCGGCTTCAGGTCCTTGAACGCGGTGCTGTCGAAGGTGGGCATGTACGCGGGGACGTGTCCGCCCTCGGCCCAGGTCAGGCTCTGCTCGAGCATCTGCTTGATGAAGAGCATGTGCGCCTTGCGCTGCTCGGGCGTCCGGTCCTTCCGCGGCAGGATGAACGTGTGCGAGTCGGCCTGCGTCGCCGGCTTGTCGAACAGCTGCGGGACGGGGACCATGCCGAACTGCAGCCCCTTGATGGACTGCGCGGTGCTGATCTCCCACTCGCCCTGCATGAAGAAGCCCGCCTTGCCGGTGAACATCAGCGTCTGCGCGGTCGCGTAGTCGAGGCCCTTGTTCAGCCAGCCGTTCTGCACCCACTTCTGGGTCATCTCGGTGACCTTGCCGTAGGCGTCCTCGTTCACGGTGAGCTTCGCGCCGCCGTCGCTGATGAACGGCGTCGCCCCGTTGATCTGGTTGTACATCGTCCAGAAGAAGCGCCACGGGGTCGCGACCTCGCTGACGTTCGCGACGTTGAGCGCGGTGCCGCCGGTGACCTTCGCGACCGCGGCGAGGGCGGCTTCGAAGTTCTCGAGGCCGTTGAGGTCCTTGAGCGTGCCGTCGGCGTCGATCAGCCCCGCCTTCTGGCACACCTCAACGTTGTAGAAGAGCACGAAGGGGTGCGTGTCGAGCGGGATGCAGATGTTCTTGCCGTCGGTCTTCTGCGCGGTCCACGCCTTCTGGTTGAAGTCGCTCGCACTCAGGCCGACGCTCGCCAGGTCGTCCTCGGTGATCGGGTCGAGCAGGTCGCCGTCCCAGAGCGGCTTCGCGCGGGTCAGGTGGGCGATCGCGACGTCCGGCGGCTTGTTCCCGACGGTGGCCAGCGTGACCTTCGAGTAGTACGGGTTGCCCCAGGCGAAGGTCGTCGCCTGTAGCGAGGACGGGCCGCCGTGCTGCTTCGCGTAGCCGGCCTCCATCGTCTGCATGCGGACGCCGTCACCACCGCCGAACAGGTTCCAGAAGACGAGGGTCTCGGGGTTGAGCGGGGCACCGGCGACACCGGCGGCGAGCGGGCTCGAGCACGCCGCGAGGGGGAGGACCGCGGCGCCGGCGGCTGCACCGGCGAGCAGGGTCCTGCGGGTGAAGGCACCGCCGCGGGACTGCGGGGTGGGTACGGCTGGTCGGATCGGCATGGCATCACTCCATCGGGACGGGCCGAGCGGAGCGGGTCGTTGCTCCGTGAGCGCTCACAGTAGCGGCACGGTCGGGGGTGCGCCACCCCTTTCGTGAACGTCACGACGCGGGCGCGCCGCCGCTTCCGCATCCGGGCCGGACCCGCTAGCGTTCATCGAGACGTGAGCGCTCACTTTCTTACCGGGTCGATCACGCCGCACCACGAGCCCCTCCGTCGATCAAAGGAGATCCATGCCCCGCACACACCTCGTCCTCGACGCCGCGTTCACCGTGGGGCCGGTGCGCCGTCGCCTGTTCGGTGGGTTCGTCGAGCACCTCGGACGCCACGTCTACGACGGCATCCACGAGCCCGCCCACGAGACCGCCGACGAGCACGGCTTCCGCAAGGACGTCATCGACCTCGTCAAGGAGCTGAACGTCTCGGCGATCCGCTACCCGGGCGGCAACTTCGTCTCCGGCTACAAGTGGGAGGACGGCGTCGGGCCGGTCGAGCAGCGCCCGCGTCGCCTCGACCTCGCCTGGCACTCGACCGAGACCAACGAGGTCGGCCTGCACGAGTTCCAGCACTGGCTCGACGCGGTCGACTCCGAGCTCATGCTCGCCGTGAACCTCGGTACCCGCGGCACGCAGGAGGCCATCGAGCTCCTCGAGTACGCGAACATCGACGCCGGCACCGCGCTCAGCGAGTACCGCCGCTCGAACGGCCGCCAGGAGCCCTTCGCCATCAAGATGTGGTGCCTCGGCAACGAGATGGACGGCCCGTGGCAGCTCGGCCACAAGAACGCCGAGGACTACGGCAAGCTCGCCGCGATGACCGCGAAGGCCATGCGCCAGATCCAGCCTGACCTCGAGCTCGTCGCGTGCGGTTCGTCCGGCGCCTCGATGCCGACGTTCGGCGAGTGGGAGCGCACCGTCCTCGAGCACGCCTACGACGACGTCGACTACATCTCCGCCCACGCGTACTACGAGGAGGAGGGCGACCTGGCCTCGTTCCTCGCCTCGGGCGTGAACATGGACCACTTCATCGACACCGTCACCACCGCCGCCGACCACGTCAAGGCGCACAAGAAGTCGGACAAGCGGATCGACATCTCGTTCGACGAGTGGAACGTCTGGTCGCTCAGCAAGTGGAACGAGCAGCAGAAGACCTTCGAGCTGCACGACTGGCCGGTGGCGCCGCGGCTGCTCGAGGACGTCTACACGGTGGCGGACGCCGTCGTCGTGGGCGGGCTGCTCATCGCGCTGCTGCGCCACGCGGACCGGGTGGCCTCGGCGAGCATCGCGCAGCTCGTCAACGTCATCGGCCCGATCATGACCGAGCCGGGCGGTCCGGCGTGGCGCCAGACGACGTTCTTCCCGTTCTCGGTCACCTCGACGCTCGCGAACGGCACGTCGCTGCAGGTCAAGGCCTCCGGCGACACGGTCGACGGCGGCAAGTACGGCGAGGTGCCGGTCGTCGACTCGGCCGCCACGGTCGAGGACGGCAAGGCCGCGGTGTTCCTGGTGAACCGCCACCAGACCGAGACCACCACCGTGACGATCGACCTTGCGGGCATCGGGGCCGACGGCGACGTCCGCGCCGAGGGCATCTGGGACGACGACGTGCATGCCGTCAACGACCTCGCGGACCGCGAGCGCGTCGGTCTCCGCACGAACGAGACCGTCCGCCGCGAGGGCGACACGATCACGATCGAGCTGCCCCCGGTCTCCTGGACCGCGGTCTCGATCGGCTGAGCCGCCGCCGGCTCCGGCCGGCGCACGAACGCCTCGGCGAGCGCTCCGGTGAGCGTCGAGTGAGCACGGAGGGCACCGGCCCGCGCGAGCGGACCGGTGCCCTTCGCTCGTGTCCGGACCGTGACGGCGTCCGGCGGCCGTCACCGGACGGGAGGCGCCCGGTTGCCCGGCAGTGCCCCTCCCGACCCGGGACGCACCGGACGGGAGGCGCGGCACGGGCCGGTCGCACGCCTCCCGTCCGCCGGTGGGTCAGTCCGCGGACGGCCGCATGTCGTAGGTGACCCAGGGCGTCGCCGCGGCGACCCGGTCGTAGACCGCCCGCGCGGTCGCGTTGTCCTCGGCGGTGATCCACCGGACGACGCTCGCTCCCTCGGCAGCAGCGGTGGTGGCGGCCTCGTGGAGCAGCGCGGTCGCGACGCCGCGGCCCCGGGCGTCGGGTGCCGTGAACAGGTCGTCGAGGTACAGCCCGGTCGTGGCCGACGACGGGCGGGCGAACCGCCGGAGGTCGGCGAACCCGAGCAGGTGGCCGTCGGCGTCCTCGGCGACCAGGCCGCTCAGCCCGTGCGCACCGGTCGACACCCAGTCCCAGGTGGTCCGGACGGCCGCGGGGTCCTCGGGCAGGCGGTAGAACGTGCGGTAGCCGGCGTACAGGTCCTGCCAGGCCTCCGCGTCCGTCGACCGGACCGGACGGACCCGCACCGCCGCGGCACGTGCACGGTCCTTGATCGCCGCGATCACCGCCGACTTGGCGTCGGCGTACGCGTTCGTGTCCTCCCACGACTGCTCCATGAGCGCCCGCTTGGTGTCCTCGTACCGCTGCCGGTCGGTGTCGTCGCGGCGGAGCTGGTCGCGGAGCAGCAGGTAGTCGTCGAGCTCGGGGGCGCCGTGCTCGTAGACGTGCACGTGTGCGTCCCGCTCGGGTGTCCGGACGAGTCGGTGTCCGGGTTCGCGTACCCGGAGCTCGTACCCGGCGTCGAGCAGCGGGGCGAGGTACGCGGCCTCGTCGGTGACGTCCGCCACGGCGACCGCGACGTCGACGATCGGCTTCGCGGCGAGTCCCGGCACGGACGTCGACCCGATGTGCTCGATCGTGACGTGCTGGCCGTCCAGGGCGCGGGCGATCCGTGCACGGTGCTCCTCGTAGCGGGCGGACCAGGCGGGATCGTGGTCCTGGAGCCCGACGGTCAGCGGTTCGGGGCCGCCGACGATGTCCACCTCGGTGACGTCGGGGTGTGCGTGCGCATTGGTGCGGATCCAGTGGTGGAGCAGGGTGTGCCCGTCCGGGTCGACCACGCTGCGCTCGTACCGGCCGCCGGCGTGCTCGATGACCCGACGCGACGCGGGGTTCGTCGCGTCGCAGGTCAGCATCACCTCGGGCAGCCCACGCTCGGCCGCGAGCTCGACGACCTGGGCGAGGGCAGCGGACGCCAGGCCCCGCCCTCGGGCCGACGGACGGACGCCGTACCCGACGTGCCCGCCGTACGCGCGGAGGAAGTCGTTCAGCTCGTGCCGGAGGGCGATGCTGCCGAGGTACTCGTCGCCCTCGACGATCCAGCGGTAGGTGCAGGTGACGTGTCCGGGGCTGGCGGGGACGGTCTCCTCGGCGAGCAGCTGCTCGACCCAGTGCTCGAAGCCCGCCCGGTCCTGCAGCGCAGCGGCGTCGCGGATGCCGGCACCGTCCTGGTGGGCGCCACCCCACTCCTGCAGGGCGCGACGGAAGGACGGGAAGTACTCGGGGGAGGGGGCGACGAGTTCCATCCCGAGATCCTAGGGGTGCTCAGGTCGGTGCTCAGGTCGGCGGCGTGCTCGCGTCAGCGGTAGCGGTAGAAGCCCTCACCCGACTCGACGCCGTACTTGCCGTGGTCGAGGTACTCGGACTGCAGGTACGCCGCCCACGCCTGCGCGCCCGGCTCCGGGGAGGCGCTCGCGATCGCGTGCGCGGTCCGCAGTCCGACGACGTCGTAGATCTGGAACGGGCCGACCGGGGAACCGGTGCCGATCCGCCAGGTCGTGTCGACCGTCTCCGGATCGGCGACCCCGCGGAGCACCAGGCCCGCGGCGGCGTCGAGGAACGGTACGAGCAGCGAGTTGAGCACGTATCCCGGCTGCTCCTTGTGCAGGCGGATCGGCACCATCCCGATCGCTTCGGCGAACGCCGCCACCCGCTCGGACACCTCGGGGTCGGTCTGCTCGGTGCCCATCACCTCGGCGGTGTTCTGCCGCCAGACGTGGTTCGCGAAGTGCAGGGCGAGGAAGCGGTCCGGGCGTCCGGTCGCGTCGGCGATCGCACTCGGCAGCAGGGTCGACGAGTTGGTCGCGAAGACCGTGTGCTCCGGCGCGACCTCGGCGAGGCGTGCGTACACGTCGCGCTTCAGGTCGAGTCGCTCGGGCACCGCCTCGACGACCAGGTCCGCCGCGGCGACGGCGTGCGCGAGGTCGGTGTCGAAGGTGATCCGCGCGACGGCCGCGTCGGCGTCCGGGCGGGCGTCCTGCCCGACGTCGCCGAGGTACTGCTCGACGATGCCGGTGAGCCGCTCACGACCGGCGGCGACCGCGTCCTCGCTGATGTCGTACACGACGACGGGGACGCCGTGTCGAGCGGTCTGGAGGGCGATCTGGGTGCCGAGGACGCCGGCGCCGAGCACGGTCACTGCGCTGAAGGTGGTCATGCGGTCAGTCTGCTCCTGCGTCACGGGAGCGCACGGGTGGCCGCCTGATCCGCCGCGAGCGTCCAGGCCCGCCGGGAGCGCTCAGGCCCGCGGCGGGGGTGCGGTGCTCGCCCGCTCGACCAGGCTGACCGGCACCAGGTCCGTCGAGGTCCGGACGGCCGTTCCCTCGATCTGCGCGAGCAGCGTCGCGACCGCTCGGCGCCCGACCTCGTCGAAGGACTGGTGCACGGTGGTGAGCGGCGGCCAGAACGACTCCGACTCGGGGAAGTCGTCGAAGCCCACGACGCTCAGGCTCTCCGGCACGGCCCGACCGGCCTCGTGCGCGGCCCGGAGCACCCCGAGCGCGGTCTGGTCGTTCACCGCGAAGACGGCGGTGATCTCGGGGCGCGCCGCGATCTCCAGTCCGGCGCGGTGCCCGTCGGCCGTGGACCAGCCGCCGGGGAAGACCGGTGGGACGGCACGACCCGCGCGCTCCAGCGTCTCCCGCCACGCGGACAGTCGGCGTTCGGCGGAGTACGAGGCCGAGGGCCCGGCGACGTGCCAGACGGTCTCGTGCCCGAGGTCGAGCAGGTGCTGTGTGGCGAGCCGCGCACCCTCGGCCTGGTCGATGTCGATCGACGGACGGTCGGTCGTGCCCGTCGAGTCGACCACCACGAGCGGGACACCGCTCGGCAGCACGACCTCGGCCGTGTCGATGATGTGCGACTCGATGACGATCACGACGCCGTCGACCGCCTGCTCGTGCAGCCGCGAGAGTGCGGTGCGGACACCCTCGCCGGTGCGCGACGCCATCGGCAGCAGGGTGATGGTGAAGTCCGCCGCAGCCGCCGCGGCGGAGATGGCCTCGAGCGTGCGCATGTTGCCGAACGAGGCGAGCGTGAACATGATCACGCCGATGGTCCGGAAGCGACCGGACCGCAGTGCCCGCGCCGCGCGGTTCGGGCGGTAGCCGAGGTCGTCCATGGCGCGCTGGACCCGGTCGCGGGTGTCCGGGCTGACGTTGTCGAACCCCCGCGCGACCCGCGACACGGTCTGCATCGAGACGCCGGCGGCATCGGCCACGGCGGCCATCGACGGTGCGCGGCGCGGTGCGGTCAGGTCGGTCGACAACGCTGTTCCCTCCGTTCGGCGTCCTCGAACGCTAGTGCATGTTGACGTTGCCATGCTACGGTGGCGTCGTTCGATGTTGACGTCAACATCGACGTCCTCCGGATCGGTGCCAGCGCAGGCAGGGCACGACCCGATCGCACCGACAGGTGCACGGTCCGGAACCCGAACGCAGCAGACAAGGGAGTCACATGAGCACGCTCGCAGCGCGCCCGGCCGAGGCGGCACCGCCCGCGCGGCCGTCCGCTCGCCGCCCGAAGGTCCGGGGGCGGTACACCGGCTGGCTGTTCGTCGGCCCCTTCGTCGTCGTCCTCGTGGCGATGCTCATCGTGCCGATCGGCTACGCGCTCTGGCTCAGCCTGTTCCGCGACCAGCTCATCGGCGGCAACCAGTTCGTCTGGTTCGCCAACTACGTGCAGCTGTTCCAGGACGCGCAGTTCTGGTCGGGCCTCGGCCGCGTCGCACTGTTCCTCGTCGTGCAGGTCCCGATCATGCTCGGCCTCGCCCTCGTCGCAGCACTCGCGCTCGACAGCGCTCGGCTCTGGGGCACCGGGTTCTTCCGCATCGCGGTGTTCCTGCCCTACGCGGTGCCCGGCGTCGTCGCTGCCCTGATCTGGGGCTTCATCTACGGCAACCAGTTCGGTCTCACCGGCGCCGCGAACAGCGCGCTCGGCATCGACCTGCTCCAGCCGTTCAGCCCGACCTGGGTCCTCACGTCCATCGGCAACGTGGTCACGTGGGAGTTCCTCGGCTACAACATGCTGATCTTCTACGCGGCCCTCCGCGTCGTCCCCGGTGAGCTCTACGAGGCCGCCGAGCTCGACGGCGCCGGCCCGCTGCGCACGGTCTTCTCGATCAAGCTGCCCGCCCTGCGCGGCCCGATGGTCATCGCCACGATCTTCTCGATCATCGGCAGCTTCCAGCTCTTCAACGAGCCGAACCTGCTGAAGACCCTCGCCCCGAACGTCATCGGAAGCGCCTTCACCCCGAACATGTACGCCTACTCGCTGTCCTTCAGCGGCCAGCAGTTCAACTACTCCGCCACCGTCGCCATCGTCATGGGCGTCATCACCGCCGTGATCGCCTACGTCGTCCAGGTCCGCGGAACCCGCCAGGAGAACCGATGAGCACCCTGCAGCACCCCGCGACCGGCCCCGCCGGCGGGACCGGACCGGCCACGGTCACCGAGGCGACCACCACCCAGCGCGACCCGCGCGACCGCGCGACCCGTGCCTCCCGGCCGCTCCGCGCGGGCAAGCCCGTCGACGGGCGCAAGGTGAAGCGCTCCGGTCTCCTGACCGCCGTGATGGTCGTCTTCGTCGTGTACTCGTTCGCCCCGCTGTTCTACCTGCTGGTGAACAGCACGAAGACCCAGGCGTCCCTGCTGTCGACGTTCGGTCTGTGGTTCGGCGGCGACTTCAACCTGTGGCAGAACATCGTCGACACGCTCACCTACAACGACGGCATCTTCATGCAGTGGCTCGGCAACACGCTGCTGTACGTGGTCGTCGGGGCCGGCGGCGCGACCCTGCTCGCCACGGTCGCCGGCTACGGCATGGCGAAGTTCCAGTTCCCCGGCCGCCGCGCGGTCTTCGCGGTCGTCCTCGGCGCGATCGCCGTCCCCGGCACCGCCCTCGCCGTCCCGACCTTCCTGCTCTTCTCGCAGTTCGGCCTGACGAACACCCCGTGGGCGATCATCCTGCCGTCGCTCATCAGCCCGTTCGGCATGTACCTCATCTGGACCTACGCGATCGACGCGATCCCGACCGAGCTCATCGAGGCCGCCCGCATGGACGGCGCCGGCGAGTTCCGGATCTTCTTCACCATCGCGCTGAAGCTCCTCACCCCCGGCGTCGTCACCGTCCTGCTCTTCGCGGTCGTCGCCACCTGGAACAACTACTTCCTGCCGCTCATCATGCTCAGCGACCCGAAGTGGTACCCCCTCACGGTCGGCCTCAACCAGTGGAACGCGCAGGCCACCGGCTCCGGCGCACAGCCGATCTACAACCTCGTCGTCACCGGATCGCTCCTCACGATCATCCCGATCGTGGTCGCGTTCCTCTTCCTCCAGCGCTTCTGGCAGTCCGGCCTCGCGGCCGGGTCCGTCAAGGCCTGACCCAACGGACAGGAGGCACACGGCAGCCCGCCACGCGCCTCCCGACCGGCACACAGCAGCACCACCCAGCCCCAGATCACGAAGAAGTGGAAGGCAATCCATGAACAAGCGTCTCCGGCGCGGGCTCAGCGCCCTCGCCATCGGCGTCACCGCCGCCATCGCGATGACCGCCTGCGCCTCCGGCAGCTCCGCCGGCGGCTCGGCCGACGACATCGACAAGGCCCTGAAGGACGGCGGCACGCTGACCTACTGGTCCTGGACCCCCTCCGCCAAGGAGCAGGTCGCCGCCTTCGAGAAGCAGTACCCGAAGGTGACGGTCAAGCTCGTCAACGCCGGCACCGGCGCCGACCAGTACACGAAGCTGCAGAACACGATCAAGGCCGGCTCGGGTGCGCCCGACGTCGCCCAGGTCGAGTACTACGCGCTGCCGCAGTTCGCCCTGTCCGACTCGCTCGTCGATCTGTCGTCGTACGGGTTCGGCGACCTCGAGAGCAAGTTCTCGAAGGGCACCTGGAGCAACGTCGCCATGGACGGCAAGGTCTACGGGCTGCCGCAGGACTCGGGCCCCATGGCGCTGTTCTACAACAAGAAGGTCTTCGACGAGTACGGCATCGAGGTGCCGTCGACGTGGGACGAGTACATCGCGGCGGCCAAGAAGCTGCACGAGGCCGACCCGTCGAAGTACATCGCGGCGGACTCCGGTGACGCCGGCTTCACCACGAGCATGATCGCCCAGGCCGGTGGCACCCCGTTCACGACCGACGGCGACAAGATCACCATCGACCTGCACGACGCCGGCTCGCAGAAGTGGGCGAAGACCTGGGACCAGCTCGTCGAGCAGGGCCTGCTGTCGAAGACCACCGGCTGGACCGACGACTGGTACAAGCAGCTCGGCAACGGCGAGATCGCCACGATGGTCACCGGCGCCTGGATGCCCGGCAACCTGATGGCCAGCGTGCCGGACGCCAAGGGTGACTGGCGCGTCGCCCCGATGCCGACCTACGACGGCGGCAAGGCCCAGACTGCCAGCAACGGCGGCAGCTCCGAGGTCGTCATGAAGCAGTCGAAGAACCCGGCCCTGGCCGCCGGCTTCCTCAAGTGGCTGAACTCGTCTGAGGAGTCCACGAAGGTCTTCATGCAGTCCGGCGGCTTCCCGTCGACCACCGCCGACCTCGACTCGAGCTCGTTCCTGAACGAGACGCCGGAGTACTTCGGCGGCCAGGACATCAACAAGGTCCTCGTCGACGCCTCGAAGACCTCGGCGAACGACTTCACCTACCTGCCGTACCAGGTGTACGCGAACAGCGTCTACGCCGACACCGTCGGCCAGGCGTACCAGAACGGCACCTCGCTCGAGAGCGGTCTCGAGGCCTGGCAGAAGGTCCTCGTGAAGTACGGCAAGGACCAGGGCTTCACGGTCGAGAGCAAGTAACACCCGCGTTCCCCACACCCCGGGGCCGTGCGGACACCACGTCCGCACGGCCCCGTCGTACGAGAGAGACACACCATGCGCTTCGCCATCGGCGACTCCGACTTCCTGCTCGACGGCGAGCCGCACCGGGTCCTGTCCGGCGCGATCCACTACTTCCGCGTGCACCCGGACCTCTGGCAGGACCGCATCCGCAAGGCGCGGCTGATGGGCCTCAACACCATCGAGACCTACGTCGCCTGGAACGCGCACGCGCCCCAGCCGGGGACCTTCAGCCTCGAGGGCGGACTCGACCTCGGCCGCTTCCTCGACCTCGTCGCCGCCGAGGGCATGCACGCCATCGTCCGCCCCGGGCCCTACATCTGCGCCGAGTGGTCGAACGGCGGCCTGCCGTACTGGCTCTTCGCCGACGGCACCGTCGGGGTCCGGCGGAACGAGCCCGGGTTCCTGGCCGCCGTGCGCGACTACCTCGAGCAGCTCGCGCCGGTCCTCGTGCCGCGGCAGATCGACCAGGGCGGGCCGATCGTGCTCGTGCAGGTCGAGAACGAGTACGGCGCGTACGGCTCGGACGCGTCCTACCTGCGTGCGCTCGAGCAGATGCACCGCGACATCGGGCTGACCGTCCCGTTCACGAGCGTCGACCAGCCGATGGGCACCATGCTCGAGGACGGGTCGCTGCCCTCGTTGCACAAGACCGGCTCCTTCGGGTCGCGGTCCACGGAACGGCTCGAGCGACTCCGCCGGGCACAGCCGACCGGACCGCTGATGTGCTCGGAGTTCTGGGACGGCTGGTTCGACAGCTGGGGCGAGCACCACCACACCACACCCGCTGCGGCCTCGGCGACGGACCTCGACGACCTGCTCGCCGCCGGCGGCTCGGTGAACATCTACATGTTCCACGGCGGCACGAACTTCGGCTTCACGAACGGCGCCAACGACAAGGGTGTGTACCGACCGATCGCGACGTCGTACGACTACGACGCGCCGCTCGACGAGGCCGGTCGGCCCACGCCGAAGTTCCACGCCTTCCGGTCGGTGATCGAGCGGTACGCCCCCGTCCCGCCGCTGCCGGCGTCGATGGAGCCCGGTGGGTCGGGCGTGCTGGGCGAGCCGGGTGCGTCCGTGGGGCCGGGTTCGTCCGTCACGTCGGGTGCGTCCGTCGTGTCGGGTGGCGGCTTGGAGGCTCGTCCCGCGTCCGCCGCGGACGTCGCCGTCCGGCTCGACCGCGTCGCGCCCCTGCGCACCCTGCTGCCTGCGCTCGCGGCGTGGTCCACGCACGACGAGCCGCCGACCTTCGACACCCTCGGCGCAGCCAGCGGCTTCGTGCTGTACCGGACCGAGGTCGACCTGCCGGACGGCGGCGTCCTGACCGTCGGCACCGAGGTCCGCGACCGGGCGGTCGTGTCCGTGGACGGCGTCGTCGTCGGCGTCCTGGAGCGCGAGCACCACGACCGTGCGATCGCGCTCCCGCCGGTGACCGGCACGCTGGAGCTCCTCGTCGAGGACCAGGGGCGCGTCGACTACGGGCCGCGCATCGGCGAGCCGAAGGGGCTGATCGGGGGAGTGGCGGTCGACGGTGTGCCGCTCGCCCGGTGGTCGGCGTCCCCGCTCGCGCTCGACCCGATCGCACCCGCTGCGCTCGACCAGCTCGCCGCGCTGGCGACGTCCGACGGCGACGTGCTCGCCGGCCCGGTGCTCGCCGCGGGGTCGTTCGACCTGTCGTCCACCGAGGACCGGTACCTGTCGCTCGACGGCTTCCGCAAGGGCGTCGCGTGGGTGAACGGGTTCTGCCTCGGGCGGTACTGGTCGCGGGGACCCCAGAAGACCCTGGCCGTGCCGGGGCCGGTGCTCCGGAGCGGTCGGAACGAGGTCGTCGTGTTCGAACTGCACGCGTCGGCGTCCCGCTCGGTGTGCATGCTCCTCGGGCCCGACCTGGGCCACACCGAGGCGTAGCGGGGGCGGCCGGCCGTCGTCCGAGCGCTGGTCCGTCTCGCACTCGGCCGTCCCGCCCCGCGTCCGTTCCGCCGAAGCGACAGTCTCACGCCGAACATCGGGCGGAGACTGTCGCTCTCGCGGAGTTCCCGTCGGGGTGACGCCGCGGAGCCGGGCCTCGCGGGGGAGCGCGGAGGGTCAGGCGCGGCGTCAGGCGTCGAGGGCGTCGAGGTCGTCCAGGGCACGGCGCGCGTCGGCGATGCGGTCGGCCTCGGGTCGGGTCCACCACTCGGGCCCGCGCTCGCCGAGGCCGTGCTTCGCCAGGCCGTTGCGCTGCCGTGCCGCCGCGAGGGCCTCGTCGTCGCCCACGCGCTTCGCGGTCCGCACGGCGTTGCGTCCGCGGCCCAGGTGCGAGCGGAGGGCGGCGGCGAGCTCCTCGGGCAGCGCGGGGTCGGTGCGGCGCCACCGTCGGCCGTCGACGACGAAGAAGTGGTCGTCGGGCTCGGCGGTCATGGCACCGAGTCTGCACCGTCGACCGTGCGTAGGGTGGATCGGTGGCTCCCTTCCTCCGCGTCCCGCGCCCGGTCCGACAGGGGGCCGTCTCGATCGCGTACGGGGCGGAGACGACGCTCCGTCGGGCACTCTCCGCGGTGGCCGAGCGCGTCGGGTGGCGCCCGGCGCTCCTGCCGTACTCCGGGTACGCGAGCCCCGAGGGTGCCCGAGTCCTCGCCCGCGTCGTGCTCGCACCGGCCGGGGTCGACCCCGCCGCCCGTCGTGGCATCGCTGCGTGGCGGCGCCTGCTGACCCTGGAGTGCCCGGACACCGAGGTCCGTGTCGAGTTCGCCGGCACGACCACGGTCGTGGCGAGCGACCCGGCAGGCCTGGTGGACGTCACGGTGCCCGTGCACGCACCACTCGGCGACGGTCCGGTGGACGCGAGGCTGTCCGTCGGCCGTCGCGTCGCCGTCCGCGTCCCGGTCCACGTCGTCACCGGAGGGCACGGCGTCGTGTGCGACATCGACGACACCGTGTGGGTGACCGGGATCGGCCACCCGCTGCAGGCGGCACGGCGAACACTGTTCGGCACGAGCTCGACCCGCGAAGCGGTGCCCGGCATGGCGGCTCTCGTCCACGAGGCGGCACGGAGTCAGCGGGGGGCCGCCGTCGTGTACCTCAGCAACGGTCCCTGGAACTTCGCCGGGGTCGTGACACGCTTCCTGCGGAAGAAGGGCTTCCCGGCGGGCGCCGTGCTGATGACCGACTGGGGCGTCGAGCCGACCCGCTGGTTCCGGGACGGCCGGGCGCACAAGCGGTCTTCGCTCGTGCGCCTGCACGAGGACCTGCCCGAGGTGTCCTGGGTCCTCGTCGGCGACGACGGCGAGCACGACCCGGAGCTCTACGAGGCGTTCGCCCGCGCCCACCCGGCGTCGGTCGACGCGATCGCGCTGCGCCAGGTCGCACCCGACGCCCCGGTGGTCGACGACGCGACCGACGTCGCCGGCGTCCCCGTCGTCCGCGGTCGCGACGGACATGCGCTCCTGCCCCTGCTCCGTGCTGCGCTGGGTGGGCGGCGGAGCCCGTAGCGTCGGTGGTCGGCGGTAGACAGGTGCCGATGACGGAACCACGCGTGCGCCCCATGCTCGACGTCAAGCGGATCTACGCCGAGGACGCCGCCCTCGAGCTCCCTCGTGGACAGGAGGTGCTCGGGCGGTGGCCCGACGCCGAGATCGTGCCGGTGGCGTCGCACTGGAACATCCCCGAGGTGCACGGTGACGAGCGGAACGTGCAGCGCTGGGTCCGGATCAAGACCGAAGCGCTGGTGCTCGGCGTGAAGAAGTCGCTCGTCACCCGACCGAACGGGCGCTCCGCGGACTTCATCGCCCCCTCGACCGCGAACGGCTGCGCGATGGCGTGCGCCTACTGCTACGTGCCACGGCGCAAGGGCTACTCGAACCCGGTGACGGTCTTCGCGAACATCGAGCAGATCACCAAGCACGTCGCGCGGAACATCGCGAAGCAGGGACCGAAGACCGAGCCGAACCAGTGCGACCCGGACGCCTGGGTCTACGACATCGGCGAGAACAGCGACTGCTCCGTCGATGCGATGATCAGCGACAACGTGCGCGACCTCTGCGACCTCTTCCGGATGACGCCCACGGCCAAGGCGTCCTTCGCGACGAAGTACGTCAATCGCGACCTGCTCGACTGGGACCCGATGGGTCGCACGCGCATCCGGTTCTCGCTCATGCCCCACGAGACCGCGAAGGTCACCGACATCCGCACGAGCCCGATCGCCGAGCGCATCGCCGCAGTGAACGACTTCGTCGACGCGGGGTACGAGGTGCACCTCAACTTCTCGCCGGTCATCCTCACGCCGACGTGGGAGTCCGACTGGGCCGAGCTGCTGCGGCAGGTCGACGACGTGCTGTCACCCGCGGCCAAGGCGCAGCTCGCGGCCGAGGTGATCTTCCTGACCCACAACCAGCCGCTGCACGAGGTCAACCTCGGCTGGCACCCGAAGGCCGAGGACCTGCTCTGGCGCCCGGACCTGCAGGAGCAGAAGGTCTCGCAGAACGGCGCCGTCAACGTGCGCTACCGGTCCGGCATGAAGGGACAGCTGGTCGAGCGGTTCCGCGAGCTCGTGGCCGAGCACCTGCCGTCCTGCCGCATCCGCTACGCCTTCTGAACCGCCTCGGCCGAGCGGATGCGGCGCGCACGACCGCGCCGGACACAGCGAACGCCCGCACCGACGAGCGGTACGGGCGTCAGCGGTGGTCGACGATCACTTGCCGTCGAACGCGTCCTTGGCCTTCTCCTTGTCGAGGCGACCCTCGCCCATGACCTGGTCCTTCTGGCCCTGGTGGGTGAGCTCCGCATCGTCGGTCTTCTTGCCGACGGCCTCCTCGACCTTGCCGACGACCTTCTGCGTGACGTCCTTGGCCTTGTCTCCGAGCGACATGGTGTCTTCCTTCCTCCGGGAACCGCCGAGGGTCCCCGGCGCCTGTGGAACCGAGACAACCACGCCGCTTCGGCAGGCTCGCGGCCCGGTCGGAGGTTCGTGTACCCCGACCGGGTCGACCGGGGTACGACTACGGGACGAGCCGCTCGGCGCGGTACCGGTCGAACAGGTCGGTGAACGCCCGCTCGGTCCGTCGGAACGCGGTGAACCCGGCGTCACGGCTCTTGCCCATGTCGGTGACGACCTCCATGGCGCGACCGAGGTCGGCGTCGGTGTGCCACCACGACGCCAGTCGCGTGATGTCCGACTCGACCAGTCCGTACCGCTCGGCGATGCCGGCCCACGCACCCTCGTGCGGGGTCATCTGCTCCTCGAGCGGCCGCGGGCGGTCCTGGTAGCCCACCACCCGAGCCGGGTCGACGCCCAGGTGCGCGGCGAGCCGCGGCCACATCCACCGCCACCGGAAGACGTCGCCGTTCACCACGTTGAAGGGCTCGTCGGCGCCCTCGGGGTTGGTGGCCGCCCAGACCATGTGCTCGGCGAGGATGCCGGCGTCGGTCATGTCCGTCAGGCCGTTCCACTGCGCCTCGCTGCCCGGGAACACGAAGTCGAGGCCGAGCTCCTTCGCCAGGGTGGCCTGCACGGCGATGGTGAGGCCCATGTTCATGGCGTTGCCGACCGCGTGGCCGATCACCGTGTGCGAGCGGTGCACCGACCAGGTGAACCCCTGGCGCTCGGCAGCGGCGAAGAGCTCGTCCTCCTGCGCGTAGTAGAAGTTCGGGGTGTCGAGGCGCGGCTCCTCCTCGTGGAAGGGCGTGTCCGGCATCTCGCCCGCGGCGTACGCCTCGAACGGGCCGAGGTAGTGCTTCAGGCCGGTGACCAGGGCGACGTGCTCCAGCGGCGCGTGGGCAAGGGCGGCGAGCAGGTCGCGCACCATCCCGCCGTTGACGCGGATGTTCTCGGCCTCGGTCTCCTGCCGCTGCCACGCGGTGAAGAACACGTGTGTCGGCCGTTCGTCCGCGAGCGCGGTGGTCAGGGAGCCCGGGTCGCGGAGGTCGGCAGCGACGGTGCGCACACCGTCGCGGGCGAGCGGACGCCGGGAGAGCGCGGTCACGTCCCACCCGAGCGCGAGCAGGTGGTCGACGAGGGCGGAGCCGGTGATGCCGCTGGCCCCCACGACGAGGGCTCCGGGGCGGGCAGGGGTCGGTTCGGTGGTGTTCGTCATCGTGGTGGTGCAACGTACACGCGCGACACGTGTTCCCTACCGGGGGCGGCGGATCCGGATCGGGCCCTTCGCGGTCGACGGGTCGACGACGTTCCCGTTCTGGGTGATCTCGACCTCGCCCCGGGCGACCATGCGACGCGCTGCCCGTCGTGCGGGTTCCATCAGGGGCCGCCAGTCGTCGGGTTCGAGGGACCGTGCGACCTCGGACGGGCAGATGCTCGAGGACCGCGAGCGCGCGGCGAGCAGTTCGTCGATCCGCTGTTCGAGGGCGCGGTCCGTGGCGTCCACGCCGTGCTTCCGGCAGGCTGCCGAGCACCACTTCGCGTCGGGGGAGGCCGACGACGGCATCCGCCGACCGCACGACGCGCAGGTGCGTTCCGCGTGTGTCAGTTCCGACGCCGAGGCGTCTGCGGCGGTCCGGATCGCTCGTCCCATGGGCACCATCCTCGTCCTGCGTTCCGACACGACCCACAGCCCAGGCTCGGCTGGCACGATCGGAGCGGTGAACGACGACGACACCACCCCCGTCCGTCCCGCCGAACCCGCGTGGGTCGAGCACGCGATGTGGTGGCACGTGTACCCGCTCGGCGCGGTCGGTGCCGAGGTCCGTCCGTCGACCCCGGTCGACGACCGCCCGGTCGAACACCGCCTCCAGCGGCTCGTACCGTGGCTCGACCACGTGGTGGACCTCGGGCTGAACGGGCTGCTGCTCGGTCCGGTCTTCGCATCCTCGACGCACGGCTACGACACGGTGGACCACTTCCGGATCGATCCGCGGCTCGGCGACGAGTCCGACCTCGCCGCGCTCGTGTCCGCGGCGCACGAGCGCGGGATCCGCGTGGTGCTCGACGGGGTCTTCAACCACGTCGGACGCGAGCACCCGGCGTTCCGAGCCCTCGAGGAGCAGGGGCCCGGTGCCCCGACCGCCGAGCTGTTCGCGGTGGAGCGGTCCGGGTGGCAGGCCGGTGACCCCGTGCCGGTGCGTGACTTCGAGGGGCACGACATCCTCGTCGCCCTCGACCACGACGGTCGGGCAGCGGAGGACCTGGTCGTCGAGGTGATGACGTACTGGCTCGACCGTGGGATCGACGGGTGGCGGCTCGACGCGGCCTACGCCGTACCACCGTCGTTCTGGGCACGGGTGCTGCCCCGGGTGCGCGAGCGCTTCCCGGACGCATGGTGGAGCGGTGAGGTCATCCACGGGGACGCTGCCGCGATCGTGCAGGCGTCGACGATGGACTCGACCACGCAGTACGAGCTGTGGCAGGCCGTCTGGCACGGCATCGCCGACCGGAACTGCTTCGAGCTCGCCCACGCCGTCGAGCGCCACGACGCCCTGCTCCCCGCGTTCGTGCCCACGACCTTCGTCGGCAACCACGACGTCACCCGCATCGCGAGCGCGGTGGGGGAGCGGTTCGCCGGCCACGCCGCAGCGGTGCTGTTCACCGTCGCGGGGACGCCGGTCGTGTACGCGGGCGACGAGTACGGCTGGACGGCGGTCAAGGAGGAGCGCGAGGGCGGCGACGACGCCGTCCGCCCGGAGCTCCCGGCGGCCCCGCCCGCGCCGACCGGTCTGACCCACGTGCACGAGGCCCTGATCGCCCTGCGGCGGCGGAACCCCTGGCTGCACCGCGCGCACACCGACGTGGTGCACCTGACCAACACCGCGGTGGTGCTGCGGACGGCGACGGCGGACGCGGCGGTGGTGACCGCCCTGAACCTGGCGGACGACCCGGTCGAGGTGCCCGCGGCCGACGCGACGCGGGTCGAGGCGGGCGGTGGCGACCTGCGGGACGGGACCCTGCGCCTCCCGGCCGCCGGGTGGGCCGTCCTGACGGCCTGACGCTCCCACGTACAGAACGAGACTCGGGCTGGGTGACCGTTCTCGCACCGATCGGCGCGAGATGTGTCGCTCAGCCCGAGTCTCGGGGCAGGAGAGCCAGTCCTACTTGCGCGCGGACGCCGCCCGGCGCTTGTTGAACACGTCGAACGCGACGGCGGCGAGCAGCACCAGGCCCTTGATGAGCGACTGGTACTCGGTGCCGACACCGAGGATCGACATGCCGTTGTTCAGGATGCCGATGATGAGACCACCGACGATCGCGCCCGGCACCGTACCGATGCCGCCGGTGACCGCGGCGCCACCGATGAACACGGCCGCGATGGCGTCGAGCTCGAAGCCGTTGCCGGCACCCGGGGCGGCCAGGTTGAGCTGGCCGGTGAAGACCACGCCCGCCAGGGCCGCGATGACGCCCATGTTCACGAAGAGCAGGAACGTGACGCGCTTCGTCTTCACGCCGGACAGCTGCGCGGCGAGGGCGTTGCCGCCGATCGCGTAGACGTGGCGACCGAACACCGAGCTGCGCATGACCACCGAGTAGATGACCACGAGCAGACCGAGCACGACGAGCACGATCGGGGTGCCGTTGTAGCTGGCGAGGAGCAGCGCCACGTAGATCACGAGGGCGGCACCGAAGGCCGTCTTCACGATGAACCAGGCGAACGGCTCGCTCTCGAGCTGGTACTTGCGACGCGTGATCCGGCCGCGGAACGCAGTGATCACCATGACGGCGGCGGCCGCGATGCCGAGGATCATCGTGAGCGGCTCGTAGCCCGTGGTGCCGAACGACGGCAGGAAGCCGGAGCCGAGCGAGCGGAAGCCCTCCGGGAACGGCGAGATCTGCTGGTTCTGCAGCACGATCTGGGTGGCACCGCGGAAGGCGAGCATGCCCGCGAGCGTCACGATGAACGCCGGGATCCCGAAGTACGCGATCCAGAAGCCCTGCCAGGCGCCGACGAGGGCACCGACGACCAGGCAGAGGACCGCCGCGACGGGCCAGGGGAGTCCCCACTGCGTGATCATCACACCGGCCATCGCGCCGCTGAAGGCGACGACCGACCCGACGGAGAGGTCGATGTGGCCGGCGATGATGACCATCACCATGCCGATGGCGAGGATGAGGATGTAGCTGTTCTGGACGATCAAGTTCGAGACGTTGATCGGGGCCAGGGTGATGCCGCTCGTCGCCACCTGGAAGAAGATGACGATGACGATCAGCGCGATGAACAGGCCGATCTGTCGGAGCTGCCCGGTGAGGTAGCCGACGGCGGACTTAAGCGCGTTCATTGACAGGGGTCTCCCGTTCCTGGGTCATGTACTGCATGAGGACCTCTGGGGTGGCCTCGGAGCGGGGCACGTCGGCCGTGATCGTGCCCTCGGAGAGTGTGTAGATGCGGTCGCAGATGCCGAGCAGCTCGGGCAGCTCGGACGAGATCACGATGACGCCCTTGCCCTGGCCCGCCAGGTCGTTGATGAGCGTGTAGATCTCGTACTTCGCGCCGACGTCGATGCCGCGGGTCGGCTCGTCGAGGATGAGCACGTCCGGGTCGGCGTACATCCACTTCGACAGGACGACCTTCTGCTGGTTGCCGCCGGAGAGCTTGCCCGTGACGGCGTCGACGTTCGGCGCCTTGATGTTCATGCTCTTCAGGAAGCCGCCGGCGACGGTGGTCTCCTTCGACGCGTTCACGAAGCCCCAGTCGGCGAGCTTGCCGAGCGCCGAGCCGGAGATGTTCCGCTTGATGTCGTCGATGAGGTTGAGGCCGTACCGCTTGCGGTCCTCGGTGGCGTACGCGATGCCGTTGTCGATCGCCCGCGTCACCGTGTTCGTCTTGATGGGCACGCCGCGCTTGTAGACGGTGCCGGAGATGCCGGTGCCGTACGAGTGCCCGAAGACGCTCATCGCGAGTTCGGTGCGGCCGGCGCCCATCAGGCCGGCGATGCCGACGACCTCGCCCGCGCGGACGTTGAGGTTGACCTGGTGGATGATCTCGCGGGAGCCGTCGAGCGGGTGGTGGACGGTCCAGTCCTCGATGCGCAGGAGCTCCTCGCCGATCTTCGGCTCGCGCTCCGGGTAGCGGCTGGACAGGTCGCGCCCGACCATGCCGCGGATGATCCGGTCCTCGGAGACGTCGTCGGCGTGCATGTCGAGCGTCTCGATGGTCTTGCCGTCGCGGATGATCGTGACCTTGTCCGCGATCGCCTTGATCTCGTTCAGCTTGTGGCTGATGATGATCGCCGTCATGCCCTCGGCCTGCAGCGAGCGGATGAGGTCGAGCAGGTGCTCCGAGTCGTCGTCGTTCAGTGCGGCGGTCGGCTCGTCGAGGATGAGGAGCCGGACCTCCTTCGACAGCGCCTTCGCGATCTCGACGAGCTGCTGCTTGCCGACACCGATGTCGGTGACCTTGGTGACCGGGTTGTCCTTGAGCCCGACGCGCTTGAGCAGCGCCGCCGCCTCGAGGTTCGTCTGGTTCCAGTCGATGAGCCCGCCCTTGACGCGCTCGTTGCCGAGGAAGATGTTCTCGGCGATGGACAGGAACGGGCTGAGTGCGAGCTCCTGGTGGATGATCACCACGCCCGCCTTCTCGGAGTCGTTGATGTCACCGAACTGCACCGGCTTGCCGTCGAGCAGGATCTCGCCGTCGAAGGAGCCGTGCGGGTAGACGCCCGACAGCACCTTCATCAGGGTCGACTTGCCGGCGCCGTTCTCGCCGCAGATCGCGTGGACCTGCCCGCGCTCGACCTCGATCGAGACGCCCTGCAGCGCCTTCACACCGGGGAAGGTCTTGGTGATGTCCCGCATCTCGAGGATGGTGTCCGCCATGTGGACCGCCTTTCCGTCGTTGCGCGCCTGGGCGCGGGTGGAGACGGACTGGAGGCGCGGTGCGCCGGGTGCACCGCGCCTCCAGTCCTGTGAGTGGTTGCGACCGTGTCGCTCCCGCGGCCGGCGTGCGCCGGCCGCGGGTCGGGGGACCTACTTGAGGTCGGCTTCGGTGTAGTACCCGCTGTCGACGAGGACCTCCTTGTAGTTGGCCTTCGTCACCACCGTGGGCTGGAACAGGTAGGTCGGGACGACCTTGACCTTGTTGTCGTAGCTCTTGGTGTCGTTGACCTCGGGGGTCTTGCCGGAGAGCAGGTCCTCGGCCATCGTCACGGACTGCTTCGCGAGCTTGCGCGTGTCCTTGTAGATGGTGGAGTACTGCTGACCCGCGATGATCGACTTGACCGAGGCGGCCTCGGCGTCCTGACCGGTCACGATCGGCAGCGGGCGGTCACCCGAGCCGTAGCCGGCGCCCTGCAGGGCCGAGATGATGCCGATCGACATGCCGTCGTAGGGCGAGAGCACGCCGTCGAGCTTCGTGCCGCCGGAGTACGTCGACGCGACGAGGTTCTGCATGCGGGCCTTGGCGGTCGCCGGGTCCCACTGCTGCGTGGCGGCCTGCGAGAGCTGGTCCTGGCCGGAGCCGATCTTCAGCGTGCCGTCCTCGAGGTACGGCTTGAGGGTGTCCATCGCGCCGTTGAAGAAGAACCCGGCGTTGTTGTCGTCGAGCGAGCCGGCGAAGACCTCGATGTTGAAGGGGCCCTTCTTGCCGGTCTTCTCGCCCTTGTCGTCGAGCACGCCGAGGCCCGTGAGCAGCGACGTGGCCTGGTCGACGCCGACCTTGTAGTTGTCGAACGACACGTAGTAGTCGACGTTCTTGTTGCCGGTGAGCAGGCGGTCGTAGGAGATGACCTTGATGCCGGCCTTCGCCGCCTGGTCGAGCTGGTCGGACAGTGCCCCACCGTCGATCGACGCGATGATCAGGACCTTCGCGCCCTTGGTGATCATGTTGCTGACCTGCTGGGCCTGCTGCTGGACCTTGTTGTCGCCGTACTCGAGGTCGACCTTGTAGCCGGCCTTCTCGAGGTCGCTCTTGACGGCGTCGCCGTCCTTGATCCACCGCTCGGAGACCTTGGTCGGCATCGCGACGCCGACCAGGGCGCCCTTGTTGCCGTCCGCGGTGTCGCCGCCGCCGGTGGTCGCTGCACGGCCGCCGGCCGAGCAGGCTGCCAGGGAGAACGCGATGCCGAGGGCCGCGACCCCCGCGATGACCTTGCGCTTCATCATCGAAGTACCTCTGTTCCTCTCGCGTCGTCCTCGACGCGCTCGGGTGCTGGGGCTGCTGTGCCCCGTGGGATTCGCTCGTGTGAGCGCTCACATACTGAGGGTTCCGTTCCGGGGTGTCAACTCGTCGTGACCGTTCCGAGATGTTGTTGCGCCGAGCGGACCTGGCGCTACGCTCGGCCAGGTGACCACGACGACCGCGCTCGGGGGGCCCGGCGGCAGACGCCGCAAGGCCCCGACGATCTTCGACGTCGCCGAGCGCGCGGGCGTCTCGCACCAGACCGTCTCCCGGGTGATCAACGGCGACCCCACCGTCCGCGACGCCTACCGATCGCAGGTCACGGACGCCGTGGCGGAGCTCGGGTACCGGCCCCGTGCGGCCGCCAGGGCCCTGGCCGGTGGGCGGAGTCGTGCGCTCGGCATCATCACCGCGGGCGACGCGCTCTACGGACCGTCGAGCACCGCGGTCGGGTTCGAGCGGGCCGCCCGGTCGGCCGGGTACCACGTGCTGCTCTCGACGCTGCCGGACGACCCGCGACCCGTGGACCTGTCCGGCGCGCTCACCACGCTGCTCGCCCAGGACGTCGCAGCGATCGTGCTGGTCGCGGCCGACAACCGCGTGCTCGACGCCCTCGCATCGCTGACGATCCCGGTCACCGTCCCCGTGGTCGTCGCGAACGCCGTGCAGCGCGATGCGGTCCGGACCCCCGCAGCGCGCAGCGTCGCCGCCGTCGCGATCGACCAGGCTGCCGGTACCACGCTCGTCATGGAGCACCTGTTCGCCCGCGGGCACCGTCGGGTGGTGCACATCGCCGGACCCGCGGTGTCGCAGGAGTCCGAGGTGCGTCGTGAGACCTACGCCCGGATCATGCGCGAGGCGGGGCTCGAGCCCGTCGTGCTCGACGGCGACTGGACCCCGGCCAGCGGGTTCGCGGCGGCGCGGACGATCGACGTGCACGCGGTCGACGCCGTCTTCGCCGGGAACGACCAGATGGCGCTCGGGGTGCTCCACGCCTTCGCCGATGAGGGACTCCGCGTGCCGGACGACATCGCCGTGGTCGGGTTCGACGACATCCCCGAGGCGGCGCACTTCACCCCGCCGCTCACGACCGTGCGGCAGGACTTCATGGCGATGGGGCAGCGGGTGCTCGAGGCGGTCGTGGCCGTGGTCGAGGGGGAGCCCCGCGACGAGACGCTGCTGCTGCCCGAGCTCGTGGTGCGCCGCTCCGCCTGAGTGGTCGCGCGGGTCGCGGTCCCGGTCGTCGGGCTCCCCGTCGTCTCGCTTGCGGTCGCACGACCTGCCGTGTGCTGCCGTTCAGGTCGCACGACGCGCCGTCCGTCGCGGCTGCTGACGGCATGTCGTGCGACCCGGGTGGCGCCGACCTCAGCGGGCGAGCGGGAGCCAGACGCGCATCGGGTCGGGCCCTCGGTTGGCCCAGGCGTAGTAGGGCACCGCGATCGCGGTGACGGGCGCGCCGGCCGGGAGGCCCGTGGCCGCGTCCGCGGTACCGGCTGCGGTCGCGGGTGTGGTCGCGTCGGCGACGGTGGTTGCGTCGGCGGTGCCCGCTGCGGTCGCGGGGGTGGTCGCGTCGGCGACGGTGGTTGCGTCGGCGACGGTGGCACCCGCGGCGGAGCTGCCCGCGGCCGTGGAGCCGGCCGTCCCGGTGCCGGTGGTGGCGTCGGCGGGGTGGGTCGCGCCTCCCGGCCGGTCGAGTCGACGGTACGGCCACGCTGCCTGCTCGTGCCGCGCCGGAGCGAACCCCGGCACGCGCAGCGTGACGACCCCGTCGAGCAGGTCGTCACGGCGCTCCTCGGTGAGCTCGGCGTCGGGGTCGACCGCCAGGTCGTCGACCGTGAAGCCCTGCTGGTCGGCCTGCTCGACGGCGTAGACGAGCGGGCCGCGCTCGATGGCGACCTGCCCGCGGGCCGCGTCGATGCGCGGGTCGGCGACGTACCGGTGCGGTGTCGTGTCGAAGGCGAGCTCGACGGTGTCGCCGGCGGTCCAGTCACGCTCGACCACGTGCAGGGTGCCGGGGGCGGGGCGCGCCTCGCCGCCGGCACCGGTGACGGTCGTGACGTCGGACCAGGCGGGGATGCGCAACCCGAGGGCCAGCGGACCGTCCTGGGTCACCGTGACGACGACGCGGCCGTCGTGCGGGTACCCGGTGTCGACGCGGACGGGGCCGAGGTCGGCGTCCGCGTACTGGTGGACCTGCAGGCCGCCGTCGGTCACGGTCGCCAGGTACCCGTCGAGGCTCGCGAACGTGCGCATGATGTTCGGCGGGCAGCAGGCGCAGTCGAACCAACCGCGGCGACCGTGCGCGGGGGAGCGGTTCTCGTCCGGGTGTGCGCCGTCGCGGTGCTGCAGCGGGTTGACGTAGAAGTACTCGGTGCCCGCAAGGCTCACCCCGGGCAGGAACGCGTTGTACAGCAGGCGTTCGATCGCGTCGGCGTAGACGGGCTTGCCGGTCGCGAGCAGCAGGCGCCACGCCCACTGGACGCCACCGATCGCGGCGCAGGTCTCGGCGTAGCCGCGGTCGGTGGGGAGCTCGTACGGGTCGCCGAACGCCTCCCAGTCCCAGCGTGCGCCGAGGCCACCCGTGATGAACGCCTTCGTCGCCTGCATGTCGGCGAACTGCCGTTCGCTCGCAGCCAGGAGTTCGGCGTCGCCGGTCTCGATCGCGACGTCCACGGCGCCGGCGGCGAGGTAGACCGCGCGGACGGCGTGGCCCTCGACGGTGGTCGCCTCGCGGACCGGGACCCGGTCCGAGAAGTACGTCGGTTCGCCGCCGGCACGCTCGATGATCCCGTGTCCCCGGGCGTCGACGAACCAGTGCGCCAGGTCGAGGTATGCGCGGGTGCCGGTCTCGCGGTACAGCTCGACGAGTCCCGACTCGACGACCGGGTGACCGTCGACGTCCTGCGTGTGGTCGTCGCCCGGCCCGAAGGTGGCGACGAGGTGGTCGGCGTTCCTCGTCGCGACGTCGAGCAGGCCGGTGTCACCCGTCGCCCGGTGCTGCGCGACCGCGGCCTGGTACAGGTGCCCGGCGCAGTACAGCTCGTGGCTCCACTTCAGGTCGACGTAGCGCTCGCCGTTCCCGCGCACCTGCTGCACGGAGTCGACGTAGCCGTCCGCGGCCTGGGCGCGGGCGTAGAGGGCGGTGACCTCGCGCTGCAGGTCGAGCAGGTCCTGGGCGGGAGCGCGGCCGTACTCCCATGCGACGGCCTCGAGCCACTTCGTCACGTCGGAGTCCATGAAGATCGGCCCCACGACCTCGCCCTGCTCGTCGCCGGCCGCGATCCGGAGGTTCCGGAAGTTTCCGGCTGCCTCGAGCCGCTCGTGGCCGCTCCGGATCGCATCGCGCCCGTTGCGGTCCTGGCGCAGGGCCCAGGAGCCGCCGGTGATCCGGGCGTCGCCGGCGGGGAGCGGACGGAACACCAGGTCTGCACCGGCGGTCGGGAGGGCCGGGGTCGCGGTGCGCGGGCGGCTGCCGGTCGCCGGGATGGCCGGCGGGGTGGTGCCGGTGGCACCCGCCTGCGGGGTCCCGCCGGTGGCATCGGTGCCGCTGGCCCGCGGGGTCGTGCCGGCGTCGCCCGCCTGCGGGGCTCCGCCGGTGCCGCTGGCCCGCGGGGTCGTGCCGGTCGTGGTGGTCATGGCGCCTCCTTGCGTCTGACTGGTGGCCGTCCGTACGGAAAGCGCTTTCCGCGTGCGACGGTACGGCAGTCGGCAGACGTCCGGAAGGGTCTGCCGAGCGCCGCCCGCCGGGCCTGCCGCGGTAGTCTCCTCGGGAACACCCCGTCGGAAAGGACGTTGCCGTGGCCGTCGAGCACACCACCCGGTCCGTCCGCATCACCGACGTCGCGGCACTCGCCGGGGTGTCGATCGGGACCGCCTCGAAGGCGCTCAACGACACCGGGCAGCTGCGGGAGGAGACCCGTCGTCGGGTGAAGGACGCCGCCGAGAAGCTCGGCTTCGTCGGCGACGCGCGCGCACGGGCCCTGTCGTCCGGCCGCACGTTCACGGTGGGGATGATCACGACGGACTCGTTCGGACGGTTCACCATGCCGGTGCTGCTCGGGGCCGAGGACGCCCTGTCGGCCGGCGAGATGATGGTCCTCGTCGGTGACACCCGCGACGACCACGTCCGCGAGGCCCACTACCTCCGCTCGCTCGTCGCCCGTGGCGTCGACGGGATCGTCGTCACCGGCCGGTCCGCCGATGCCCGGCTGTCGATCGAGGTGCCGCTGCCGGTCCCCGTCGTCTACGCGCTGACGCCCTCGACCGACCCGTCCGACGTGTCGATCACCCTCGACGACGCCGCCGGTGCCGCGGCGGCGGCCACGCACCTGCTCGGCCTCGGGCGCCGACGGATCGCGGTGGTGACCGGGCCGGAGGAGGCACGGTCCGCCGTGGAGCGGGCACGAGGGGCCGCGGTGGCGCTCGGGGACCGGATGGTCGGCGCTCCGGTGCACGGGGAGTGGTCCGAGCGATGGGGGCGGCAGGCCGTCGACCTGCTCGACCGGTCGTCGTCGGCGGTCGACGCCGTGCTGTGCGGCAACGACCAGATCGCCCGTGGCGTGTGCGACCGGCTGCGTGAGACCGGGCGGTCGGTGCCGGACGACGTCGCGGTGACCGGGTACGACGACTGGGACGTGGTGGCGCTCGCATCACGGCCGCCGCTGACCACCGTCGACATGCGGCTCGATGAGCTCGGGCGGATCGCGGGGCGGGCGCTGCTCGAGCTCGTGGCGGGCGGGCGTCCGGCATCGACGGCCGTGACCCCGTCGCTCGTCGTCCGCGAGAGCACCGTCGGCGCGTAGCCCGGCTGCGCGGCTGCCCGGCTGTCCTAGCATTCTCGTCGCACGACCTGCCGCTCAGTTCCGCCTGCAACGGCAGGTCGTGCGACGAGGGCGATCACCGGCGGCAAGTCGTGGCACCGGAACGCGCGCCCACGGGGCGTCGTCGCACCGGAACCTGCGCGGATGTCGAGCAAGCCGGACGAAGCGAGCGTGGCCGGTCGCACGAGCAGGCCGGGCGAAGCGAGCGTGGCCGGTCGCACGAGCAGGCCGAGTGGAGCGGGCGTGTCCCCGTCGCACCACCTGCCGCCCGGGGATGTTCCGGTCGCACGACATGCCGCCCGGAGATGTTCCGGTCGCACGACATGCCGTCTGCGGGGAAGTCGAGCGGCAAGTCCTGCGACGGGAAGTTGCCGGCGAGCTGCGACGGGAAGTTGCCGGCGAGCGCGATGGGCCACGATCCCGAACGGGCAGGACGTGCCGCGTGCGGGGCGTCGAGCGGGCGAGACGTGTCGGCCAGGGGCGTCGAGCGTGACAGATCGTGCCCGCTCGGCGAGGGTGGCGCCGGGGTCGACGGGCGGCGGGGACGGCGGCGCGCCGGTGCGTTGCACGCGTGAGCGCTCACGTGCCAGGATGTGAGCGCTCACGCAGGACGACGAGGTCTCGGGAGGACACATGAGCGACGACCGCCGACAGCAGGTCGAGGGCGGCCGCACGACCCTCGGCATCGAACTGGGGTCCACCCGCATCAAGGCCGTGCTCGTCGACGAGCAGCTCCGCCCGATCGCGAGCGGCTCCCACGAGTGGGAGAACGAGTACGTCGACGGCAGGTGGACCTACCCGCTGGTCGCCGTCGAGACCGGGGTCCGCGCGGCCTACGCCGACCTGGTCGCCGACGTCGAGCGGCAGTTCGGCGTCCGCCCGACGACGTTCCGTGCGGCCGGCGTCTCGGCGATGATGCACGGCTACCTGGCGTTCGACGAGGACGGCGAGCTCCTCGTCCCGTTCCGCACCTGGCGCAACACCTCGACCGGCCCCGCGGCCGAGCGGCTCAGCGCCGCACTCGACTTCAACGTGCCGCAGCGCTGGTCGATCGCGCACCTGGTGCAGGCCGTGCTCGACGAGGAGCCGCACGTCGCACAGCTCGCCGGGATCACGACCCTCGCCGGGTACGTGCACCGCATGCTCACGGGCCGCGACGTCCTGGGTGTCGGCGACGCCAGCGGCATGTTCCCGATCGACTCCGGGCCGGTCGACAGCGGGCCGGGGGAGCCCGGTCGCCGCGACTACGACGCCGCGATGCTCGCCACCACGCAGGACCTGCTCGGCGAGCACGTCCCCGACCTCCGCGCCCTGCTGCCCGAGGTCCTCGTCGCCGGCGAGGACGCCGGGGCGCTCACCCCCGAGGGTGCCGCGTGGCTCGACCCGACCGGCATGCTGGAGCCCGGCGTCCCGTTCTGCCCGCCCGAGGGCGACGCCGGCACGGGCATGGTCGCCACGAACGCCGTCGCCCCGCGCACCGGCAACGTCAGCGTCGGCACGAGCATCTTCGCGATGGTGGTCCTCGAACGGGCGCTCCGCTCCCCGCACGAGGAACTCGACGTCGTCACGACCCCGGCAGGTGACGCGGTCGCGATGGTGCACTGCAACAACGGAGCGAGCGAGATCGCGGCCTGGGCCCGCGTCTTCGGGCGGTTCGCCGATGCCACGAGCGAGCGGACCGGCGGCGCACCGATCGCGGTCGACGACGTCTACGCGACCCTGCTGGCCGAGGCCGCCGACGCCGACCCGGACGCCGGCGGACTGCTCTCCTTCAACTACCTGGCGGGCGAACCCGTCACGCGGGTCGAGGACGGCAGACCCCTGCTGCTCCGCACCCCCGGCGCACGCTTCACCCTCGGCAACCTAGTTCGGTCCGAGGTGCACGGCGGCTTCGCCACCCTGGCGATCGGCATGGACGTCCTGCACGGCGAGCAGGTCGCCGTCGACCGGATGACCGCGCACGGCGGACTCTTCCGCACGCCGGGCACCCCGCAGCGCCTGCTCGCCGCGGCACTCCGCGTCCCGGTCGCCCTCGAGGACACCGCTGGGGAGGGCGGCGCCTGGGGCATCGCGGTGCTCGCGGCCTACCTCGAGCACACCGACCAGCCGCTCGAGGACTTCCTCGCCGACACGGTGTTCCGAGGCGACGCGGTGCACGTCGCCGAGCCCGAGGAGCGCGACGTCCGGGGCTTCCAGGACTACCTGGCCCGGTACCGGGCGGCCCTGCCCGTGCAGGACGTCGCAGCCGCGGCCACCCGCACCGGCGCACCAGCCGACCAGGCCGCGGCGACCCGCACTGGCGCAGCAGCCGACCAGGCCGACCAGGCCGACCAGGCGGACCCGGACGTACCGACCGACCAGGGCGAGCCGACCGACGTGGTCGAGGCGCGCCTCCAGACCGAACAGGAGCCGACCCGATGACCGACGCGCCCACCGACGAGACGAAGCAGGCGGTCGCCGCCGCGCGGGAGCGCGTCGCCGCCCTGCACGGCGAGCTCGTCCGCTACGGCCTGGTGATCTGGACCGGCGGCAACGTCTCGCAGCGGGTCCCGGGTACGGACCTGTTCGTCATCAAGCCGTCGGGCGTCGCCAGCGACGACCTGACCCCGGAGAACCAGGTCGTCTGCACCCTCGACGGAGTGCCCGCAGACGGGTGGGGCAACGCGCACGGTCCGTCGTCCGACACCGCGGCGCACGCCTTCGTGTACCGGAACATGCCCGAGGTCGGCGGCGTCGTGCACACCCACTCGACGTACGCCACCGCGTGGGCCGCCCGCGCCGAGGAGATCCCGTGCGTCATCACGGCGATGGCGGACGAGTTCGGCGGACCGATCCCGGTCGGCCCGTTCGCGATCATCGGCGACGACTCGATCGGCCGCGGCATCGTCGACACCCTCGCCGGTCACCGGAGCCGCGCCGTGCTCATGCAGAACCACGGTGTCTTCACGATCGGCAAGGACGCGAAGGACGCCGTCAAGGCGGCGGTGATGTGCGAGGACGTCGCACGCACCGTGCACATCGCGAAGCAGGGCGGCGAGCTCGTGCCCATCGCCGCCGACGACGTCGATCGACTCTTCGATCGCTACCAGAACGTCTACGGACAGAACCCCGAAGGAGCCATGCGATGACGCAGGTGAACCCCCAGGCCACCCTCGACAGCTACGAGGTCTGGTTCCTCACCGGGTCGCAGGGCCTGTACGGCGAGGAGACCCTCCGCCAGGTCGAGGAGCAGTCGCGCGCCGTCCACGCGGAACTCGCGCCGACCGTGCCGGTGAAGCTGGTCTGGAAGCCGGTCCTCAAGGACGCCGACGGCATCCGTCGCGCGCTCATCGAGGCCAGCGCCGACGACCGGGTCATCGGTGTGACGACCTGGATGCACACGTTCAGCCCGGCGAAGATGTGGATCGGCGGCCTGCAGGCGCTCACGAAGCCGCTGCTGCACCTGCACACGCAGGCGAACGTCGCGCTGCCGTGGGGCGACATCGACTTCGACTTCATGAACCTCAACCAGGCCGCGCACGGCGACCGCGAGTTCGGCTACGCCCTCGCCCGTCTCGGCGTCCGGCACGCGACCGCGGTCGGGCACGTGTCCGACGAGCGCGTGCAGCAGCGCGTGTCCGACTGGTCCCGCGCAGCTGCCGGCGCGGCGGCGGTGCGCGAGCTGAAGCTCACGCGCTTCGGCGACAACATGCGCTACGTCGCCGTCACCGAGGGCGACAAGACCGAGGCCGAGATCGAGCTCGGCGTCCAGGTGAACACCTGGGCGGTCAACGAGCTGGCCGCAGCGGTGGCCGAGGCCGAGGCGGACACGGCAGCGGTCGACGAGCTCGTCGCCGTCTACGAGCGCGACTACGACGTCGACGCATCGCTGCGGCGCGACGGCGGTGACCGTCACCAGGCGCTCCGCGACGGCGCCGCGATCGAGCTCGGCCTCCGTACGCTCCTGGAGCAGAACGGCTCGGCCGCGTTCACCACGAACTTCGAGGACCTCGGCACGCTCAAGCAGCTGCCGGGACTCGCGGTGCAGCGGCTCATGGCCGACGGCTACGGCTTCGGCGCCGAGGGCGACTGGAAGACCGCCGTCCTCGTCCGCGCGATGAACGTCGCCGGCGCGGGGCTGCCCGGCGGCGCGAGCCTCATGGAGGACTACACGTACGACCTCACGCCGGGTGCGGAGAAGATCCTCGGCGCCCACATGCTCGAGGTCTCACCGACGCTCACGACGACGACGCCGACCCTCGAGATCCACCCGCTCGGCATCGGCGGCAAGGACGACCCGGTCCGCCTGGTCTTCACCGCCGACGCGGGCGAGGCCGTCGTCGTCGCCCTGTCGGACACCCGCGACGGCTTCCGCCTCACCGCGAACGTCGTCGACGTCGTGCCCCCGACCGAGGCGCTGCCGAAGCTCCCCGTCGGCCGTGCCGTGTGGGAGCCGCGCCCGTCCTTCCCGGTCGCGGCCGAGGCCTGGCTCACCGCCGGCGCCGCCCACCACACGGTCATGACGACCGCCGTCGGCCTGCAGGTCGTCGAGGACTTCGCGACCATGGTCGGCACCGAGTTCCTCGTCATCGACGAGCACACCACGGCCCGCACCTTCAAGGACGAGCTCCGCCTGCAGCAGGCGTGGCACCGTCTCGACCGCGGGTTCTAGGACCGTGACCGTGGCCGCGACGACGCGCACCAACTGGGCGGGGAACGTCACCTACCGTGCCTCCGCGCTGGAACGCCCCACCTCGGTGGCGGCGCTCCAGCAGCTCGTCGCGGCCACGCCGCGCCTGACGGCGCTCGGGTCGACGCACTCGTTCAACGAGATCGCCGACACCGACGCCGTCCAGGTCACGCTCGCCGGCCTGCCGCCGGTGCTCGACGTCGACACCGACCGACGGGTGGTGCGGGTCGCCGCCGGCATGACGCACGCACAGGTGGCGGCCGGCCTGGAGGCTCGTGGCTGGGCCCTCGCGAACCTCGCCTCCCTGCCCCACATCTCGGTCGCCGGCGCGGTCGCCACCGGTACGCACGGCTCCGGCGTCCGCAGCCCGTCGCTCGCGGAGGCGGTCGTCGGCCTCGAGGTCGTCCGCGCTCCCGGAGACCTGGTGTCCGTCGACACGTCGACGCCGGACGGTGCCCTCGACGCCCACCGGGTGGCGCTCGGCGCGCTCGGCGTCGTCGCCACGGTCGAGCTCGCGATCGAGCCGACGTTCCAGGTCGCCACGACCGTGCACCTCGACCTGCCGTGGGACGCCGTCCTCGAGCACTTCGACGAGGTGGTGTCGGACGCCTACTCGGTGTCGTTGTTCACGTCCTTCGACGACCGCGGGGCCCGACAGGTCTGGACGAAGCACCGCGTGGACGAGCCGGATCCCTCGGTCGACCTCGTCGCGCTCGGCGCCCGCCGTGCCGATGGCCCGGTGCACCCGGGGGAGAACGACGCTGCGAGCGTCACCGAGCAGGGCGGTGTACCCGGGCCGTGGTCCGAGCGGCTGCCGCACTTCCGGTCGACCTTCGAGCCGTCCACCGGGGCGGAGATCCAGGCCGAGTACCTGATCCCGGCCTCGTCCGCCGTCCCCGCGCTGGAGGCGCTCCGGCCCCTCGAGCCGGTGTTCGCGCCGCTGCTCATCGCGGCCGAGGTCCGGACGATCGCCGCCGACTCGGCGTGGCTCGCGCCCTCGTCCGGCCGGCAGTCGGTCGGGCTGCACTTCACCTTCCGACGGGACGCCGCTGCGGTCGCCGACGCGGTCGAGCGGATCGAGGAGGTCCTCGCGCCCTTCGACCCCCGGCCGCACTGGGGGAAGGTCTCGGCCGCGAGCGTGGCGCGCCTGCACGAGGCCTACCCGCGCCTCGACGACTTCGCAGCGCTCGCCCGGGACGTCGACCCGACCGGGCGGTTCCGCAACGCCTTCCTGGCGCGGCTGCTGTCCTGACGCGTCTGGGCTGCGGGGCATCGAACCACGTTCCCGACATCGAACCAGGCGAGGCCGCTGGTTCGATGTCGGACTCCTGGTTCGATGCGCGGGAGCAGCGGTCAGCGTCGGACGCTCACAGCGCACTCGGACCTGATCGGCGGGCGGCGCACTGCTCCGTCGCTGAGTGCTCACATGTGTGATCACAAAGGTTGGGGCATGGCGAACCTCAACCGGATCCTCGGCATGGCCTCGAAGGTCATCGACAAGCAGATGCAGAAGCAGCGCGCGCAGGGGAACGGCGCCGCGGGCAACCAGCAGGACCCGCACGGCTCCGGGGGTGGGAGTGACTGGCGCGACATCGTCCGCAACGCGGCGGACAAGCTGACGGGTGACGACCGCTCGCGGCAGCAGCCGCCGCAGCAGTACGGGCAGCAGCCGCAGTACGGCCAGCAGCAGTACGGGCAGCAGCCGCAGTACGGGCAGCAGCAGTACGGGCAGCAGCCCCAGCACGGTCAGCAGCAGCACCACGGGCAGGCTGACCCGGACAAGGTCGCCCTGGCGAAGTACGACTACCTGCTCCGGACGGCGAGCCCGGACCAGATCGAGCAGGTGCACCACGACGCCTTCGCGCGGCTCACCCCGGCGCAGCGCCAGCAGGTGCGGGACCGGTTGAACTCGGAACTCCCGCCGCACGAGCACCTGCGGGACGACTCGTCCGGTGGCATGGCGCGGGCGATGACCCGCGGCGAGATGTCCCGACCCGGGCTGATCCGCCGCGTGCTCGGCGGGTCAGGACGCTCGGGTGGCAACGGTGGGCGTGGCGGCGCCTTCGCGGGTGGTGCGGCCGTCGGAGCCGGCGCGATGGCCCTCGGCGGTCTCGCGGTGGCGGTCGCCGGTGGGGCCGTGGTCAGCGCAGCGGCGGCTCCGGTCCTGGCCGGCGCGGCCGACCTCGGGGTCGACTTCGAGGGCATCGCATCGGGGATGGGTGACCTCGGTCTCGCGGACCTGGGCGGCGGCATCGAGGGCTTCGCTGCCGAGGGCGAGCAGTTCCTCGGCGGACTCGGTGAGCAGGCGTCCGGTCTGGGTGAGCAGGCGTCTGGTCTGGGCGAGCAGGCGTCGAACCTCGGCAACGACTTCCTCGGCGGGCTCTTCGACCGCTGATGCTCGGCGGCGATGCCCTCACTCCCGCCGGACGAGCGCGTCGCCGACCGTACTGCGGTAGTACAGCACCGCACGCCCGTACCGGGTCCGGTTGAGCAGTCCGCCGCGCTCCATCACCCGCAGGTGCTGGTTCACGGCAGAGGTCGAGACACCGAAGCGCATCGCGAGGTCGGTCGACGACGCCGGCTCACCGAGCGCGTCGAGGAGTGCGGCACGGGTGGCGCCGAGCAGGTCCCGGACGGCACCGACGTCGGGGTGCGACGCGGTCGACCACATCGCGCCCTGACCACGGGCCGGGTACATCACCGTCGGCGGCAGGTCGTCGTCGATCGGCGTCGACGCGCGCACGACGAACACCGAGGGGACGAGCGTCAAGCCCTCGCCCTGCACCGGGCGGTCGCGGGCGATCGGGCTGTTCAGACGGACGTCGACGTGCCGCCCGTCGAAGCGCACCGACTCGGACAGCCCGCCGAGCACCGCCCCGACGCCCTCGTGCGCGGCGATCCGGCCGCGGTGCGTCACGTCCGCCTGCAGCACACGACGCATCCGTGGCCAGTACGGCGCGAAGCAGAGCTCCCACGTCGTCGCGAGTGCCCGGACGAGGCGCTCGACGACCTCCTCGTGCCTGCCGACGAACACGTCCGGCACGGCACCGTGCACCCGCTCCAGGTCGGTCCGGAGTCGTGCGGGGGAGATGCTGGCGAGGCTCCGGAGCTCGTCGTCGAACGACCCGAGGGGTGACTCCGGTCGGGGGTTGACGAAGTCCGCGACCCATCGTCGCTCGTCGACCAGGCCGGCGAGCACGGACCGGTCGAGGAGGGGCAGCACACCGGCGATGCGCTCGAGCCACGGGCGCTGCAACGGGTACCGCTCCGGCGCGCGGAAGGCGCGGAGTCCGAGGCCCAGCTCCGACAGCGGCGAGATGCCGAAGCGCACAGCCGAGACGTCCGACGGGTCGAGGCGGTACCGGATCATGAAGCCCCACGCTACATCCGTTCGGCGAGCCACCGCAGTGGTGCGAGAACTGGAGCGTGAGCACCACGGAGCAACCGGTCCCGATCCGCACCCTCGTCCGACGGGACGCGACCCTCCGACGCCTGCTCACCGTCACGCTGGTGGACACCCTCGGTCGCGGTGCCTTCTTCACGCTGACCTCGCTGTACCTCATCACGATCGTCGGGATCCCGGCCGTCGCCGTCGGCCTCGGGCTCACCGTCGCCGGCGCGGTCGGCGTGGCGTCGTCGCTCGTGTTCGGGCACCTCGCGGACCGGTTCAGCGCACGGCGGATGCTCGTCTGGCTGCACCTCGTGCAGGGCCTCGCGCTCATCAGCTACGTGCTCGTCCACGACCTGCCGACGCTCATCGCGACGGCGTCCGTCGTGACGCTGGCGCAGCAGGGCGGCGGTTCCGTCCGGGGCGCCGCGGTCGGTCGGGCGTTCCCCGGCACCGAGCGCGTCCGGGTGCGCGCGACGATGCGCACGGTCACGAACGTCGGCATCGGCGTCGGCACGGCGCTCGCCGCGGTCCCGCTCGCGATCGGCACCGGCGAGGCCTACCGCGTGACGATGGTCCTGTCGGGCGCGCTGTTCCTCGCGTCCGCGGTCCTGGTCGCCGGGTTGCCGGCGGTGCGGGTCGACGCGGCCCCGGCCGACCGGACCGACACGGGCACGATCGTGCGTCGCGAGCCCTCGGGTCGCAGCCCCTACCGTGACCTGCGGTTCCTCGCGGTCACCGCCCTGACCGGACTCTTCGGCATGCAGTTCGGCCTGTTCGAAGTGGGCGTGCCGATCTGGGTCGTCCAGCACACCGTCGCACCGGACGTGGTCGTGTCGCCGCTGCTGCTGGTGAACACCGTGATCGTCGTGCTGCTGCAGGTCCGGCTGAGCCGCGGGACCGACACCGTCGCGGGAGCGGCCCGGGTGATGCGGCACGCGGGCTGGGTCATGGCGGTGGCGTGCGGGCTGTGGGCCGCCGCCGGGTGGGTCCGCGGGGACGACTGGGTGCCGGCGGCGATCGCCACGGCCGTGCTCGTGGTCGCGGCCGTCGCCCACTCGCTCGCGGAGATCACCTCGAGTGCCGCCGGGTGGGCGCTGAGCTTCGAGCTCGCACCGGCGGACCGGGTGGGCGCCTACCAGGGGGTGTACGGCACCGGCTACGCGGTCGCGGCGATGATCGCGCCCACCGTGGTGACCCTGACGGCCATCGACCTCGGGACGGTCGGTTGGGGGATCCTCGCCGTCGTGTTCCTCGGGTCGGCACTCGGCGTCGGCGCGATCGCCGGGCGGGCAGCGCGCACGACGATCCCAACCTGACGGGGCCGCACGCGTCCGGTCAGGCAGCGCGCACGACGATCGCGGCCTGACGGGGCCGCACGCGTCCGGACGCGCCGCCCGCGCGACGGTCCCGACCTGACGGAGCCGCACCGTGCCTCCCGGCCGGTCCGACGTGTCCGCGGATGCATCGCGATCCCGACGTCCCGCGCGGTGTGGGAATACGCTCGGGGCGCAGACGTTGGGACGTTGCGTCATGCAATGTTGCGTTGCATGTCGTCCGGACCCGCGGGCGTTCGGACCCGCGGACCGACCGGTGCCACCATGGACCGCCCGGCCACCCGAACCGGGACGGACCCCGTCCACCACGACGACGCGGGCCGCACGACGATCGGGTACCCGGTCGTCCGCCCGACACCCCACCCCCACGAGGAGCAGTTCACCATGCACCGCCCCAAGCGCTTGACCATCACCGCGGCCGTCGCCGCCGCCGCAGCCCTCGTGCTGACCGGCTGCTCGGGTGGCGGCGCGTCGGACGACGCGTCCACCGGCACGAGCAAGGGCGGCACGCTCGACATCCTGACGGCCCAGACCGCGCTGCACTGGGACCCCGCGACGAGCCAGAGCCTCGGCATCACCTCGATGGGCCTCGTCGCCCGGCGCCTCACCACGTGGGACGTCCAGCCCGGGAAGACCGCGAAGGTCGTCCCGGACCTCGCGACCACCACGGGTGCGTCCAGCGACGGCGGCAAGACCTGGACGTACACGCTCAAGGACGGCCTGAAGTTCCAGGACGGCACGCCGATCACCTCGAAGGACATCAAGTGGGGGATCGAGCGGTCGTTCGCGCCGAACCTCACCGGTGGCCTGAGCTACCACAAGTCCCTGCTGGTGGGAGGCTCGGACTACCAGGGCCCCTTCGAGGGGAAGACGCTCGACAGCATCGCGACCCCGGACGACAAGACCATCGTCTTCACGCTCGACGCCCCGTACGGCGACTGGCCGTGGCTCGCCTCGATGCCGGCGTTCGCCCCGGTGCCCGAAGGTGAGGGCACGGACACCGGCGCCTACGACGCGAAGCCCGTGTCGAGCGGCCCCTACCAGATCGAGTCGAACACGCAGGGCTCGCAGGTGACGCTCGTCCGGAACAAGGAGTGGAGCGCGAAGACCGACAGCATCCGCACCGCCGGTCCGTCGAAGATCGTCTTCAAGGAGAGCCAGGACGCCTCCACCACGACGCAGAGCCTGATCGCCGACAACGGCGACGCGAAGGACTCCTTCGGCGCACAGTTCCTCGGAGCCGCCGAGCTCAACCAGGTGCGGGCCAACCCGGCCGCCCAGGACCGCCTCGCCACGAGCAAGGCCGGCCCCATCACGTACATGGCGATCAACACGCAGCGCGGGAAGCTCGCGGACCTGAAGGTCCGTCAGGCGCTGCAGTACGCGGTCGACCGCAAGTCGTTCCGCATCGCGGCCGGCGGCGCGCTCGCCGGCGAGTACGCGTCGACCCTCGTGACGCCGGGCATCGCGGGGCGCAAGGACTACGACCTGTACGAGACCGGCGCGACCGGCGACGTCGACAAGGCGAAGCAGCTCCTGCAGGAGGCCGGGGCGACGGACCTGGAGCTCACCCTCGTGACCCAGAACGACCCGACGTACCTGGCGCAGGCGCAGGCCCTGCAGGCCGGGCTCAAGCGCGCCGGCATCACCGTGACGCTCAAGCCGCTCGACTACGACTCCTTCACGCAGGCCACCACGAACGGCACCGACTTCGACCTGTCGCTGTCGAGCTGGCAGCCGGACTTCCCGAGCGCGAACGCCAACATCCAGCCGCTCTACGACTCGTCGCAGATCGGTGGGGGCGGCTACAACGTCTCGAAGTACAGCAACCCCGAGGTCGACGCCCTCATCGCGAAGGCGACCGGCACCGTGGACCAGTCCGAGGCGCAGCAGCTGTGGGCGCAGGCGGACCGTCGCATCATGGAGGACGCTCCCGTCGTCCCGTTGATCTACGCGAAGCAGTCCTTCCTGGCCGGGTCGAACGTCGAGAACTTCCGCATCGCGGACTTCCCGGCCTACCCGAACTACCTCAAGGTCTCGCTCGCGCAGTGAGTGCACCGCTGCTCGAGGTCGAGGGGCTCCGCGTCGCGTTCGGCGACGCGGAGCCCGTCGTCCGTGACGTCTCCTTCTCCCTGACGCCCGGCCGGGTGCTCGCCCTGGTCGGCGAGTCCGGTTCGGGCAAGTCCGTCAGCGCCATGGGCGTGCTCGGACTCCTGCCGTCCGCCGCCCGGGTGTCGGGCAGCGCCCGGTTCCGCGGCACCGAGCTCGTCGGTGCCGCCGCGGACGAGTTGCGTGCCGTCCGGGGTGCGGGCATCGGGGTCGTGTTCCAGGAGCCGATGAACTCGTTCACCCCGGTCCTGTCGATCGGCACGCAGATCGCCGAGGCGGTCCGGGCGCACCCGACCGACCTGGACCGTGCGGGGGTCTCGGCGCGCGTGGACGAACTGCTCCGCGCCGCGGGTCTGCAGGACCCCGCGCGGATCCGGAAGGCGTACCCGCACGAGCTGTCCGGCGGACAGCTGCAGCGGGCGATGATCGCGATGGCGCTCGCGGGCGACCCCGTCGCGTTGTTCGCCGACGAGCCGACCACCGCGCTGGACGTCACCGTGCAGGCCGGGATCCTCGACCTGCTGCGTCGGCTCGGTCGTGAGCGCGACCTCGCCGTCCTGCTCATCACCCACGACATGGGCGTGGTGGCGGACGTCGCGGACGAGGTGCTGGTCATGCGCCGCGGCGACCCCGTGGAGCACGGGACGGTCGCCGAGGTCTTCGCGCACCCCGCCGCCGACTACACGCGGGAGCTCCTCGCCGCGGTCCCCGCCCTGGAGGCACGCCCCGCGTCCGGCGACGAGGTCGAGTCTCGTGCCCAGCGACCGTCCTCGGGCTCCGCGGCGCGAGGAACGTCGCCCAGCGCGAGTCTCGCGTCGGCAGCCGAGCCCGGAGCCGTGGTCGCGCGGCTGCGCGACGTCGCCGTGCGCTACGCACGTCGCGGCGACCCCACCGTGCGCGGGATCGACCTCGAGCTCGCCGCCGGGCGCACGCTCGGCCTGGTGGGGGAGTCCGGTTCGGGCAAGTCCACCATCGGCCGCGCACTCGCCGGACTCGTCCCCGTCGTGGACGGGTCGGTCGAGGTCGACGGCCACGACCTGCGCACCGCTCGCGGGAAGCGCCTCCGCGAGCTCCGCAGCCGCGTGGGCATCGTCTTCCAGGACCCGGCGTCGTCACTGAACCCGCGACAGACCATCGGGTGGAGCATCGCCGAACCACTGCTCGTGCACGGGGAGGGCACGTCGGCGTCGCGTGCAGACCGCGCCCGCGAGCTCCTGACCGCGGTGCAGCTCGACCCGTCGTGGACGGAACGGTTCCCGCACCAGCTGTCGGGCGGGCAGCGGCAGCGTGTCGCCGTCGCGCGGGCCCTGGCGCTGCGGCCCGCGTTGGTGATCGCCGACGAGCCGACCAGCGCCCTCGACGTGACGGTGCAGGCCGCCGTGCTCGACCTGCTCGCGGACCTGCAGGACGAGTTCGGCTTCGGCATGCTGCTCATCAGCCACGACCTGGCCGTGGTGCGCCAGCTCGCCGACGACGTCGTCGTGCTGCACGACGGCCGCATCGTCGAACGCGGCACGACCTCGGCCGTGCTCGACCACCCGCAGCAGGACTACACGCGCATGCTGCTCGCGGCGGCTCCGGTCGCCGACCCCGAGCGGCAGGCCGCCCGCCGCGACGCCTGGCGTGCCTGGGAAGGAGTGGTCTCGTGACCGCGAACGTCGTCGACCGGCCCGTCTCCGCGTCGGCCGGACGGACCACCGGCTTCCGCGCCGTCGTGCGCCGGGTCCGTCGGGACCGCTGGGCCGTGGCCGCTGCGATCGTCATCGCCGTGTTCGTCGTCGTGGCGATCGCCGCACCGCTGATCGCCGCCGTGACCGGGCGGGACCCGTACCGCTACGACGTCGACGCGCTGAACGACTTCGGCGCGCCCCGTGGCGCTGCCGGCGGGGTGAGCGGCGAGCACTGGTTCGGCGTCGAGCCGCTGACCGGTCGCGACCTCTTCGCCATCGTGACCTACGGCGCGCGGACCTCGCTGGGGATCGGCCTCGCCGCGACCGCCATGTCGATCGTCATCGGGGTCCTCGTCGGAGTCACGACGGGGTTCCTCGGCGGGTGGTACGACCGGGTGCTGTCGCGCGTCGTCGACGTGATCTTCGGGTTCCCGTCCCTGGTCTTCATGATCGCGCTCACCGCGGTCGTGCCGACGTCGTTCCCGAAGCCGCTGCTCGTCGTGCTCGTCATCGGGTTCTTCGGCTGGCCCTCGGTCGCCCGGGTCGTGCGGGGGCAGACGCTCTCGCTCGTCAGCAGGAACTACGTCGTCGCCTCGACGGCGATGGGCGCCGGGCGCTGGCACGTCATCCGCAAGCAGCTCCTGCCGAACCTCGCCGCGACGATCACCGTCTACGCGACCATCTCGATCCCGTCGATGATCGGCGCCGAGGCCGCGCTGTCCTTCCTGGCCGTCGGGGTGAACCCGCCGACGCCGTCGTGGGGCCGCAGCATCGGCGACGCCATCGGTTGGGTGCAGACCGACCCGATGTACCTCGTCTTCCCCGGAGCCGCACTGTTCCTCATCACCCTCGCCTTCAACGTGCTCGGTGACGCCCTGCGCGACGCCCTCGACCCGCGAGGAGCCGACCGGTGACCACCTTCCGCTTCCTGGCGATCCGGATCCTCGGCGCCGTCGTCGTGCTGTTCGTCGTCGCGGCGATCACCTACGCACTGTTCATGCTGCTGCCGACGAACCCGGCGCGGGCGATCTGCGACAAGCCGTGCACGCCGGAACGACTGGCGGACGTCCGGGCCTTCCTCGGCACGGACAAGCCCTGGTTCGCGCAGTTCGGGGCATACCTCGCGGGCATCTTCGCCGGCCGCACGTTCGGCTCCGGTGCGTCGACGATCACGTGCGCGGCGCCCTGCTTCGGCTACTCGTTCCAGCTGCACGACAGCGTCACGAACCTCATCGCGTCGCGCCTGCCCGTCACCGCGTCGATCGCCGTCGGTGCCGCCGTGCTCTGGCTCGTCGCCGGTGTCGCGGGCGGTACCGTGTCGGCGCTGAAGCGGGGGACACTGGCCGACCGAGCCGTCATGACCGTCGCCGTCGCCGGGGTGTCCTCGCCCGCCTACCTGATCGGCCTGCTCGCGATCCTGCTCTTCGGCTTCACCCTCGGCTGGCTGCCCACGAGCGGCTACGTGCCGTTCGTCGAGGACCCCGTCGGCTGGGTGACGCACCTGGTGCTGCCGTGGTGCGTGCTCGCGTTCATCAGCGCGGCGATCTACGCCCGGCTGACCCGTGGCGAGATGCTCGAGTCGATGTCGCAGGACTTCGTCCGGACCGCTCGGGCCAAGGGGCTCCGGGAGCGCCAGGTCGTGGTCCGGCACGGGCTCCGGACGGCGATCCTGCCCGTCGTGACGCTGTTCGGGCTCGACCTCGGGTCGCTGCTCGGTGGTGCGGTCATCACCGAGAAGGTGTTCTCGATGCAGGGCCTCGGGGCGTTGCTCATCGACGCGGTGCACACCCTCGACCTGCAGGTGGTCGTCGGCTTCACGGTGTTCTCGGCGCTCCTCATCGTCACCGCGAACGTGATCGTGGACGTGGTGTACGCGTTCGTCGACCCGCGGGTGCGGCGCCGGGCGTGAGGCGAGTTCCGGGCCGCCCGGATCCGCAAGACGCAACGTCGGCGACTGCTCGCAGCGGTACACCGCTGCAAGGAGTCGCCGACGTTGCGTTCCGCGATGAGAACCGCCGCGCTCCTAGAAGTACGTGATCCCGTGCGGCGTCCGCGCCGGTGTGAGCATCGCCCGCAGCAACGCCGGCGCCGCCGGGTCCGTCGCCCGCACGAGTCCGGCCGCCGCGAGCGTGACCGGCGACACCGAGCCGATGAGCACCGCGCCGAGGTCCGCCACGTCGAGCCGCAGGTCGGCCTCGCCGTCGTCGCCCTCCGACAGTCGCGTGACCGTGCCCTGCCCGTCGACGACGTCGAGCCGGTAGGTCCCCGCTGCGAACCCCATCGCGTCGGACACCGCGAGCGTCAGCGACCCGTCGACCGCGTACGGCCGGCTGCCGAGCACCGCAGGCACGTCGAGCACCCGCAACCAGACGTGGTCCTCCTCGTGCTCGACGTCGTACGCGCGGTTGTCGCCGAGCGCCGCGACGATCGGGTCGTCGAGCCGCGAGCGGTTGTACCGCACGACGTCGTTCAGGTCGATCGACAGCAGGAACTCCCACAGCGACAGGTAGGCCTCGTCGGTGGCGTAGACGAGGTCGACGACCTCGAGCACGGTGTCCTCGCCCCCGCGGCCCTCCTTGACGCGCCACGTCACGTACCCGTCGATCTCGGACGGGTCGACGCCGGCGCCCTCCGGCCGGTGCACCGCGGCGCGGACGTCCTTCGCGGGGGAGCCGTCGCCGTTCCGCTGCCCGAGGACGATCGGCCAGGTGCCGGCGTTCCGGACCATGGACCCCGGCGTCCGCGCGTCGAAGCGGTCGAACACGGCGCGGCCGGTGCCCTCGGCGAGCCACTCCGGCGTCACGATCGTCACGGTGCCGGTGGTCGGCGCGAGCAACGGCAGGGCACGTTCGCGACGCACCGTCACCGCGCGCTCGCGGATCGCGCAGCCGAAGCCGAAGCGTCGGTAGATCGTGCCCTCGGAGGCGGTGAGCGACGCGACGGCGTAGCCCTCGGCCACACCGCGCTCGAGCGCGTGGGTCATCATGCGGCGGAGGATCCCGCGTCGGCGCTCGGTCGGGCGCACCGTCACGGCGGAGATCGCCTGGGTGTCGACCGAGGCGCCCTCGCCCCACGTCAGGCGCTTCCGGAACCACGTGAAGGTCCCGGCCGGCCAGGTCTCGTCGACCGAGCCGGGAAGAGGGTCGCGCAGGTAGGCCCCGAGGAACGTCTCCTGGTCGGCGATGAAGTGCGACGCCATCCGCGCAGCGCCCTCGGCATCGGGGTGCGTCTCGTGGAACCCCAGCTCCACGGCGTGCATCCACGCCTCCGTCTCCGCTGACGGCGCCCCCTGTGCATCGGTCGTCGGCGCGAACTCGCGCAGGTCGTAACGGTCGTCGAACGCATCGTTGCTGGCCACGAGCCCGACCCTACCGGTGTGGTCCACCCGGCGGCCTCCCTCGGACGGCGGACCAGCGCGGTGACCGTGTGGTGGGGCGACGCCGTGACCGGGTGTCGGGGTGACGCCGTGACGGGATGGCGGACGGGAGGCGCGTGGCCGTGTCCGCCACGCGCCTCCCGTCCGTCGTGTGGTCACCTGACGGACCGTGGCCGGTCAGGGCGTACCGCGTCGCGCCTCCTGCGCCACCACCTCGTCGAGGTCCGCAAGCTTCCGCATCTGCTGCAGCGGCCGCGCCATCCGGTTGTTGTCCCGCAGGGCGGGCTCGGTGCGCGACAGGAACGCCCAGTAGCCGGCGGTGAAGGGGCAGGCGTCCTCGCCGAGTCGCTTCGTCGGGTCGTACCGGCACCCGCCGCAGTGGTCGGACATCCGGTCGATGTAGCGGCCGCCGGACGCGTACGGCTTCGTCGCGACCATGCCGCCGTCGGCGTGCTGCGACATCCCGATGATGTTCGCCGGCATCACCCAGTCGGTGCCGTCGACGAAGACGTCGGTGAACCACTCGGTCAGGTGCACGGGGTCGTAGCCGCGCTGCAGCGCCCAGTTGCCGAGCACCATGAGCCGCTGGATGTGGTGCAACCAGCCGTGGTCGTGCAGGCCCTCCATCGCGGTGGAGAGGCAGACCGCGTCGATCGCCGACGCGTCGAGCTCGCGCCACCAGCGGGGGAGCCGCTCGTGCGCGTCGAGGGCGTTCTCCTCGGCGCCGTAGTCGTCGCCGAACCACCAGTAGAGGTGCCAGACGTAGTCCCGCCAGCCGGCGACCTGGCGGACGAAGCCCTCCACGCTCGCGAGCGGGGCGTCGTGGTCGCGGTGGGCGGTGAGCGCTGCCTCGACGACCTCGAAGGGGTCGAGCACGCCGAGGTTCATCGGCACGCTGAGCAGCGAGTGCGCCATCGTCCAGTCGTTCGTCAGCGTGGCGTCCTCGAACGGGCCGAAGTCGCCCAGGCGGACCTGCACGAAGTCGTCGAGGGCCTGCCGCGCCTCGTCCGCAGTGACGGCGAAGCGGCGTGTGTCGTCCCGGCCGACGAACCGGACCTCGCCGTCGCGTTCCCAGCGGTCGAGGTCGTGTCGCACCTCGTCGTCGATGTCGTCCTCGGTCGGCCACCAGGGTTCCGGCAGCCCGAGCGTCGTCGCGCCCTTGGGCGGCTGTTCGCGGTTCTGGTCGTCGAGGCTGAACTTCCCACCGACGGGCTTCTCCGACTGCATCAGCCAGCCCTCGCGGCGGCGGACCCGCTCGTAGTGGGTCTCCATCCGGAAACGACCGGTGCGCTCGGCGGCCCACTCCGCGAACTCGGCCTCGTCGGTGATGAACCCGCGGCTCGGCAGGACCTCCGTGCCGCGTCCCCAGTGCCGGACCTGCGCGCGGAGGGTGCGGGAGGGCGGATCGACCACGTCGAGGTCGTCGCGTCCGACCAGGGCGTCCTTCAGGGTGTCGACCTGCACGTGCTCGGCCCGGTCACCGAGCTCGCGCACCCGGTGCCGCAGGGCGCTCAGCCACAGGTGCGCCTTCGCCCGGTGCATCGGCCGGGCGGTGAAGAACTCGCGCGCCTCGACCACGAGCGCGGGGCCGCCGTCGTCGAACAGCGGGCCGTACTGCCCGGGGAGGACGAGCCGGGTGCGTTCGGGGGCCATGCTCGGACGGTACCGACGGCGGGTGTCCTCCGGCTGACGGCCCTTGTGCCCCGGTGGTGCCCCGGTGGTGTCGTCGTGTTGCCCCGGTGGTGCCGCGGTGTTGTCGTCGCAGGACTTGCCGCTCAGCTTCGATGCCGGCGGCATGTCGTGCGACCGGAACGTCCGCAGGCGGCACGTCGTGCGACCAGGGCCGTCGACGACCAGGGCCGCCGACGACCAGGGCCGTCGACGACCGGTGTCGTCGACGGCCCTGGTCGGTCCCGCGCTAGGAGTTGTCGATCACGCGGACGAAGTCGACCTTCATCTGCTGCGGGAACGTCGTCGACGCGTCCGGGTACCCGGGCCAGTTGCCACCGACGGCGAGGTTCAGCACGATGAAGAACGGCTTGTCGAACACCCACGGGTTCCCGTTCGTGTCCGCCGGGGTGACGGTCCGGTAGGCCACGCCGTCCACCGACCAGGTGATCGAACCGGGCTTCCAGTCCACCGCGAAGGTGTGGAACGTGTCCGCGAACGACCAGCCCTGCGGGTGCTGGTACGGCGTGGAGATGCCCTGCCCGCCGGAGTAGCCGGGGCCGTGCACCGTCCCGTGCACGGTGGCGGGCTCCTTGCCGACGTTCTCCATCACGTCGATCTCTCCGGATCCCGGCCAGCCGCTCTGCGGCAGGTCCGCACCGAGCATCCAGAACGCGGGCCAGATGCCCTGACCACGGGGGATCTGGATGCGCGCCTCGACCCGGCCGTACTGCGGCGTGTACTTCCCCTGGGTCGTCAGACGCGCACTCGTGTACGAGCCGTCCGCCTTCCGCTTCGCGGTGATCACGAGGTTGCCCTGCCCGTCGAGCGCGGAGTTGCTCCGGGAGTCCGTGTACGTCTCGAGCTCGTTGTTGCCCCAGCCGCCACCACCGGTCTCGTTCGTCCACACCGAGCGGTCCGGGGCGCTCCCCGCGGCGCCGTCGAAGTCCTGCGACCAGACGACGTCGCCCGTGGCCGCCTGCGCGGTCGCCGCCGTCCCGAGCGTCGGGGTGACGCCGACTGCGACCGCGGCCGCACCGGCGAGCGTGAGCGCGACGAGTCGTCGCGTCGACCGTGCGGCGCGCATCAGTTGTACGACCCGAGGCGGTTCGGTGCGGTGTTGCCCGCCGGGGTCGGCACCGCTCCGCCGACGCCGTTGATCACGCTCGAGATCGTGCCCGTGTCTCCGAGCGACACCGTCACGAGGCTGTGCGCGCGGATGCCCGACGCGGTCGGCGTCTCGAAGGCCCGGTCGGCGTGCACGGACGGGTTCGTGTTGAAGAAGCAGTACACGCCCCCTCCCCAGATCTCGTGGTTCGTCACACCCGACGCGACCTTGTAGGCCGCGTACCCGGCTCCGGTCGGGCTCTGCCACGAGGCGTTGTCCGGCACGTCGTACGGCATCTCGTTCTGGAAGAAGATCGTCCGACCGCGGTTGCCGTTCCAGAGCACCTCGTACTTCTGGTAGTGCTCGACGAACAGTCCGGTGGCGAGGACGTCGTCCCCGTTCACCTCGACGCCGGTGGCGCCGGTGTTGACGTTCCAGCCCGTCGCAGCGCCACCGTGGTCGGCCCGCCACGCCCAGATGTGGTCGACGAGGGTGTCGTCGGCGTTGACCTGCAGTGTCGTCGACGCCTTGCCCTGGATGCTCGACCCGACGCGGAAGAACACGTCCTGGATGCTCTGCGGGTCCGAGGCGTGGTCGACGTGCGTGCCGCCGGTGCCGAGTCGGACGAGCTGCGCACTGTTCTGCGTCCCCGCGTCCACGACCAGGTTCGACACGTTCACCCCGGACACGTCGGAGGTGGTGAGCACCGCGTTGCCGGCGGTCGGCACGAGCGTCGGGAAGCCGATGCCCGTGACGACGGTGTCCGGGCGCGTCACGTTCAGCGCGGCGTTCAGCTGGTACGTGCCCGGGGTGAAGAACAGGTTCAGCCCCTGCGACAGCGCGCTGTTGATCGTCGCCGCGCTGTCACCGGCGTGCGCGACGTAGAAGTTGCGCATCGGGATGTCCGTCCCCGGCGTGTTCGGCCACGTCACCCCGGCGGAGTTCGTCCGCAGCGACGGCACGAACACGTGGTACTTGTTCGACGAGTCGACGTACAGGTACGGCTTCTCACGGGTGACCGGGGTGGTCGACAGCGTCGTCCAGCTCTTCGAGAAGTCGTTCGCCGGGGCGCCCTGCACCCCCTAGAACACCATGTTCCAGTTGCCGCCCTGCCAGCTGCCGAGCGAGGAGTTCCGTGTGTACCACTGCTGCTGCGAGCCGCTCGTGACGGTGCCGTCGACCTTCGAGTCGGCGATGTAGCCGCCGGACGAGTACCCCTGCCCGCCGTCCTGGTTCGACGGCCCCATGGTCAGGTTCCCCTTGATGTGGACGCGTCGCATCGGCGCGGCCTGGGACACCGCCCACCGGTCCGTGCCGCTCTCGGGCACGACGGACAGGTTCTCGGCCGACCGCCAGAAGTTCTGGGTCGCGTTCTTCTCGTCGCCGGCGTTCCACCCGGAGTCGACGTTGAGCGCACCGTTGATCGTCACGTCGTCCGGGTTCTTGCCGAGGCCCGCCACCGACGTGTAGAAGCCGAGGTTCGCCCAGACCCGGCCGTAGCTGCCTGGTTTGAACAGGAAGGCGTACCGCTGCGATCCGAACTGCGCCGTGCTGCTGCGGAGTTGCGAGTTGAACGCCGCGTCGACGTCGGACTGGATCGTCGACGCGGGGGTGGACTGGTCGTATACCTTGACGTTGCTCCCGAAGTCCGGGGTGTCGCTGGTCGGGACGGCTGCCTGTGCCTGTACGGCCGGCGCCAGGGCGCCGACCAGGCCGACCGCCGTGATCGTCGCGAGGAGCGTGCTCATCCGTCGTTGCATGATGCTCGATTCGTCGTCGGGCGGCCCCGTTGCCGCCCGCAACAGACGCTAGACCCGACCGGACGCCGCGGCAGTCGGTGCTGCGGTGGACAAGCGCGTACCCCGTTCGGGGGTCATCCAGGAGGCTCGTCCCACCGCCGCCTCGTCGCGCTCGGTCCGCTGGTCGGTACGCTGCGCGCATGTGGCCGACCGAGCAGGACTGGCGTGCGTCCGTCCCGCGCCGGCTCGCCCGCGCGGTCGAGCGCTGGGACCTGCGCCCCGGCGAGCCGTACACCGGCGGCAGCGTCTCGCACGTCGTGCCCGTGCGGTTGCCCGACGGCGGCGGTGCCGTCCTCAAGCTGTCCCTCCCGCACCGCGAGGCCGAGCACGAGGCCGCGGCGCTCGCGTGGTGGGACGGTGCCGGAGCCGTCCGCATGCTCGCCGTCGATCCGGACGACCCCTTCGTCCTGTTGCTCGAGCGCTGCGACCCCGGCACCCGACTCGCAGAGCGCGACGACCTGCCGGCCGAGGACCGTCTCCGCACCGCGGGCGGCCTGCTCACCCGGCTCTGGGCGGCCGGGGTCCCCGAGGACGGTCCGTTCGCGTCGCTCGCCGAGGTCACCACCGGGTGGGCGGCGCTCGCCGAGGACCGGATGCGCGAGCTCGCACCACCGTTCGATCCCGGACTCGTGCGCCGCGGGACCGACCTGCTCCGCACCCTGCCGATCGGAGCCTCGCGGTCGGTGGTGGTGCACGGCGACGCGAACCCCGGCAACGTGCTCGCGGCCGGGCGGGAGCCGTGGCTCGTCATCGACCCGAAGCCGATGGTCGGCGACCCCGCCCACGACCTGTGCCCGTTGCTCGTGCAGGTCGACGACCCCTTCCGCAGCGGTGGGTCACCGCAGGTCGTGTGCCAGCGCATCGCCGTGCTCGCGGACGTGACCGGTGAGCCCGCGGACCGGATCGCCGCGTGGTGCACGGCGCGGCTGGTCGAGTCGGCGCTGTGGTCCGTCAGCCGTGGTGCACTCGACGACGGCCTCGACGCGGTGGCCCGCGCAGCGGTGGTCGACCGCCTCGCTGGGTGAGCGTCGCGTGACTCAGCGGCGCGGGAGCCCGGCGACGTAGGTCGTGAGCACCGCGGCGGGGTCGACCGGACCGACTGCGCCGACGCGGTAGAGCAGCAGGGCGTCGACGACCCCGACGAGATCCCGCGCGGCCGCGTCCGGATCGACGACGCCGATGCCGTCGAGCAGGGTCCGCGCCGCTCGGACGAGCTCGTCGCGCACTGGATCGGCCCCGGTCAGCGGAGCGCGGAGCTCGGAGTCGTCCCGCAGTTCGACGAGGAGCGCGAGCCGGGCGGCCTGCGCATCGCCACGTGCGGCGAGCGCATCGAGGAACCCGGTCGCGACGGCCACGACCGCGGCGTCGTCCGGATCCTCCGGCAGTCGGAGGCCGGCGACGTCCCCCGCCAGCTGCTCGGTGATCCGTGCGGCGACCAGCGCGAGCAGTGCGCGGCGCGTGGACGCGTAGTACGTCGTCGACCCGGGTGGGACCCCCGCCTCGGTGTCGACCCCGCGGTGCGTGAGCGACCGTGCGCCCCCGCGCGCCACGAGGCGGACCGCTGCGTCGGCGAGGTCCTCGCGTCGTCCCATGGCTTCCCCTCCCGGCTCGGACATCGTACTGTTCTCTACATCTGTAGAGGAACGATCGGGAGGGTGTCGTGCGCGCAGTCGTCGTCGGCGGGGGAGCATCGGGTCGAGCGATCGGGGCGGCGATCGCAGCGCGCGGGTGGGCGGTGCAGCTGTCGTCCCGGAGGACGGGCTTCGACGTCCTGCGAGACGACGTCGTGGCCGCGCTCAACGGGGCCGACGTGGTGGTCGAGGCGACGGGGCGCTTCACGACGGGTCGCCGTCGCGCGACCGACTTCTTCGTCCGGTCGACCACGGCGGTCGGGTCTGCTGCCGCGGCGGTCGGAGCGCGGCACGTCCTGCTGTCGATCGTCGGGTGCGAGCGGCCGGAGGTGCAGGGGTACGGCTACTTCGCCGGCAAGGCCGCCCAGGAGCGGGCAGCGGCGACGACCGGTGCCGAGCTGTCCGTGGTGCGGTCGACGCAGTGGCACGAGTTCGCGGAGCAGAACGCTGGACGGTTCCGGGTCGGGCGGTTCGTCCTCGTCCCGGGGATGACCGTTGCACCGGTCGCCCTGGAGACAGTGGCCGCGGTCGTCGGCGACGTGGTCACGGGCAAGCGATCAGGAAGACGCGTCGAGGTCGCCGGCCCGCAGGTCACGACCCTGCGCGCGATGACCGAGGCGCTACCGGACCCGGCCGGGCGCATCGTGCCGGTGCGCCTCCCCGGGGCGCTCGGGCGGGCCTTCCGTGACGGTGCGCTCCTGCCCGGGCCGGAGGCCGAGATCGTCGGGCCGTCGTTCGACGAGTGGGTCGCCGTGCCGGCCGCACACTGACGGCCGACGGGCTGCGTCACCGCACCGGCGACACCGTTCAGTCGGTCGCACCCCGCGGCGGATCGACGAGCAGGGCGACCCGGTCGCGCAGGTAGTCCTCGAGCGGCACGGCCGTCCCGGCGGTCGGGGACCAGCGGACGACCGGTTCACCGTCGACCACGGCGAGCACGCCGTCGGCGTCGACGAGCGAGTCGTCGAGCGGGATCGGTACGGCGCCGTGGTTGACGGTGTCGCCCTCGGTGAAGTGCCCCTTGGCCGCGGCGGCCCGGTACGCGCGACGCACCTCGGCGGAGACCGACACGAACTGCTGCCGGCCGGGATCGGTCACCCGGGTGATGCGCCCGGTCGCCCACACCCGGCCCGCGGTCTCGGGGGAGGACCCGAGCAGCAGCGCACCGACGCGCCAGACCCGACCGAGCGATCGGATCGTCGGCTCGCGTCGGATGCCGAGGACGGCACGCGGCTCGACGTACTCGCCGAGTGCCTCGTCGCGGACCGCGGCACCCCGGAGGCGGTCCGCGGCGGCGTCGAGGGCGGCACGCGTGCGCTGCACCGCGTCCTGCACGACCCCGTCCGTCACGCTGCCCGAGCCTAGACCGGCACGTCACGCGGGGTCTCCTGGCCGGTGGAATGCGCTCGCTGCCCGTACGGTTGCACGGTCTCGGAACGAGGAGGGCCCATGGGCATCGTGCGGTGGCTGTTCGACGCGCAGCTCGTCATCGGCGACCAGACCGTGCTCTGGCGCGAGGTGATCGGCAACGTGTTCGGGCTGCTCAGTGCGCTCGGCGGGATGCGCCGCCGGGTCTGGGCGTGGCCCGTGGGGATCCTCGGGAACGCCCTGCTCTTCACGGTCTTCATGGGGGCGCTCTTCGACACCCCGAACCCGGTGAACCTGCTCGGCCAGGCCGGCCGACAGGTCATGTTCGTCGCGGTCAGCGTCTACGGGTGGTACCGGTGGACGCACCGTGCGGACGAGGCGACGACCGTCGTCGAGCCGCGGTGGGCCTCCTGGCCGACCCGTGGTCTGCTGGTGCTGGCGCTGGTGGGCGGCACCGCCGTCCTGACCCCGGTGTTCCGCGCCCTCGGCTCGTACGAGCCGGTGTGGAGCGACGCCTGGATCTTCGTCGGGTCGGTGCTGGCGACCTACGGCATGGCGAAGGGGTGGGTCGAGTTCTGGCTGATCTGGGTCGCCGTCGACCTGGTCGGCGTGCCGCTGCTCTTCTCGGCCGGGTACTACGCGTCCGGCCTGATGTACGTCTTCTACGGCGTCTTCACCCTGACCGGGTTCTTCGTCTGGATGCAGCAGGGACGCAAGCCCTCGGCCGCTCCGGTGACGGTGGGCTGATCCGCTCGACAGGTGTCGCCTGACCCCCGCACTGGGTGGAGACACCGCGGGTCCCGGTGCGGTGGGATGTCGGGATGGCAGACATGCACGGCGCGCGCATCGACGACGACGCGACGCTGGCCGAGCGGATCGTGCGCGGAGCGATCCGCGCCTACCGGTTGCACCCCTTCCACGACGTCGACGCGGCGACGATCGCCGAGACCTGCGGCGTGGACCGCGCCGTCGTCGACCGGCTCTTCCCGACCTGGGACGGCCTGCTGCTGGTGGTCTACGACCGCTGGCTGCAGCTGCGTGGTTCCCGTCGTTCCTCCGTGCAGCGGTGCACCCTCGACCACGTGCGGACGACCCTCGCCGAGGACGTCGCCGACCCCGGACTCGTCCGGCTGCTCGCCGGCGTCCTGCCCCTCGCCGCCTCGGAACGCGACTTCGCCGGCTTCTTCCGGAAGCGGTTCGAGGAGTACGTCGAGGAGTTGACCGTCGGACTGCAGCGCGACGTCGACGCGGGTACGGAGGTCATCGGCATCCCCGCGCACCAGGCGGCGACGCAGCTGCTCGCCGTCTACGAGGGGCTGCAGGTGCAGATGCTCGTCCGGCCGTACCTGGACGTCCTGGTCGAGTACGACCGTGCCGTGCACACGCTCCGGCACGGGTGGCGTGAACCCGAGCCCGTGGCCTGGGACCTCGACGCAGCGCTCGTCCGCGGCTAGCGGTTCAGCGCGTCCGGGGTCGCCCCTTCCGCCATCCCGCGATCTGCTTCAGGGTGACCTTCGACCCGTACTGCGCGACCGAGTGGCGGAACAGGTACTCGGCGAACCAGAGCAGCAGCGCGGCGACGGCGAACACCTCGACGACGCTCACGACCGACTCGACGACGGACAGCGAGCCGACCGCGTTCCGCACCATGGCCGTGATGGGCGTGAAGGTCGGGAACCACGTGAAGAACGCCGCGACCGGTGACGAGGGCGTCGTCATCACGAAGAACGCCGCGTAGAGCGGGATGATCAGGGCGAAGATCGCAGCGGACTGCAGCGTCGAGGCGTCCTTGATCGACGGCACGGCGGCGCCGACGGCGACGAAGAGCCCGCAGGCGAGCAGGACCCCGCCGACGAGCAGCAGGGCGCCGACGACCATCCGCCACGGGTCCACCGTCAGGCCGCCGAGCCGTGACGCGACCAGGGGCAGCGCCGCCAGCGCCACCGCGAGCCCCGGCACGACGACGACCCCGACCTGCACGAGCCCGACGAGCAGCATGGCGAGGACCTTGCCCCGGATCAGGTCGCCCGCCGTCACGGTCGTCAGGATCATCTCGGAGATCCGGTTCTCCTTCTCCTCGACCACCACCGTCACCATCCGGGTCGCGAGCAGGATCACGATCCCGAAGAACGCGAGGGGGAACAGCAGGGGCGGCACGATCGACAGCCAGCCCGGGGCGACCCGGCCGTCCGCGTAGGTCGTCAGGTCGGTGGACGGCGGTGCCCGGAGGAGTGCGACCGCCTCCTCGTCGCCGACCGAGTCCGCGACGCTGCGCTCGAGCACGCCCTCGGCGAGTGTCGAGTACCCGCCGTTCTCGAACAGCCCGCGGTCGGCCGCGTCGAGCCGGATCGGTTCGGCAGACGGCTTCGCCGGGTACTCGACGAACAGCGTGAGGGTCCCGGCCCGCACGGCGGCGCGGTCGGCGGCGGGGTCCTGCGACGGTGTCCCGCCCGACCGGGCTGCCACGGATGCGGACACCAGGCCGGAGTGGTCGACGTACCGGAACGTCGTCTTCGCCGCCGACGAGCTCGACGAGATCGAGTCGGAGCCGGCGGCCTGCCCGATGCCGACGAGCACCGAGACGAGGACGACGACGATCGGCAGCGCGAGCGTGCCGATCCAGAACGCGGGCTTCTTCACCGCACGGACGAACTCGAAGCGGACGACCGTCCCGAGCCGGCTCACGCCGCTGCCCCGTCGGCGGTGTCCCGGACCGGGCGGCGGCCGTCCGCGAACCGGTCCTCGTCGGCGTCGTGGCCGTAGACCTGGACGAAGATCTCGTCGAGCGGGATGCGGCGCATCTCGAACGCAGTGACGTGCGCGCCCGCGGCCACCAGCGCGGCCAGGATGTCCGACCCGTCGACCGCCGCGTCCTCGGTGGGCACCAGGTGCGCGACGTGCCCCTCGTGGCGGGCGAGCCGGTACAGCGGGGAGCGGGGGACCGCACCGGTGAGCTGCACCCGGGCGACGGCACCGCCGAAGGCGTCCTGCACGTCGGGGACGCTGCCGTACGCGGCCGCTCGGCCGTCCTTGAGCAGCAGGATCCGGTCGCAGAGTCGCTCGACCTCGTCCATGTGGTGCGTCACGAGGACCACGGTCGCGCCGTCCGCCCGGCGCTCGTCCACCAGGTCGAGCAGCAGTCGGCGGTTGACCGGATCGAGGCCCTTCGTCGGTTCGTCGAGGATCAGCAGGCGCGGGCGGTCCATGATCGTGATCCCGAGCTGCACCTTCTGCTGCTGCCCTCCGGACAGCTTGTCGACCCGGAGCTTGGCGCGGTCCGCGAGGCCGACGCGCGCCAGGTACTCGGTGCTCCACGCGGTCGCCTCGGGTCGGCGCAGCCCGCGGAGCATGCCGAAGTAGGTCATGACGTCGAGCACGGACTCCTTGCGGTAGAGCCCGCGTTCCTCGGGCAGGTAGCCGATGCCGCCGGTGGCCGGGCGGTACGGTGCGCCGTCGATGTGCAGCGTGCCGGCGGTCGGCGTCGTGATGCCGAGGAGCGCCCGGATCGTGGTCGTCTTGCCGGAGCCGTTGCTGCCGAGCAGTCCGAACGTCTCGCCGGGGGCGACGTCGAACGACAGCCCGTCGACGACGTCCCGGTCGCCGAAGCGCATGACGAAGTCCCGCACGCTGATGGCCGCACCGCTCATGGGGCCGACCCTACCGGCGACGAATGAGTCCATCGTGCTTGCGGTGGGAGGACGAATCGCTCGTAGGAGGACGGAACTTCGGGCCGCCTACGAGCGATTCGTCCTCCTTCGCGCGGGGTGACCCCGTGACGGACGGGAGGCGCGGTGCCTGCCCGCACCGCGCCTCCAGACCGCCACGTGGTCCGTCAGGAACGCAACCAGGCGGTCCCCACACCCGACAGTGCGCCGTCTGCCACCGGCGCGGAGGCGAGCAGCAGCTCGCCGGCGGGGAGTGCGTACGGCTCGTCGCCGAACACCGTGACGCTCGTCCAGCCGTTCGGACGACGGAACGCGAGCACGTCGTCGCGACCCGTCTCGAGCCACTCGAGGTGCTCCTCGGTCTGCAGCTGACCGCGGAGGCCCAGGGCCTTCCGGTAGAGGTTCAGCGTCGAGTCGGGGTCGGCGTCCTCGGCCTCGACCGAGGAGTCGGCGAACCACGCCGGCTGCGGCAGGTGCGAGCCGCCCTCGCCGAACCCGAAGCTCTCGCCGGTCCTCGTCCACGGGATCGGGACGCGGCAGCCGTCACGGCCGACGTCGATCCCGGGGTTCCGGAAGAACGCCGGGTCCTGGCGGTCCGCGTCATCGATGTCGCCGACCTCGTGCAGGCCGAGCTCCTCGCCCTGGTACAGGTACGCCGAGCCCGGCAGGGCGAGCTCGAGGAGCGTCGCGGCCCTGGCGCGTCGGAGGCCGAGCGCACGGTCGAGCGCGGCCTGGTCCCCGCCGGCGAGCAGCCACGCGGCGCCCTGCTTCTGCTCGTCGCCGTCGCGGGCGGGGAGCGCGTAGCGGGTGGCGTGCCGGACGACGTCGTGGTTCGAGAACACCCACGTGGTCGACGAACCGGACTGCTCGGCGAGGCCGAGGTTGAACTCGATGATCGTGCGGAACTGCTGCGCGTCGAAGTCGGCCTCGAGCAGGTCGAAGTTGAACGCCTGCCCGAGTCCCTCGGCGCTGGCGTACCGCGCACGACGGTCGGCGGCGACCCACGCCTCGGCGACGGCGGTGCGCGCCGGGGTGTACTCCTCGAACACCGTCCGCCACTCGGCGTAGATCTCGTGCACGTCGTCGCGGTCCCAGAGGATGTGCGACCCGTCCTTCGGCGCGGCGAGGACCTCGGCCCACGTCGGCAGCGTGCCCTCGGGCAGGTCCTTCGCCAGACCGTGGGCGACGTCGATGCGGAAGCCGTCGACCCCGCGGTCGGACCAGAAGCGCAGCGTGTGGAGGAAGTCGTCGCGGACCTCGCGGTTCGCCCAGTTCAGGTCGGGCTGCTCCTTCGCGAAGTTGTGCAGGTACCACTGGCCGTCGCCCACGGCGGTCCACGCCGGGCCGCCGAAGATCGACACCCAGTCTGCCGGGGCCTGTTCGCCGGACGGACCGGTGCCGTCGCGGAACACGTACCGGTCTCGAGCCGGGGAGCCCTTCGGGGACGCCAGCGCCTCCTGGAACCACTCGTGCCGGTCGCTGGTGTGGTTCGGGACGATGTCGACGATCACGCGGATGCCGGCGCCGTGCAGGGCCTCGACCATCTCGTCGAAGTCGGCGAGGGTGCCCAGGCGCGGGTCGACGTCACGGTAGTCGTCGACGTCGTAGCCTCCGTCGGCCAGGGCGGACGGGTAGAACGGGCTGAGCCAGACGGCCTCGATCCCGAGCGACGCCAGGTAGGGCACGCGCGAGGTCACCCCGCGCAGGTCGCCGATGCCGTCACCGTCCGCGTCGGCGAACGAGCGCGGGTACACCTGGTAGACGCTCGCCTGGCGCCACCAGGTCTCGGCGTCGGTGGAGGCAGCGGACTGGACGAGCGTGTCGGTCACGTCGGGCCTTTCGTTGTCGGTGGTGGTGGTGGTGGTGATCGTGTCGGGCGCTGCGGCCGCTGCGGCGTGCGTGGTCTCGGTACTCACTTGATCGCGCCCTGCGTCACGCCCGCCATCACCCATCGCTGGGTGACGAGGTAGACGATGATCGCCGGGGCCATCGCCATGAGGTACGAGGCGAACGACACGTTGTAGTTGTTGCTGAACTGCGTCTGGAACATCTGCTGCAGCACCGGGAGGGTCTGCAGCGCCGGGTCGGAGGTGATCAGCGACGGCATCACGAAGTCGTTCCAGGACGCGAGGAACGCGAAGATGCCGACGGTGGCGCTCATCGGTGCGAGGAGCGGGAACACCAGTCGCCAGAACACCTGCCCCGTGCTCGCACCGTCGATGCGTGCACTCTCCTCCAGCTCGGCCGGGATCGAGCGCAGGAACGCGGTGAAGAGCAGCACGCTGAACGACAGCTGGAACATGACGTGCAGGATCGCGACGCCGATCGGGTTGTCCAGTCCGGCGAGTCCGGTGAGCTTGACCTGCGACAGCGCGAGCACCGGGAAGGGCAGGAACATCGCGGCGAGCAGGTAGAAGAACGACCAGCGGAAGAACCGGCGCTCCCAGTTCCGGGCGATCGCGTACGCGGTGAACGAGGCGAGCAGGATCGTGCCGACGACCGTGATGGCCGCGATGAGCACGGAGACGCCGAACGCCCGCGGGAAGTCCGTGAGCTCCCAGGCCTGCACGAACCCGTCGACGCTGAACGGCGCCGGCAGCGAGAACGCGTTGCCGTCGACGGCCTGCGACGTCGTCTTGAACGCCATCGTCACGGTGACGTACAGCGGGACGAGGACGGACAGCGTGCACAGCGCGAGGACGATCGTGACGGGCCAGTTGAACCGCTCGCCGCGTCGTCCGGCGGTGCGGTCGGCGTCGACGGACCGGATGCTGCCGGTGGCCGTCGTGCCTGGACGGAGGGGTGCCTGCATGGTCATCAGAGCGCTGCCTTCCCGCGGGTCGCCCGCAGTTGGATCACGGCGATGACCACGGCGATCACGAAGAAGATCGTCGCGTTCGCCATCTGGTACGCGTAGTCGCCGCCGCTGAAGCCCTTGAAGATCGACATCGCGACCGAGGTGGTCGAGGTGCCCGGGCCGCCGTCGGTCAGGCCGACGATGATGTCGTACGAGTTCAGGAAGTTCTTGAACCCGATCACCAGGTTGATGAGGACGTAGCCCGCCGTCAGCGGCGCGGTGATCGAGACGAGCTGCCGCCACGCGCTGGCGCCGTCGAGCGACGCCGCCTCGTAGACCTCACCGGGGATCGACAGGACGCCGGCGATGTAGATGAGGAGCGTCGACGGGATCGCCTGCCACGCGGTCACCACGACGATCGCGACCCACGCCAGGTCGGGGTTCGCCAGGATGCTCTGCTCGAGCGGGGCGAAGCCGAGCGCGGTCGCGAGTGCCGGCAGGCTGTTCGCGAAGAGGAACGAGAACACGTAGGCGATGACGATGCCGGAGATCACCATCGGCAGGACGAACACCGCGCGGAGCGCGATCTTGCCGCGGATCTTCGACGTCAGCGCGATCGCCAGCAGGAACGCCACGGCGTTCACCAGGAGCACGGTGACGAGCGAGAAGCCGATCGTGAACAGGTACGCCTGCAGGATCGCGGGGTCGGAGAACACCGCGACGTAGTTCGTCAGGCCGGTGAACCGGAACTCGCCGAAGCCGACGGAGTTCGTGAAGCTCAGCACGATGCCCATCACCGCGGGGAGCGTGATGGCGAGCGTGAAGAGCACGAGCGTGGGGACGAGGAACACGAGGAAGAGCGGGTCGACGCGCTTGCCGCGTCCGCGGCTGCCGGCCTGGAGGCGCGGTGCGGCGCCGCCCCGTCGGCGGCGGTCCGCCGTCGTGATCGATTCGGTGGTCGTGGTGGCCAAGGTCGTCTCCTTACGCGGCCGACCGGAGCGCGAGCCGCGCCCAGTCGCCGTCGAGGGTGCGGAGTTGCGGTTCGGGCGCACCGCCGAAGGCGATGGACTGCAGGTAGTTCGCCACCGGGATCTCGGCGGGGATGAGCTGCGAGGCGCCCAGGTAGAACGCGGCGCGGTCGTACGAGTCCTGCATGCCGCGGAGCGCGGGGTTCGACACCGGCGGCGAGTCCTTGCGGACACCGAAGCCGTTGTTGTCGGCGTTGTACTGGTCGCTGATCGCCGGGCTCATCAGGAAGGACAGGAACTCGCGGGCGGCCTCCTGCTTGCGGGAGGCCTCCGGGATCCAGAGCCCGAGGTCGACGTTGACGCGCACCTTGTTGTCGGCGGGGTCGTCGGTCGCGGGGAACGGGAACGTGCCGAGGTCCATGTCGGGGTTCGTCTTCGCGATCTCACCGAGCGCCCACGGGCCCTGCAGGTACATCGCGGCCTTCCCCTGCGCGAACGCGAGGTTGCCGTCGCCGTAGCCCCGGCTGGCCGCACCCTCCTGGTGCCACTGCAGCAGGTCCACCATCCGCCCGACCGGAGCCGCGAAGTCCTCCTGGAACGAGACTGCGGAGCCCCTGCCGACCGAGGTGCCCTCGCGGTCGAGCGCCGCGAAGGTCGCCGGCACGTCGAGCATGCCTCCGACCGAGTAGTCGAACATGCCCTGGGCGATCGTCCAGTTGTCCTTGTAGGTGCCGTACATCGGGGTGATGCCGGCTCGTACGAGGCGCTCGCAGACGTCGGTGAACTGTGTCCACGTGGTCGGGACGTCGAGCCCCTGCTGTGCGAAGACCCGCTTGTCGTAGATGACGGACGCGGCGGTGACCGAGTACGGCAGGACGCTCCTCCGACCCGGGTAGTCCGCGGTCTGCCGCATCAGCGGCCACAGGTCGGGGTTGATCGTGTCCTTCTCGGGCAGGTCGGACAGGTCCGTCAGGGCGCCGTGCTCCACGAACGACACCATCGCGTAGTTGTAGTTCAGGCACCCGAGGTCCGGCGGTCGGTTCCGGACGAAGTTCGCGGACATGTTGGACGTCGAGTCGCGGACCACGCGGATCTTCGACTGGCTGTCGTGGAACTTGGCGATGACGTCGTCGAAGTACCCGATGACCTCGGGCTTCGACACGTAGAAGGTGATCGTCTCGGGGCGGCTGCTCGATCCTCCGAGCGGGGCACAGCCGGCGAGTGCCAGCCCCGCGCCGATGCCGCCCGCACCGAGCAGGAACCCGCGGCGGGTGACCCCGGCCGTGCTCCTGGTGGTGGCGTGTGCTTGCACGTCGTCTCCGTCCGTCCGGACCCGGCGTCCCTGCCGTTCCGGCTCGCGTGCCGGCGTCGGTGTCGGCTCGCGTGACTAAATGTACTCAGAAAATCTAATCGCGCAAGCAACTGTCGCCGCGGTAGGGTCGGCGCATGCCCCAGCGCCGTGTGACTCCGCGCGCGACCAGCGCCGAGACGGTCCTGGCGTACGCCCTCGACCTGTCGTCCGGCGCTTTCACCGCGACCGAGGCGATCGAGGCCACGGGGGTGACCCGGTCGACCGTCCTGGCCGCGTGCGCGGAACTCGTCCGGCTCGGCTGGTTGCGGGACCTCGACGATGCCCGCGCGGCGGGGGAGTACCGCAAGGGCCGACCCGCGCGACGCTACGAGCTCGACGCTGCCGCGGGGGCCGTCGTCGGTGTCGACGCGGGACAGCACCGCGTCACGGCACTCGTCGCGGATCTCCGCGGCACGGTGCTCGCCCGGACCGAGGGCGCGCTGGGGGACGCGGGGCTCGACGTGCCCGTCCGCCTCCGGGTGACGGCGGAGACGATCGCGTCGGCGCTCGCCGCAGCCGACGTCGACCCGACGCGCGTGCTCGCGACGGTCGTGGGCATCCCTGCCCCCGTCGATGCGCTCGGGTCGTCACCGCGTGACGGCGGCTTCTGGGACAGCATGAACCCGGGCTTTGCCGACGTGGTGCCGAACGGGGTCGTCGTCGTGGAGAACGACGCGAACGCCGCGGCGCTGGCCGAACGGCCGTCCTCCGGGGATGCCTCCTTCGCAGCCCTGCTGTCCGGTGAGCGCTTCGGCGCCGGTCTGGTCGTCGACGGGGTGCTGCTCCGCGGTGCCCGGGGCGGTGCTGGGGAGCTCCGCGTGCTCGACCTGGTCGACGGGGTGTCCTCGTCGAACGGCATCGGCCGCACCGCCCGCGAGCTCGTCCGTGCGGCCAGGGCCGAGGGGCGGATCGACCCGTCGTCACTCCTCGGCGGCGACGAGGAGCCCGGGGCCGAGGCGGTGTTCGCCGCCGCGGCCCTGCTCGACCCGGTGGCGCTCGAGGTCGTCGACCGTCTGGGGGACCGTCTCGCCCGGGTCTGCGTCCTGCTCGCGAGCCTGCTCGACATCGACCGCGTCGTCGTCGCCGGAGCGATCGCGGACGCCGCAGCGCCGGTGATCGAACGGGCGCGCGAGCGCCTGGCCAACGGGGAGTACGACCCGACGCCCGAGGTCGTGGCGTCCCGGCTCGGTGGCGACGTCGTCGTGCTCGGTGCCGTCGCCCGCGCGCTCGACCTCGTGCACGCCGACCCCCTGGCGTTCCCGCTCCCCGCCGCGCAGTCCGCCGCCCTCGCGACCTGACCGCCGGACGGTACCCGCGGAGCACTTCCGATCCGAGCGTACGAGTCGTACGATCGGTACATGTACAACCTGCCTGCAACCGAAGCGCGTCAGCGGTGGTCGGACCTCATCGACCACGCACACCGGGAGCCGGTCGCCATCACGGTCCGTGGCCGCGAGCAGGTCGTCGTGCTCGAGGCGGAACTGGCGCATCGGGCGCTCGAGGCGCTCGAGGACGCGATCGACCGTGCCGCCGTGGACCAGGCCCGACGGGAGCTCGCAGACGACCCGGAGACGTTGCCCCTCAAGCAGGTCGCCCGCGAACTGGGGATCACGCTTGGCTGAACCCTCCCCGGTCGAGTACCGGGTCGAGTTGACCAAGCGTGCCGCGAAGGCGCTGCTGAAGCTCGACCGGACCGTCCAGCGGCGGTTGCTCGCTGCCCTGGTCCTGCTCCGGACCACGCCGCGTCCGCCAGGGTCGACCGCGTTGGTCGGCAGATCGGAGGAGCTCCGGGTCCGGGTGGGCGACCACCGCATCGTCTACGAGATCGTCGATGATCGTCTGGTGGTCCTCGTGCTGGTCATCGGCCACCGTCGTGACGTGTACCGCTGACCCCGATCGATCGCTGACGCCGCGGCGTGTTCCGCGCAGAAGCAGGCGCGTGGCCGTCCGACCGTCCTCAGCGGGGGAGCGACGCCAGCACCTCTGCAGCGCGGGCGGCCTGCTCGGCGCTGACGTCCAGGTGCGTGACGAGCCGGACACTCCGCGGTCCGAGCTGCATCACCCGGACGCCCCGGTCGGCGGCAGCGCGCACGAACGCCCCCGGGTCGGACACGTCGGCGAACACGATGTTCGTGTCGACGGTCTCCGGGTCGACGTCGAGCGCCGCCGCGAGCACCCGGGCGTTCGCGTGGTCCTCGGCGAGGCGGTCGACGTGGTTCCGGAGCGCGTACCGGCCGGCGGCGGCCAGGAAGCCCGTCTGCCGCATGCCGCCGCCGTACCGCTTCCGCCAGGTCCGCGCCGCGTCGACGTGCTCGCGGGAGCCGACGAGCACCGATCCCACCGGGGCGCCGAGCCCCTTCGACAGGCAGACCGACACGGTGTCGAACCCGGCTGCGAGCTCGCGGAGCGCCACACCCGACGCCACGTGCGCGTTCCACAGGCGGGCGCCGTCGAGGTGCACCGCGATCCCGTGCTCCCGCGCGAAGGCCTGCACGGCGCGGACCTCGTCGACCGGCTGCACGGTCCCGCCGCCGAAGTTGTGCGTGTTCTCGACCGCGATCGCCGTCGTCGAGACGCTGTAGGCCCCGGCGTTCGGCTCCGCCACCTCGGCGACCGCCGCCGCGACGAGCCGTCCGCGCTCCGAGGGCCAGGTGCGGGTCGTGATGCCCGAGAACACCGCCGCTGCACCGAGCTCGGCGCGGACGACGTGTGCGCGGACGTCGGCGAGGAGCTCCTCGCCCGGACCGACGTGCAGCCGCAGGCCGAGCTGGTTCGCCATCGAGCCGGTCGGGGTGAAGAGCCCGGCCTCGTGTCCGAGCAGGTCGGCGACCTCGCGCTCGAGGGCGTTCGTCTCCGGGTCCTCGCCGAAGACGTCGTCACCGACCTCGGCCTCGGCCATCGCCCGGCGCATCGCGGGCGTGGGACGGGTGACGGTGTCGGAGCGCAGGTCGATCGGGGCGTCGGTCACCAGGCAACGCTAACCCGCCGTCCAGACCCCGGATCACCACCGCGGCTACCGTGAGCCGCATGCAGCCGCCAGCAGCCGGGACCCTCCGCATCCTCCACCTCTCCGACACGCACCTGACCGGTGACGGTGCCCTGCACCAGGGATCCGTCGACACGACGGCGGCACTCGACGCGGTGCTGGCGCACGTCGACGGCGTGCCGGGGGTCGGCCTGGTCGTCGTCTCCGGTGACGTCTCCGAGGACGGCAGCCCCGATTCCTACCGCACCGCACGCCAGCACATCGGCGCCTGGGCCGAGCGACACGGCGCGGCGCTCGTCCTGGTGCCCGGCAACCACGACCTCCGCGAGGGGTTCCGCCAGGTCCTCGCGAACGGCCACGTCCTGGGCGAGGGCGGCACCCCGCTCGCGCACACGACGGAGTACACGCCGCCGTCCGTGCCGGTCTCCGGTCAGTCGGTGGTCGCCGGCTTCCGGGTCGTGACGGTCGACACGAGCGTCCCCGGCGCGGGCTACGGCGCGCTCAGCGAGACCGCGCTCGACCGGCTCCGCGCGGCGCTGACCGGCGAGCCCGTCGCGCACGGCACGGTCGTCGTGCTCCACCACCCGCCGGTGCCGTCGCCGACGCTCCTGCACGAGGCCCTCCGCCTGCAGGACCCCGAGGACCTCGCGGAGCTGCTCGACGGCTCCGACGTCCGGGTCGTCCTCGGCGGGCACCAGCACCACCACGCCGTCGGGTCGCTGGCCGGGGTCCCGGTGCTCGTCGCCCCCGGGGTCGCGAACGACACCGACGTGGTCGGCCCGTACGACGAGGAGTCGGCACACGTCGCGCACGGCGCGCTCATCGTCGACGTCGGTGCGGACGGCTCGGTCTGGTCGACGCCGGTGCGCGTGCCGGACCCGGACCGCGACGTGCTCGCCTTCGCGCTCGACGCCGAGACGGTCGCGCGGATCGCGGAGCAGGCGGGACCCGCGCGCTGACGGCGCGCGACCCCGGGTCGGTCCGCACGGTCGCGCTGCACCGCCCGGTGCGGTGGACGCACCGACCGCCGGACGGGAGGCACGCCGCCCGCTCGCTCCGCGCCTCCCGTCCGACGACGGCACGCGTCCCGTCCGTGGAACCACGTTCCCGACACCGAACCAGGTGCCGGGGCTGGTTCGATGTCGCCTCCGTGGTTCGACGCGTCACCGCGCCAGCAGCGCGCCGCGCCGCGCGCAGCCGACCGGCCGGTACCCCTCGCTCACGGACACCGCTCCGTCGGCGCGAGTACACCGGAGCCATGACCACGGAAGGAGTCAGTCATGCGCATCGGTAGTGCCGTGCAGTACGACCGGTACGGCGGGTTCGACGTCGTCGACCTCGTCCCGCAGGAACGTCCCGAACCCGGCCCCGGCGACGTCGTCGTCGAGGTCGTCGCCGCCGGTCTCAACCACGTCGAGCGGTTCCTCCGCGAGGGGAAGCTGCGCGACCACATCGACCTCGAGTTCCCCGCGCACCAGGGCGTCGACTTCGCGGGGATCGTCCGCGCTCGCGGCGCCGAGGTCCGTGACCTCAAGGTCGGCGACGAGGTCATGGGACACGCCCCGGAGGGCGGTGCCCACGCGACGTGGGTCCGCGTGCCCCGCGGCGCCGTCGTGAAGAAGCCGGAGCACGTCGGGTGGGAGGTCGCGGGTGGCCTGTACCTGGCCGGCGCGACCGCCGCGACCATCGTGCGGAACCTGCGCCTCGGACCGGACGACACCGTCGTCATCTCGGCCGCGGCCGGCGGCGTCGGGCACATCGAGTGCCAGCTCGCGCACGACGCCGGTGCGACCGTGATCGCGCTCGGCAGCCCGCGCAACCACGACTACCTGCGGCAGATCGGCACCCTGCCCGTCGCGTACGGCGACGGCGAGGAGGACCGCATCCGCGAGATGGCGGCCGGTCGGCCGATCACCGCGTTCATCGACAACCACGGTGGTGGCGGTGCGGCGGACCTGGCTGCGCGGCTCGGTGTGCCGGCCGAGCGACTCGTGACCTCCGAGCACCGCCGCGACGTCGAGATCCGGTTCCTGCGCGCCCCGGCCGACGACGAGGAGGCCCGCGACCTGCTGATGCTGCTCGCGAAGGCCGTCCAGGACCGTCGCGTGCAGGTGCTCATCTCGGGCTTCTACCCGTTCGAGTACATCGTCGACGCGTACGAGGACCTGGCCGAGATGCGGTCCCGCGGCAAGGTCGTCATCGGCATGCAGACCGTCGAGACCGGCGCCCGGCTCGACTGGTACCGGTCGGAGAAGGCCCGCGACCTGCGCGACCGGTACGCCGACCAGCGCGGGGCGGACACGGAGACGATGGCGGGCGGGTCGGCGAGCCCGAAGGCCTGAGCCCCCACCGATCGGGCCCGGACTCCTGCGGGAGGCCGGGCCCGATCCGTGCGCGGGGCCGGTCGGTCAGCTCAGGACGTCCTTGGTGGCGAACCGTCCGTACGCCAGCGCACCGAACACGGCGACGTACCCGAGCTGCAGGACCGCGTTCGACCCGAACGAGTCGAACGAGATCGGGTCGCGGAGCAGGTCCCCGAACCCGAGCCAGCGGTGCGAGAACAGGAACGGGTGCAGCCAGTCGAGCTGCGGGAGCTGGTCGAGCACCTGCGACACCCCGGCGAGCACGACCGTCGCGGCCATCGCCCCGACCGGCACCGTGGTCAGCGTCGAGGCGAACAGCCCGATCGCGGCCAGTCCGAGCATCGACAGGGTCACGTACAGCGCCAGGAGCACGGCGCGGCCGGCGTACGACCAGCCACCGACCTGCGTCCCCGACAACAGGGTGACCGGCCCGATCGGGAAGAGCAACGCGCCGACCGCCGCCCCGACGAGCACGACGAGGAGCGTCGCGGCCAGGCAGAACGCGACGGCGCCCGCGTACTTGACGAGCACGAAGCGCAGCCGCCCGGTGGGCGCCACCAGCAGGTAGCGGATCGTGCCGTGTGACGCCTCGCCCGCGACGGTGTCACCGGACACCACACCCACCGTGAGCGGCAGGAACAGCGGGATCGACACGGTCAGTGCGGTGAAGGCGACGAAGAGGCCGTTGTTCGTGATGTCGCCGAGGAACGCCGGGCCGCCCGAGCTGCCGTCGGTCGTCAGGCGGACGGCGACCGCGATGAGCACCGGCACCAGGGCGAGCGCCCCGAGCATCGCCCACGTCCGTCGACGGCGGAACAGCAGGGCGAGTTCGGAGCCGAGCAGGGCGAAGGGCCGCGTCCGTCGGCGCGCGGTGTCAGGCTGCGACATCGAAGCCCTCCCCGGTGAGCGCGACGAACAGGTCCTCGAGGGTGCCACCACCGAGCGCGATGCCGCGGACGCGGACGTCGGCACGGACGAGCGCCGCCGTCACGGTCTCGGGCTCGAGGTCGGCGGGCAGGTCCGCGACGAGGGCGTCCGAACCGGCGTCGCGCCGGGGGGAGAGCCCGATCCGGACGAGGACCGCGGAGGCCTCGCCGACGTCCGGGGTCCGCACGGTGACGGTCCGGCCACCGGTTGCTCGCAGGTCGTCGAGGGACCCCTGCGCCACGAGGCGTCCGCTCCGCATCACGGCGGCGTGCGTGCAGACCTGCTCGATCTCGGCGAGCAGGTGGCTCGACACGAACACCGTGGTGCCGTCGTCGGTGAGCGAGCGGATGAGGTTCCGGACCTCGCGCGTGCCCTGCGGGTCGAGGCCGTTCGTCGGCTCGTCGAGCACGAGCAGGTCGCGCGGCGCGAGCAGGGCGTTCGCCAGCCCCAGTCGCTGCTTCATGCCGAGTGAGTAGGCGTGTGCCTTCTTGTCCGCAGCATGGGTGAGTCCCACGCGTTCGAGGGCGGCCGCGACGCGGTCACGACGGGTGCGCGGGTCGGAGCTCGGGTCGGCGGCGTCGAACCGCTGCAGGTTCGCGCGTCCGGACAGGTACGGGTACGCAGCCGGGCCCTCGACGAGCGCGCCGACACGGGGCAGGACCTCCTGCAGGGCGCCGGGGACGGGCCGGCCGAGCACCTCGATCGTGCCGCTCGTCGCCGAGGACAGCCCGAGGAGCATGCGGATCGTGGTGGTCTTGCCCGAGCCGTTGGGGCCGAGGAACCCGAAGACCGACCCGCGCGGCACGGCCAGGTCGATGCCGTCAACGGCCCGCTGCTTCCGGAACACCTTGACGAGCCCCTCGGTGCGGACCGCGAGCTCCGGCGCGGCGTCGGCCGGCTGCCGCGTCGCCGCGCCCGGCTGCGGTGCTGCCTCGGCCGACTGCCGTGCTGCCTCGCCCGGCTGCGGTGCTCCCGTCACTTCGCGGCGGCGACCAGTGCGGACACCGGCACGGCACCGGCGAGCACCCGTCCGTCGTCCGTCAGGTACACCGACACGAGCGACGTCTGCAGCGCGCGGCCACCGTCGACCGGCTTCGTCAGCTGGTCGAGGAGTGCTGATGCGTCGGTGTCCTGGGTGGCGCGACCGGTGTCACCCGTCGGCAGCTCGACGACGGTGTCCCAGCCGGACCCGGTCACGGTCGGCCGGACACCGGTCCCGTCGCCGCCGTGCGCGCGACCGCCTTGCGTGTGCGGCCGGGCATCGGAGAGGTCCTTCGTCGTGACGTCCGCCCCGGCCGGCGGCGTGAAGTCGAACAGTCGGGGGTCGGGTGCGCCGTAGTCGAGGCTCGTGAAGCCGACCTGGAACGCCGGGTCGTCCTGCCCGGCCGCCGTCACGGTGACGCGGAGCGGGAGCCCGGTCTGCTGGTCCACCGCGAGCCGGACGCTGCCGACCAGGGTGTCGTCGGACCTCGGCTTCAGGGTGACCTGCCACGCGTCGTGACCGGCGACACGGACCGTCGTCGGCTCGGAGACCCGGGTGCTCGGCGTGATCGCCGCGACCGCGCGCTCGGCGGCCTGCGCCGGCGTGGTCGCGCCTGCCGTGGGAGCGTCCGGACCGGCCGGGAGCGTCAGGTGCACGGCCGTGCGCTCCTCCGAGTCCCACGTCCACACGTCGGACCCGTTGCGGACGACGTCCTGCTCGGCGAGCTGCTGCGTCAGCTGGAAGCGCTGTTCGTCCTCGCCGCCGACGTACAGGCGTGCGGTGTGCGACGCGGTGAGCAGTCCGAGGACGTCGGACGCATCGCCCTCGAGCGAGGACCCACCGCTGCCCGAGGGGAGTTCCGGCAGGCCGAGGTCGCTCGTCTGCGAGAGCGTGCCCGAGTACTGCGCGTCCCGCGACGAGGCGATGCTCGCGAGCACGTCCGCCGCGCTCGGGTCCGTGCCGGCGACCGGGTCGGCCGCCGCGTTCGCGATGACGGGCGCGGCGATCGCTCCGGCCACGACGACCGGGGCGATCGCGGCGGGCAGCCAGGCTGACTTCTTCATCGGGTCCCCTTCGGTGGTGCGGTGGGTGCACGAGCGGCGTCACCGTGGAGCGTCGGGTGCGCGAGCACCGTACGTCGCGCACCCGACAACGCGCTGGGGATCCGCGGACCCGGCAGCGCGCTGGGGATCCGCGGACTCAGCGGCCGCGTGCCCCCGCGGCGTCGGTGCCGACCGGCACCGAGCCGTCGTAGCCGCAGATCGCCGCGACCTTCTCGGCGCTCGCGCTCGTCGAGTCGAACTCGTACCCGAGCCACTCCTTCGCGAGCCGCCGTGCGAGCTCGAGCCCGATCACGCGCTGCCCCATGCAGAGCACCTGCGCGTCGTTCGACAGGACCGAGCGCTCGACGCTGAACGAGTCGTGCGCGGTGACCGCCCGGATGCCCGGGACCTTGTTCGCGCTGATCGCCACCCCGAGCCCGGTGCCGCAGACCAGGATCGCCCGGTCGGCCTCGCCGTCCGCGACCATCCGCGCCGCGTCCACCGCCACGTGCGGGTACGCCGTGTGGCCGTCGGCGTCCACCCCGACGTCGACGATGCTCGCCACGCGGTCGTCCGCCTCGAGGTCACGCTTGATGACCTCCTTGTAGTCGAAGCCCGCGTCGTCCGAGCCCACCACCAACCGGAACGTCATGCGTCCACTCCTTCGCGTCGTGCGCGGACCGCGAGCACCTCGCCGATCCGCGTGAGGACCATCCCCATCGAGGTGGCGCCCGCGTCGGGCGTCCCCACGCTCTTCTCGGCCAGCGGCCGGGCACGCCCGACCCTCGGCCGCAGGTCCGCCGTGGCCGCCGCCTGCTCGACCGCGACCTCGGCCGCCGCCCGCCAGGCGTCCGCCGTGTCGGCGCCCTCGTCGATCCGGGACCGCAGCTCGTCGACGAACGGCAGCAGGGCGTCGAGCAGGGTCTTGTCACCGCGGGACGCACCGCCGAGGTGGACGATCGAGTCCGCGAAGGCCTGGGCGGCCGCGACGACGTCGGGCGCGTCCACGTGCTCGGTGTCGTCGCCGAGCGCACGGCCGAACGCCTCCATCGCCGCACCCCACAGCACACCGGAGGTGCCGCCGGCCGACGCGGCCCACGCCTCGCCGGCACGGCCGAGGACGAAGGCGACCCCGGCCTCCCGGTCGGTCTGCTCGACGGCGCGACGGGCCGCACCGATGCCCTTCACCATGCCGCGGCCGTGGTCGCCGTCACCGGCGACCGCGTCGATGCGGCCCAGCGTCTCCTCCTGCTCGCGGAGCAGGACGTCCATCGCCTCGACGGCGGCGCGCGCGGTCTCGGCGGCCCGCCGGGAGGCGCCGGTCGCCTCCGGCACGACCGTCGCCTCCGCGGCGGCCTCGGTGACGGCCGTGGCCGGCACGAGCGCGGCGACCGGTGCGGCGACCTTGCGGTACGCCGGCGTGTAGGCATCGGCGCGCCAGTGGCGTTCGAGCTCGTCGTCGAGGAACTGCAGCGTCAGCGAGCACCCGCCCATGTCGAGGCTCGTGACCAGTTCGCCGACCTCGGGCTCGACGACCTCGAGCCCCGCGTCCTCGAGGAGGGGCAGCACCCGGCCCCAGAGCAGGAAGAGCTCCTCGTACTTCGTGTCGCCCAGGCCGTTGAGGATCGGCGCGACCCGCGGTCCGGCGCCCTCGGGTCGTTCGGTCAGCAGACGCTCGACGAGCAGCGCGGCGAGCTCCCGCGCCGGCAGCACCGGGACGTCCTGGATGCCGGGTTCGCCGTGGATGCCGAGCCCGAGCCCGAGGTGGCGGTCGGGGACCGAGAAGAGCGGCTCGGTGGCGCCGGGCATGGTGCAGCCGGAGAACGCGACGCCGATCGTGCGGGTGACGGCGTTCGCGGCGGTGCCGACGCGCTCGACCTCGTCCAGGTCGGCGCCGGCGGCAGCAGCGGCACCCATCGCCTTGAAGACCGAGAAGTCGCCGGCGATGCCGCGACGCTTCGTGACCTCGTCCGCGCTCGCGACGTCGTCGGTCACGACGACGATCCGGGTGTCGATGCCCTCGGCGCGGAGCCGCTCGGCGGCGAGTCCGAAGTTCATGGTGTCGCCGGCGTAGTTGCCGAAGGACAGCACGACACCGCGGCCCTGGTCGGCGGCCTTGGCGACCGAGTAGACCTGCGCCGCCGAGGGCGAGGTGAAGACGTTGCCGACGACGGCTCCGGTGGCGAAGCCCGGACCGACGACGCCGCAGAACGCGGGGTAGTGGCCGGAGCCGCCGCCGACGACGACGGCGACCTGGCGCTCGGCGCCCTCCGTCGGGAGTGCGACGACGCCGCCGTGCACACCGCGGACGCGGTCGGCGTACAGGGCGAGCCAGCCGGCGAGCTGGTCCTCGGCGAAGTCCTCGGGGTCGTCGTGGATGGTGGTCATGGGGTTCGTTCCTGTCGTGCGGTGGACCGGGGTCCGGTGGATGGGGTCAGGATCGGGTCGGACGACCGGGTGCGTCGGTCGGGTGCTGCGGTCGGGTCGTGTCGGGGGACCGGGCGGCGGTGGGACGGCCACCGCCGCCCGGAGTCGGGTCGACGTGCGTCAGCGGGTGCCGCGGTGCGGGCGCCCCTGCGGCACGTCGAGGAAGTGGATCATCACGAACGCGCAGGCGTAGAGGCCGACGAACGTCCACGTGACCGCCTGGCCGCCACCGCCGAGTGCGAAGACCGCGGCGACGACGCCGGTGCCGAGGAACGCTGCGCCCCCGGCGGCCGTGGTGTACATCGCCATCGCAGCACCCTTGTGCTCCGGGGCGAGCGCCGGCATGATCGCGCCCATCGGGACGAAGCCCGCGAGCAGGCACCCGAACACGCAGCCGGCGACGACCGAGAGCACGTAGCCCCAGTCGGACCCGGCGGGCACCAGCTGCGGCACGTACCACCAGGCCACGAGCCCGGTCGCGGAGCCGACGATGCCGAACCACTTGACGGTGCGCTGCCAGCCGATGCGGTCGCCGACCCAGCCGAACAGCGCGTTCACCAGGATGTTCGTCGCGTAGACGCAGACGGTCATGAGCAGCCAGCGGCTCTGGCCCCAGCCGCGGTCGTTCGCGATCACGGCGGGCAGCACGACGAACATGCCGAACTCGGGTGCGGTGTTGATCAGGCGGACGAGGAAACCCATCAGGATCTTCGGTCGCGTGGCGGTGAGCCGGATGCCGCTCGTCAGGACCCGCCAGGCGCTCTCGCCGTCCGGCGCGATCCGCGAGAACCCGTTGGGCAGGCGGACACCGAACAGCATGATGAGGAACCCGGCGACCACGAGGCCGATCGAGGCGATCATCGCGCCCGTCTCACCGATCGTCCCGCCACCGAACACCGGGATCGCCCCGATGGCGAACAGGGAGCCGAGCGTCGGCAGGCCACCGGTGAAGGCGACGTAGAACCAGCCGACCGCCGCGCCGTTGCGCTCGACGGGCGTGGTGATGTTCACCCACACCAGGAAGGCGAACGCGAAGAGCGGGTAGCCGAAGCCGCGCAGGGCGTAGGCGACGGCGGCGAAGGGCACGCTCTCGACGTTCAGCGCCAGCAGGAACAGCACCTCGAAGACCACCCAGACGGCGAACCCGAGGATCATCACCCGGCGCGGCCCGACCAGGTCGGAGAGGGCGCCGGACACGTAGCTGCCGATGAGTGCGGCGAGGCTGTAGAACGTCACGATCGTGGCGACGGTGGCCTCGGGGCTGCCGAGGACCGCGACCATGTGCGGCGTGATGAAGTTCGACTCGACGCCGTTGCCGGTCATGAAGACGAGCACGGCGACGAAGCCGAGGGCGAGCGGGCGGGGGATGCCCATCCGGTCGAGTCGGCCCTCGGGGCGGGCGGCGGTGGTCGTGGGCGCGGTCGTGGTGCGCGCGGTCGTCGTCGACATCGCGGGACTCCTCGGCGCTCAGGCCCGCGTGGCGGACGCGGTCGGGGCGGACGTGGTGGGCGTCGAGAGCGACGGGATGATCGACACCTTCACCGACGCACCGGCGGAGTCGCCGACCAGGTCGAGGGCCTGCTGGAAGTCCTCGAGCGGGAACTGGTGCGTGCAGATCTCGTCCATCGGCAGCGTGCCGGACTCGAGCAGCTTGATCGCCGCCGGCCAGGTGTGCGGGCCGAGGTGGGCGCCGCGGACGTCGAGCTCCTTGTCGTCGGAGATGATCGACCAGTCGACCGAGACGGCGTCCTTGAAGACCGAGTACTCCACGAACCTGCCGAGCTTGCGGAGCAGGTTCAGGCCCTGGGGCACCGCGGAGGGGTGTCCGGTGGCCTCGATGTAGACGTCGGCGCCGTAGCCGTCGGTGAGCTCCTTGACCCGGGCGACGGCGTCCTCCTGCGCGATGTTGATCGTCAGGTCTGCACCGACCTTGCGGGCGAGCGCGAGCTTGTCGTCGACGACGTCGAGCGCGATGATCCGCAGCGGGTTCTTCTGACGGGCACCGGCGATGGCGGACAGGCCGATCGGGCCGGCGCCGGCGATCACCACGGTGTCGCCGAACCTGATCTCGCCGCGCTCGACGGCGTGGAAGGCGCAGGAGAGCGGCTCGGCGAAGGCGGCGACCTGGCCCGGCAACGCGCGGTCGACCGGGTGCGTCAGGGCCTTCGCCGGGACGAGCACGTACTCGGCCATCGCACCGTCGAAGCCCTTGAACCCGAACATGTCGTGGACGGCGCACATCCAGTAGGCGCCCTCGAGGCAGTAGCGGCACTCCCAGCACGGGACGATCTGCTCGCACGCGATCCGGTCGCCGAGCATCACACCGCGCTTCGCGAGCGCGGCGTCGTCACCCGCGACGATCGTCCCGACGAACTCGTGGCCGGGGATCCGATCGGCCTCCGCCCACGCCGGCCGGTTCTCGTCGCCCCAGAACTTCGCGGCGCCGTGGTAGCACTTCAGGTCGCTCGCGCAGATGCCGACGGCGTCGGTGCGGAGCAGCAGTTCGCCAGGGCCGGGCTGCGGCACCGGGCGTTCCTCGAGCCGGTAGTCACCGGGCCCGTGCACCACGACGGCGCGCATCGTGGTCGGGATCTCGAGGTGCGCGTCACCCTGCGCCGGGGTCTCGGTCGTCGTCGTCGACATGTGCTGGTCCTCCGTTGGTCAGCCGGGCGGGGCGCCCGTTCCGATGGTTCGGCGACGACTGTACACCTGTCGGAACAGATGTCCAGAACACAATTTCTGCTATCGTTCCGACACCACCTCGATCCATCGCAAGGGAGCGACCATGACCGACGCCGTCGACAGCGCCACCGCCACCGGAACCGGGACCGCCGACGTCCCCGACTTCGCCGCGGCACTGCGTCCGGGGCCCGGGACCGTCGACCTGACGAACGACCTGACCGGCCGGACCGCGGTCGTGACGGGCGGCGCGTCCGGCATCGGGAACGCCATCGCGCACGCCTTCGCCTCCCGCGGTGCCCGCGTCGCCATCGTCGACGTCCGTGCGGACCCCTCGGCGGCGGCCGCCGCCGAGCTGCCCGCCGTCACGGCCGGGGAGCACCTCGGCCTCGCGTGCGACGTCACCGACGACGGCTCCGTCGCGGCCGCGGTCCAGCAGGTCGTCGACGCCGCGGGGTCGATCGAGGTGCTCGTGAACTGCGCGGGCATCGTCGCGCTCGACGCCGCCGAGGACCTCGACGCCGGGGCGTGGGCGCGCACCCTCGACGTCAACCTGACCGGGACCTTCCGCCTCGCGCAGGCCGTCGGGCGGCACATGCTCGCCGCCGGCACCGGACGCATCGTGAACATCGCGTCGCAGGCGGCCCACGTCGGCCTCGACCGGCACGCCGCCTACTGTGCGTCGAAGGCCGGCGTCCTCGGCCTGACCCGCGTGCTCGCGCTCGAGTGGGGCGGTCGCGGTGTCACGGTCAACACCGTCTCGCCGACGGTCGTGCTCACCGACCTGGGTCGTGCGGCCTGGGCGAACGAGGCGGGCATCCGGCACCAGGACGAGATCCCGACCGGCCGCTTCGCGACCCCCGCCGAGATCGCTGCCGCGGTGCTGTTCCTGGCGAGCGACGGTGCCGCGATGGTGAACGGCGCCGACCTCCGCGTGGACGGCGGGTTCACGATCCGGTGACCCTCGGTCGGACTACGATCCGAGTGTCCGACCGATCCGAAGGGTGCCGCAGCATGTCCTCCGAGAGCACCACCGGCACCGAGGGGTCGCGGGCCCGTTTCCCGCTGGACACCGTCTACCAGGCGGCCCGGATGTACTACCTCGAGGACGCCACGCAGGTCGAGATCGCCTCCCGCCTCGGGGTCTCCCGACCCACGGTGAGCCGACTGGTCGCCGAGGCGCGCCGCGCCGGCCTCGTCCGGATCGACGTCGTGGACCCCTTCCAGGACGAGACCGTCGCGCTCGCCGAACGGCTGCAGGTCGTGCTCGGGCTGCGCGCCGTGCACCTGGCGGCCGTGACGCACCAGGCGACGCTCGGCGCCGACCTGGCCGCCCCGATCGCGACCGCGGTCGAGGGGATGGGGCTCACCCCGGGCGACGCGGTCCTGGTGTCGTCCGGGCGGACGGTCTACGACGTCGCGCAGACGGGGATGCCGCCGCTCGCGGGCGTGCAGCTCGTCCCCACCGTCGGCGGGCAGGCGGACCCGATGCCCTGGTTCCAGACGAACGAGATCACCCGCACGGCCGCGGAGCACTCCGGCGCGATCCCGGCGTTCCTGTTCGCGCAGGCCCTGCCGTCGGCCGCGATGCGGGCCTCGCTCGACGAGGACCCCGCCTTCCAGCACGTCATCGGCCTGTGGGGGCGGGCGAAGGGTGCGATCCTCGGCGTCGGCGCACCGACCCCCACACGCGATGCCCTCGCGCGGGGGATCCCGGTCGAGGACGCCGTGTTCGACCAGGCCGCCGGTGACGTCTGCCTCAACTTCTTCGCCGCCGACGGGTCCCCGATCGAGTTCCCCGGCAGTGAGCGCATGGTCCGGACCTCCCGCGAGGTCCTCGCCGGTGTCCCGCACGCGGTCGGCGTCGCCGTCGGATCGGCGAAGGTGCCGAGCATCATCGGTGCCGTCCGTGCCGGCATGATCAACGAATTGGTGACCGACGCCGCGACCGCGCGCGCCCTGCTCGACGCACTCGCCTGAGTCGCGAGGCGACCAGGGGCGGACGGGAGGCGCGGTGCGGGCCGGCACCGCGCCTCCCGTCCGTCACCCCGTGCGGAGGGCGGTTCGGCGCACGTCCCACAGGTGGTGCACCGGGTCGTGCGCGTAGTAGGTCGCGAGGGTCGTGACCGTGAAGGCGCTGCCGTCCGAGCGCCGCCCCGTCCGTCCGACGGCGCCGTCGGGGACGGCGGCGAACGCGGCCGCCGCGTCACGGGCCGCATCGGTGAGCTCCCGGGCGACGACCGCGGGGTCCTGCTCGCCGTAGCGGTCCTGGACGGCGGTGGCGTCCTGGTCCCAGTTCGGGAAGGCCGGGTCGTCCTCGGCGAGCACGAGCCGGAGCCGTTCCGTCATCTTCCGGTGGACGTCGCGGACGTGCGCGCCGTACTCCAGTGGCGACCAAGTGCGGTCGTCGGGGCGCTTCCGGACGTCCGGACGGGCGAGCTGTTCCGGCCAGGCGGCAGCGTTCTCGGCGATGACCGACGGGACGTCGCGGAACGCCAGGGTCGCCCCATCGAAGCCGCAGTCGGGGCATGCGGTCCCGATCACCCAGGTCCAGTTCTTCGTGTCCGGTTCGATCGCCACGGGGCAGACGTTACCGCGTCGTGACCTCCGGGCCGATCGGCATCGTCGTGCGGATCGGGCGTGACCCCCGTCCGGGTGACACGCCGGTACCTGTGAATCCCCGGCCAGTGACATGTCGGTCGCTCGGTACCGTTGCTGGCTGTTCCGGGCCGGTACCGATCGGCCCGTCCCCACCACGAGGAGATCGCGTATGGGTTCCGACCCCAGCAGTACCACCACCCGACCGCCCCGACGTCTGCGGGTCAGCGACGTCACGGTGGTCGACAAGAGCATGATGCGCCGGGCCGTCAGCGGGATGGTCGTCGGCAACACGATGGAGTGGTACGACGTCGGGGTCTACGGCTACCTGGCGGTCACGATGGGCAAGGTGTTCCTGCCCACGGCCGAACCGTCGGTGCAGATCCTCTTCAGCCTCGGGGTGTTCGCGGCGACCTACGTCGCGCGACCCCTGGGCGGCATCGTGTTCGGGCGGCTGGGCGACCGGCTGGGACGGCAGAAGGTGCTCGCCACGACGCTGATCCTGATGGCGTCGTCGACGTTCCTGATCGGGGTGCTGCCGGCATGGTCGACCATCGGCGCGGTCGCCCCGGTCGTGCTCGTCGTGCTGAAGCTCGCGCAGGGCTTCTCGACCGGTGGCGAGTACGCCGGTGCCACCACCTTCGTGACCGAGTACGCACCCGACCGTCGACGCGGCTTCTTCGCGAGCATCCTCGACTTCGGCAGCTACATGGGCTTCGCGCTCGGCGCCACCGTGGTGACCGTGCTGCAGGTGACGCTCGGCGAGGAGACCATGACCGCGTGGGGTTGGCGGCTGCCGTTCCTGCTCGCCGGTGTGATCGGCGTGGTCGCGATCTGGTTCCGCCTGCGCATCGAGGAGTCGCCGGTCTTCCAGGCGACGCAGGCCGCACAGGAGGCCGCCACCTCGGACCGCGAGGCCGCCGAGGGTGGTCGCCCCGCCAACGTGCTCGCGATGGTGCGGGACCACTGGCGCCCCATCGTCATCGCGATCATGCTCGTCGGTGCCTCGAACACGGTCGGCTACGCGCTGACCTCGTACATGCCGACGTACCTGACCGACTCGCTCGGGTACTCGGCGATCGACGGCACGCTCCTCACCATCCCCGTGCTCGTGCTGCTCGCGGTGATGCTGCCCGTCGCCGGTCGCGTCTCCGACCGGATCGGTCGTCGCACCGTGATGTGGATCGGCGCCGGCACCACGGTCGTGCTCGCCGTCCCGGCCTTCCTGCTCATCGGCCACGGTGCGCAGTGGTCGACCCTGGCCGGACTCGGGCTGCTGGCGCTGATGACCGCGCTGTGGGTGTCGAACCAGGCGGCCTCGCTGCCCGCGCTCTTCCCGACGTCGACCCGGTACGGCGGCATGGGTTTCGCCTACAACATCGCCATCGCGGTGTTCGGCGGGACGACGCCGCTCATCGTGCAGGCGCTCCTGACCGCGACCGGCGACCAGCTCGCGCCCGCGTACTTCCTCGTGGCGATGAGCATCGTCGGGGCGATCGGCGTGTTCTGCATGCGGGAGTCGTCGCAGCGGCCGCTCCCGGGGTCGATGCCCGCGGTGGAGTCCGAGGCCGAGGCGCGCGAGCTCGTGCTCACGCAGGACACGAACCCGAACCTCGACCTGGGCGACCTGCCCTTCGCGGCGCACGACGGGATCGCGGAGACCGCCCGGCGCTGAGGGCGTGCAGCGCCGGTCGTCCGGGGCACGGCGCGCGGGGCGTCGGTCGTCCGGGGCGCGGGGCGCGGCGCGCGGTCTGCGACGACGCACGCGTCGATCGACGCGTGCGTCGTCGCGCACCGGTCAGTCGCGCCGGTGCTCGTGCGAGGGGTCGAGCGCCGGCCACACCGGGAACGGGTCCGGCCACCGACGCCAGACGTCCGGCCCGGCGAGCAGCTCCTCCGACGTGAGGAGCGCGCCGTCCAGTGCGCGTTCGATCGCGTGCACGTCGAGGCGCTCGCCGACGAACCAGATCGCCTGACCGACCGGTGCGTCCTCGTCCCACGACGGGTTCGCGGTCGGGTCCAGCGCGAGCATCGCGCCGAAGCTCGACCACGAGCCGACGTGGTCCGGCCGGGACGCCAGTCGGAAGAACCCCTTCGAGCGCAGGACCCGGCCGTTCGCCCCCGCCGCGAGGTCGTCCGCGATCACGTCGGCGAGTCGTCCGGGGTGGAACGGCAGCGGCTCCCGGTACCGCATCGTCACCAGGTCGTCCTGCGGGTCACGCCCCGTGTCCGCCCGGGCGGCGTCGGTCGACAGGGCGCGCATCCACCCCGCGCTGGACGCCAGGAGCCGGGCCGCCCCGCCGTTCGACGCCGGCAGGTCGCGGGCGCTGCGCACGGTGGGCGCCGCGACGATCACCGCGTGCGGTGCGATGCGGTGGAGGAGGGACACGAGGGCGCGGCGTCGTCGGCCGGACAGCGGCTCGACCCGCTCGAGCGCGATCACCGTGGCGTACTCGACGAGGGAGACCACCCGCTCGGCCGCGACGAAGGCGTCGTCCACGTCGGACCAGAGCAGGTGGGCGACGTCGTCCGCCCGGAGCACGGCGACCACGTGGCGCAGGACCCGGTCGTCGCCGGTCTCCGATCGGGCGGCGTTCGCGAGGAGCATCCCGACCGCACGGACGTCGACGTCCGGCGCGAGCGTGACGACGAGGTCGTGGTCGGCGTCCGGTCCGCACACGCGGTCGAGCCGGTCGCGCCGCGCGGCGATGCCCCTGGCCGCCGCGAGGGCATCGCCCTGGACGTGCATCCGGTGGCCGCTGCTGATCCGGCGCGCGACGCGGACGGCGTCGGCATCGTGCAGGGCGGTGACGAGGGTGGTTGCTGCAGGGCGCATGTCGAGTACCCTATATGACAACCGTTCTCAACAAGGAGGCGGTGCAGGAAGGAGACCCGTGAAGGTCCGCAACTCGCTCAAGGCGCTCAAGAAGATCCCCGGCTCGCAGATCGTGCGACGTCGCGGCCGCGTGTACGTCATCAACAAGCGGGATCCGCGGTGGAAGGCCCGCCAGGGGTAGGTCACCGGCCGTCCGTAGGGTGGGGCGCATGCGACTCCTGCTCATCCGGCACGGCCAGACCCCTGCGAACGTGGACGGCGTGCTCGACGCCGAAGTACCCGGCCCCGGGCTCACCGAGCTCGGGCAGCAGCAGGCGGATGCCCTGCCCGCCGCCCTGGCCGACCGCGGGATCGAGCGGTTGTTCGTCTCGTCGATGGTCCGCACGCAGGTCACCGCCGCGCCGCTCGCCGCTGCGCTCGGCGTGGAACCCGTCGTGCTCCCCGGGCTACGCGAGATCGAGGCCGGGGACCTGCAGGGCAGGCGCGACCGGACCTCGGTGCAGCTGTACATCTCGACCGTGCACGGCTGGTCGGCGGGGGACCGGGCGAGCCGGATGCCCGGGGCCGAGAGCGGCGAGGAGTTCTTTGCGCGCTACGACGACGCCGTGCGGCAGATCCTCGACACGGGCGTCGAGGTCGCTGCGGCGTTCAGCCACGGCGCGGCGATCCGCACGTGGGCCAGCGCGGCGGCGCAGAACACCCCGGACGAGTTCGGCACGAAGCGGCACCTCGAGAACACCGGGATCGTCGAGGTCGAGGGGTCGTTCGAGGACGGCTGGCGCCTGGTCGACTGGGAGGGCGAGCCCGTCGGAGGCGAGGACCTGATCGACCGGACGGCGCCGGACCCGACCGGCGACGCGTTCTGACGGTCGGGACGCTTCCTGAGACGCCGGCGTCGGCGCGAGACGCCTCCACCTGAGTGAGACGCCGTCGGAACCGGCGGCGTCTCGTCGCGACAGCGGTGGCTCGCCGGGACGCCGGCGTGCCGGGACGTGTGCGGTGTACGGGTGCGGAACCACACGACGGACGGGAGGCGCGGGGGCCGCGGGCCCCCCGCCCCCCGCGCCTCCCGTCCGTCAGGGGCCGCGTGGACTACGCGGGCTGCGCCGTCGTGTGCAGCGGCACGATCACGCCGTGCGACTCGCGCAGCACGTCGAGCGTGCGCTGGACCTCGTCCGCGCGCTCCTCGGTGCTCCAGCCCAGGGTGTCGGCGAGCACGTCCGCCAGCTCGTCGAGCAGGTCGATGGTGACCCCGCCGACGAAGGCCAGGTTCGTGCGACGGAGCACGACGTCGACCAGGTGCACGGCCTGCTCGTGCTCGGCGAAGTACGCGACCTCGGCACGGGTGAGCGACGGGTCGGACTCGAGCGGCTCGACCGGACCGTCGGTCAGGACGTCCACGACCTCGGCCGCACGGGTGCCGTAGCGCTCGAGCAGGCCGTCGACGAGCTGCTCGTCGAGACCGTCCCGGTGCGACTTGATCCACAGCGCACGCTGCGCGTCGGTGGTCGGGAAGTCCTTGCCGCCGCCGATCGGCATGCCCGTCGTGTCGACCTTCCGGGTGACGCCGAGCTTCGTGGTGACGTCGCTCGACAGGTGCGCGGCCAGGGCGCGGAAGGTCGTCCACTTGCCGCCGACCAGGCTCAGCACCGTGGTGCCGGGCAGCCCGGCGATCGGGGTGTCGACGATCCGGTAGTCGCGGGAGACGAAGCCCGGGGCGGTGTCCTCGTGGCGGGGGAGCGGGCGGATGCCCGAGTAGCTGTAGACGATGTGGTCGCGGGTGACCTCGATCTGCGGGAAGACGTGCTTCACCAGGCCGAAGAAGTAGTCGATCTCCTCGTCGGTCGTGGTCACCGGCTTCGACGGGTCCGCGTCGATGTCCGTCGTCCCGATGAGCACCCGGCCCTTGAGCGGGTAGATGAGGACGATGCGGCCGTCGTTGTTCTCGAAGAACAGCTCGCGGCCCCTCGTCGCCTCGAGCAGCTCGTCGTTCTTGACGACGATGTGCGAGCCCTTCGTACCGCCCATGAACTTCGTCTCGCCGCCGAACGCCTGGTTGGTCAGGTCGGTCCACGGGCCGGAGGCGTTCACGACGACGTCGGCGGTGAACACGAAGTCCTCGCCGGTCTCACGGTCGCGCAGCACCACGCCGCCGTCGCGGGTCCCGGCGGCCTCGACGTAGTTGACCGCCCGCGCGGACGCGGCGCTGCCGATGCCCTGCGCCGCGGCGAGGCCGTCCTTCAGCACGTCGAGCGCGAGGCGCTCCGGCTCGTGCACCGAGGCGTCGTAGTAGGTGCCCGTGTACTTCAGGTCCTTGTTCAGCGCCGGCATGTCCGCCAGCGCCGCCTTCTTCGTCAGGAAGCGGTGCTTCGGCACCGAGCCGCCGTCGCGCGAGAAGGAGTCGTAGATCGTCATGCCGATCTTGATGAGGGCCGCGCCACGCTCCTTGGTCGAGCGCTGCTTGTGGGTGAGCATGCGCAGCGGGGCGTTCATGATGCCGGAGAACGTCGAGAAGATCGGCATCGTCGTCTGCAGCGGCTTGACGTAGTGCGGGGCGATGCGGATGAGGCCGTTGCGCTCCTGCACGCTCTCGCGCACCAGGCGGAACTCGCCGTTCTCGAGGTACCGGATGCCACCGTGGATCATGTGGCTCGACGCGGCCGAGGCGCCGCCGGCGTAGTCGCCGCGCTCGACGAGCACGACGTCGACGCCCTGCAGGGCGAGGTCGCGGAAGGTGGCGATGCCGTTGATGCCGCCACCGACGATGAGGACCTGTGCGTTCGGGCGCTCGGTGAGCGCGCTGACCGTCTTCCGGGGCTGCGTCTTCTTCGACATGGTGCGTCGCTTCCTTGGTCGGTTCCGTGGGGACGCCTTCGATGGTGCTCCCGGGTGGGAGGGCGGGCAACTCGCGTGCACGAACGTGCAGCACACGTGTCGTCGCGGTGCGTCGGCGGCGGGACGGACGGCCGGGAGGCGCGACAGGGGTTGCAGAGGCCGTGCACGTCCGTGCATGGTGGCGTTCTACCGATCGGAGCACCATGAGCGATGCGGCTCAGCCGATGCGCACGCAGCAGGCGCTGCGCGCCGCACACCTCTACTACCTGCAGGACCTGACGATGGACGCCATCGCCGACGAGCTCGGGACCTCGCGGTCCTCGGTGTCGCGGCTGCTGAAGTACGCCAGGGACACCGGGCTCGTCGACATCCAGATCCGCTCGCCCCTCGACCAGGCGGCCGCGCTCAGCCGGAACATCCGCGCCCGGTTCGGGGTGCACGCGCACGTCGTCCCGGTGCCGGACCACACGAGCGACGTCGACCGGCTCGAGCGGGTGGCGCTGTCCGCCGCGCGCATCCTGACGCAGTACGTCGAGTCGAACATGGTGATCGGCATCTCGTGGGGTTCGACCGTCAGCGCCGTCAGCCGCTACCTCGTGCCGAAGACCACGCACGGCTCCACCGTGGTGCAGATCAACGGTGCCGCCAACACCCGGACCACGGGCATCGTCTACGCATCGGAGATCCTCCGCCGCTTCGGCGAGGCGTACGGCGCGTTCGTGCAGCAGTTCCCCGTGCCGGCGTTCTTCGACGACCCGGCGACGAAGGAGGCACTGTTCCGCGAGCGCTCGATCCGCCGGGTGCTCGACCTGCACGAACGCATGGACCTCGTCGTGTTCGGTGTCGGGGCCCCGCAGGCGCCGGTGCCCTCGCACGTGTACTCCGGCGGGTACCTCGACCCCTCCGACCGCGACGAGCTCTCCGAGGCGGGCGTCGTCGGGGACGTCTCGACCGTGTTCTACCGGGCCGACGGGTCCTGGAAGGACATCGGGGTGAACGCCCGTGCAGGAGCGCCGGACCTCGACACCATCAAGCGGGCGCCACGGCGGGTCTGCGTGGTGGCCGGCCGGTCGAAGGCCGCGTCCCTCCGGGGTGCGCTCGCCGCCGGACTGGTCACCGACCTCATCCTCGACGAGAGCGTCGGGCAGGCGATCCTGCAGCCGTGAGGCGGGACCTGTGTCACCTGCCGACCTACTTTGTCGGTGGTGCCCCGTAGGTTCTGGTGCATGGTGCCTTCTCACGAGAACCCCGACTGGGTGGAGTCCGACCGCACCACTCCGACGACCCCGGACGGTCGGTCCTTCCGGCGGATCGTGGGCACCGACGTCGACGAGGCCCTGGCGTTCTTCACGGCCGACTACGACTTCCGGACGCCCCGCGTCCGTCGAACGGGCAACCGCCCGATGTGGGACTTCGCGGGGGTGGGCGACGAGCTGCTGTCCCTGCGGTCGTCGCGCTTCCTGGTGGACCTCCGCACGGAGAGCGCCGTGGACGACAAGTTCCTGGTGGCCTGGCTCCGCGCCGGGTCCAGCACGCTGACGGTCGACGGCCGGTCGGTCGACCTCGAACCCGGGGTGCCGCTCGTGCTGCCCGACCGGTACGAGCTGCACCACCGGGACATCGGCGTCAACCTCGTCGAGCTCGACCGTGCGCACCTCCGGGCGCTCGTCGGGGACGACGCCTTCGCCTTCGACCCGCTCCGGCGCCCGACGGCCGAGGGCATGCGTGTCTGGCAGGCGGCGGTCCGCGAGCACACCCGGATCTGGCTCGGTGCCGACCAGACGCTCACGCCGGCGGCTCGACGGAGCATCGTCGACGCGTTCGCCACCGCCGCGGTCGAGGCCTTCCCGCACCGCGAGCGCTGGCAGTCGACGGTGACCGGCAACGGTCCGGAGCACGCCCGACTGCGGCTGGCGCTGGAGTACGTGCACGCCCATGCGCGGGACGCCATCGGGACCGCCGAGATCGCCGCCGCCGCCGGGCTCAGCCCTCGCGGACTGCAGCAGTCGCTCCGACGGCACCTCGACCAGACGCCGGGCGACCTGCTGCGCAGCGTGCGGCTCGACGGCGCCCGGGCGGACCTGGTCCGCGGTGATCGCGACGAGACCAGCGTGGCGGACATCGCCCGTGCGTGGGGGTTCGGGCACCTCGGCCGGTTCTCTGCGACCTACCGCGCACGCTTCGGGGAGTTGCCGAGCGAATCGCTCCGAACGCGCTGATCGGCCGGCTGCGGGAGCGGCTCCGACCGAATCTCGTGTAACCGAACGCACTTCGACCACGCAGATGTTCGGCGGAAACGCTCGTGTAACGAACCCCGACGCATCGTGGAAGGGTCCTGCACCGCCCACGAAGGAGTCCGTGATGCTGATCGGCGTCCCCACCGAAGTCAAGAACAACGAGTACCGCGTCGCGGCCACGCCGGCGGGGGTCGGCGAGCTCGCGCTGCACGGTCACCAGGTGCTGGTGCAGTCCGGCGCCGGAGCTGGATCGTCCTTCTCCGACGACGAGTACCGGGCCGCGGGCGCCACCGTCGTCGACACGGCTGCCGAGGTCTGGGAGCAGGCGGAGCTCGTCCTCAAGGTCAAGGAGCCGGTCGCCTCCGAGTACGCCTCGATCCGCCCCGGTCAGGTGCTCTTCACCTACCTGCACCTGGCGGCCGACCGTCCGCTGACCGACGCGCTCGTGGCCTCCGGGGCGACCGCCATCGCGTACGAGACCGTGCAGCTGCCGGACCGCTCGCTGCCCCTGCTGTCGCCGATGTCCGAGATCGCCGGCCGGCTGTCCGTGCAGGTCGGTGCCGACCAGCTCATGCGGACGAAGGGCGGCCGCGGGCTGCTCCTCGGCGGTGTCCCCGGGACGCCGCGCGGTCGGGTCGTCGTCATCGGCGGCGGGGTCGCGGGGGAGCACGCTGCGACGATGGCGCTCGGGCTCGGCGCCGAGGTCACGGTGTTCGACATCAGCCTGCCGCGGCTGCGCGCGCTCGACGCCCGGTTCGACGGGCGGATCACGACGCTGCGGTCGTCCTCGCACGCGATCGCCGACGCGCTGCGTGACGCGGACCTCGTCATCGGCTCGGTGTTGATCCCGGGTGCCTCGGCGCCGAAGCTCGTGACCGACGCCATGGTCGCGGACATGCGGCAGGGGTCGGTGCTCGTCGACATCGCCATCGACCAGGGCGGCTGCTTCGAGGGCTCGCGGCCGACCACCCACGACGCCCCGACGTTCCTCGTGCACGACGCCGTCTACTACTGCGTCGCGAACATGCCGGGAGCGGTACCGCGCACCAGCACGATCTCGCTGACGAACGCGACGCTGCCCTACGCCATCGCGATCGCCGACCAGGGGTGGGAGCAGGCGACCGCGGCGGACCCGGCGCTCGCGAAGGGCGTGAACGTGCACGCCGGCCAGGTCGTGAACGAGGCCGTCGCCGCCGCGCACGGCCTGGCGGCCGCCGCGCGCTGACGCGCGCCGCGCGGCGCGCGCCCGCGCGGCGCGCTGACGCGCGGC